>DAINBU010000003.1:0-112320 GCA_036732755.1 Planctomycetota bacterium
CAGACGAAGACCAAACTCTCATACGAGGTGGACCAAAGAGCGGGGGCAGGTCACTAATTCAGATACCAGACGCTCGGGAATCGAACGTGACGCCTAACATGCGGAAGCAGCTGACAAGGCCGCGGGGACGTTGGTTGAAAGCCGGCCGGCGTTCAAATGCGTCCTTGCAGCTGATCCGCGGTCGTTAGGCGTCCAAGGTGACGGTCATGACGCTTCGCCCAACCTTCTCGCTCCTAGTCGGATTACTTGGACTCATCCTCGGCATTGGCGTCGCATGGTTTGTGAAGCCAGATTCTGTGCCGACCGGGCAACAGTGTGACTCGCCGAAGTTCGTCACTGAACATCGTGAAGTCGTTTCGCGACTTGATGATGTTCTTCGAAGATTGGCGGTTCTCGAAGAGTCGATAAAGAATCTGTCGGAAGTGCGACGAGGTCAAGGACCGGAACAGCAAGATGCGGCACGGCAGGATGACGTCGACCTGCGCAGTTACCTCGAGACTCGACTGAATCGAATTGAAGGACAGATACAAGAAGCCAGTCTAGGGCTCGGAGACGCTGTGCGGCACAGCGGGCAATTGAATCTGGATAATCTCTCAAAATGGCAACGTGAATTTGACAGAGATGGTGCCAAGGTTACCACGCGACTAAAGGGCATGACGCAAGGTGACGCCGCCTTGGAATTCGGTGACCCATCGCTGCAGATTGAACACGACGGTAGCGTTCGCACTCCGCAGGGTGGACACGTAACTAGTTGGATCTGGAAACTGCCCAACGGCAGTTTCACGCTAATCATCGGCTTTGAAGCCGGTATCGGTGTCTATTCTGGATGCGGTGAGGCGTCGGTCTTGAGGGACTACTTGACCCTCCTTCGGCAAAAGTGACTTGGCGCCTAACAAGCGGTTGCACCTGCCAAGACGCCGGGCACCCCGTGAGTAGACCGTACGGTAGACTGCACTGCGGTTTGCAGGTGAGGGAATCGTATTGGCCCGCGGAACTGATGACTTCCGCGCCGCCGCGGCAGATCCTCGGCCGTTCGACGCCTGAATCACGGTTCGCACAGGAGCCCTTTGCATGCGCATCGCTCGAAAGGGCGCGCCAATTCTCGCCGCCTTCGCGACCGTCGGCTGCGTCGGATGGGGGGCGTTTCGCTGCCCGAACGCCGAGAAGGCCAGTGTCGAGGTGGATCCCGCCGCGATGGCGTCGCTTCGCAAGATCCGTGTCGTCGTGCGATCGGCGGAAAACGAGAGTTCGCGCGAGGTGTTGGCGACGTGCTTGAGAAGGACGGGCATCTTCGGGGAGGTCGTCGAATCACCGACTGACTGGAACGTGCAACTCGCAGCAACGGTCGTCGACAATGCTCCGGCGGCTGGAATCATCCCGATCTTCCCCGCGATGACGTTCGGCGTGCTGCCTCAGTGGTTCAGCTACCGGGCTGGATTCGTGATCCGGCTCTCGTCGCTTCCCAATGCGCCGCAGATGATGGAATTCGACTGTCGATACGACACCGTTCTGGTCTTTGGCTGGCCATCGATGCTCCTGACGCCATTCGCCGCGTTCGCGACGCTCACATGGCAGGAACCCGAGGAGAGCCAGGAGTTCGCGGATTTCGTGAAGAGCAAGATGCTCGGAAAAGCTCGGGACTTGGTGCATCTCGCCGAGGTGGAGGGCGGTGGGGCGAAGTAGCGTCGAGGCGGCGACCAACATGCGGATGCGGCTGATGAAATCGCGGGGACGGTTGTCGGGATCCGGTCGGTGCTCGACGCGCCCTCGCGGCAGGTCCGAGGTCGTCCGGAGGACACGCGCGTGGTAGACGCCAGGATCGCGACGAGAGAGAGCACAGCTTGGTTCCTGATCAAGCTGTTCGTCTTGTTCGGTGGCCTGTTCTCGCTCATGACCGGTGTCTTGGGCTACTTGATCAGCTTCACCCATGGACATGTCGGAATCTGGTTGCTTTGCGGAGCGTTCTTCGGCGTCGTCATGACGACGCTTCTTGGTTCGATGCACTTGATCCGTGGCCGTCGGCCGGGGCGAAGTGGCGCAGTACGCGTGACCCAGTCAAGTCGTGCGATCGTCCCCGGACCCGTGAACAAGGTCCTGGAGCAGATGCGGTCCACCCTCGAGCGCATCCATGCGAGAAGGATCGGAGTCGTCCACGGTGAAACACCGACCTTGGTCGCGCACATGCCGATGACGTTCTGGTCGTTCGGGGAGAAGATCGGGATCGCGCTTCAGGTTCTCCAGGACGGGACGGTGCAGGTCGACGTGAGCAGTCGGCCCTTGATCTTCGTGACGGTGGTCGACTACGGCAAGAATCTCGAGAACGTGGAGGCGATCCTCCAGGGCCTGGCGACGAGCGGCAAGAATGTTCACGGTGACTCCTGACATGCGGATCCACCTGCCGCAGCTGCGGGCGCTGTTCGGCGTCGCAGCCGTGCGCAGCGCAGTGATCGTCGCCGCAGCCCTGCTCGGCGGCGGTGTCTCGTTGTCGGGACCGGCGTGCAGTGGGTCTCGACGGCAGGCGACCGGGCGCGAAACTTCGGAGGGCCGCCCGATGGGCAAGCGGATCCTGTTCACGCAGGTGGACGCCGGAATGCCCGATTCGGAATCGTCGGGTCTGCCGCCGATCGGAGCTGCGGACGACGTGGTGTATCGCGTCGCGGACGGGCTTTCGAAGATGCGGGAGAAGTTCAACCTTCCGCGCGACGGCGTCCACTGTCCGATCTGCCACGTCGCCAACGTGAGTCCCGCCCGGCTGCGAACGCCCTGTCCGAAGTGCGGGCGGCCGCTGCTGAAGTTCGGGTGGGAATAGTCGAAGTCGCGGTTTCCACGGTCGGAAGACGACGGCGAGCTCCCATGGCAGACCCGGTCGATCGCTGGAAGGGACGAAGGGTCCGGCGCTGGCTCTTCGCGATCTGGTCGACGGCTTCGCTCGCCATGTGCGCGAGAGAGCAGTACGCCTCGATCTCCTTCTTCGACCGGATTCCCTACGCTTTCGCGTGGGTCATCGCGTTCGTGGCACTGGTCAGCGTCACGACGCTCGTCGCGGGGATCCGGAGTTCGTGGAGGGAGGCGGGTCGCTCGTTCGCCGAGGCCGTGGTGCTCCTGTTGGCGACGGCCGCCGCGATGCTCGGACTCGATCGGACATTCAAGGGACTCGGGCTCGGCCATTGGCCGCCGCGCGACGGCGTGTACGCGCGACGATTCCACGAGCGGCGCAGTGAATGGCTGGCGGAGCGCGACCGATTGCTCCGTGACGAGAAAGCTGCGGCGGCGGTTCCAACCCAGAAGTCCGAACCCCATCGCCGGCCCGGCCCTTTCGATTTCCACTACGTCGACCTCGGCCGGATCCGCGAGTGGGGAGCCGAATACGTGGCCGTGGCGGACGACGGATCGTGGATCAAGTTCATCTTCTACGAGGGGGAGCACGACCGCACGCCGATCCAGGAGAAGGGTCTGCTCTACGTCGACCCGGAAGTCCTGGCACATGCGGACGCGCGCTGGGTCGACGTCCTCGCCGTCGAAGACCTCGGCGACGGCTGGTACGTGTACGAGGAGTAGTCGCGGCGTCGTGCATTCGACAGACTGGCACGACGCGGCCGCACGCGTCCGTGCCGCACGAAGGGAGACCGCGATGGGACTCTCTGAGTGGATCCTCGCCGATTCGCGTTACGCGCAGATGCGCGACGTGCGGCGCGTCGACGAGATGGGGTCGGTCCGGAGCAAGTGGGCGGCGAAGAGGAGCCGGGACACGGCGACGCGGACGGCGCGGCTCGAGGCCGACGTGGGGTACCTCGCGCTCGTGCTCGGCGGCGTCCTCGAGCTGCTCGACAAGAAGGGCGCCGTCACGAAGGCCGACCTGAAGAAGAAGATGGCGGAGCTCGACGACGTCGACGGCGTGCGCGACGGGAGGTTCGACCTCGACGTGCTGCGGAGCTTCGGCGAGAGCGATGACGCGACTCGTTGAGCGCGTCCGCGCGTTCTTCCGTTCGGAGTCGGCGGGCGGGCTGGTCCTGATGGCGGCGACGGCGTTCGCGCTGCTCGTCGCGAACTCGCCGCTCGCCGTGATCCAGACCGCGCTGCTCGACCTGCCGATGGTCGTGAAGATCGGGAAGTTCGGCGTCGACAAGCCGCTGCTGCTCTGGATCAACGACGGGCTGATGGCGGTCTTCTTCCTGCACGTCGGGCTCGAGCTCAAGCGCGAGATCGTGGAGGGGCACCTCTCGAGCGTGCGCCGCGCGGTCCTGCCGGCGTTCGCCGCGGTCGGCGGGATGGCGGTGCCGGCTGCGATCTACGCGGCCTTCAACCGGCACGACGCGGAGGCGCTGCGCGGCTGGGCGATCCCGGCCGCGACCGACATCGCGTTCGCGCTCGGCGTGCTGTCGCTGCTCGGCCGGCGCGTGCCGGTCGCGATCAAGGCGCTGCTGCTGAGCGTCGCGATCTTCGACGACCTCGGCGCGATCATCATCATCGCGGTGTTCCACACGTCGGAATTCTCGATCGTCACGCTCGTCGTCCCGGCCGTCCTCGTCGCGGTCCTCGCCGCCCTGAACCGCGCCGGCGTCCGCAGCCTCCCCGCGTACCTCGTGACCGGCGTCCTCTTGTGGGTGACGATCCTGAAGTCGGGCGTGCACGCGACGCTCGCGGGCGTCGTCGTCGCGATGTTCATTCCGTTGCGGTCTCGCACCGCCGCGGGCGCCGGCGCCGGCGCCGGACCGGTCGAGGCCGAGCCCCCGTTGCGCCGCCTCGAGCACGCGCTCCATCCGTGGGTCGCGTTCGGGATCCTGCCGATCTTCGCGCTCGCGAATGCCGGCGTGCCGCTGCTCGGCCTCTCGATGCCCAATGCCTTCCATCCCGTCCCGCTCGGCATCGCCGCGGCGCTCTTCTTCGGCAAGCAGATCGGCGTGCTCGCGCCGTGCTGGATCGCGACGAAGCTGCGCCTCGCGGCGCTGCCGGAAGGGGTCGGCTGGCGGCAGCTCTACGGCATGGCGCTGCTCTGCGGCATCGGCTTCACGATGAGCCTCTTCATCGCCTCGCTCGCCTTCGAGCAGGGCGAGGTGGCGGAGCTGCGACTCGAGCGCGTCGGCATCCTGGTCGGGTCGTTCGCGTCGGGTCTCGCGGGGTACGTCGCGCTGCGCCTCGCCGCGTCGAAACCGGCGCCGACGTCGTGAAGCGCTCGAAGACGCGCGCGCCGACGTCCCCGCTGCGCGTCCGCGCGCGCGTGAGGAAGAGCGTGCGCGCGCTGCAGGGTGTGGAAGAGAAGGTCTCGCGCGACACGCCGGTCTTCTGCGTCGGCGGGCGGCAGTTCGCGATGGTCGTCGACGATCATCACGGCGCGGAGTGCGCGGGCGTGTGGATGAAGTGCGCCGACGGATTGCAGGACGATCTCGTGCGCTCGGACGAGGGGCGGTACTTCGTGCCACCCTACCTCGGCAGCAAGGGCTGGATCGGGATCCGGATCGACGCGCGCGCCGACTGGAAGTCGATCGACGCGCTGCTGCAGGACGCCCACGCGATCACGGCGCGTGGCCGTCGCACGTGATGCTGGAAGGGCGCCGCGACGATTCCTGGTCGCGCCCGTTGCGCCGCACTACCATCCCCATTCGCGTCGGATCGTTCGACCGCATGTGACGGGGGACTCCGTCCATGAGCCGCCGCCTCCGGATCGCCATCCCCGCGCTCGTCTTCGTTGCCTGCGCAGCCTGGGCCGTCCGCGCATTCCTGTTCGATCGCGAGGACGCCTCGCGCGCTGCAGATTCGACGCCCGCCTCCGCGCCGCCGCCCACGACTCCTCCCGAATCCGCCACCGCGGCCGATGCCGCGCTCGCTGCGACGCGCGACGCGGTCCCGAAGCCCGAGCTCCCCGACGTCGTCATCGAGCCGGTCGACGACGACACGGAACCGGGACGCGAGGCGCAGCTCGCCGGGGTCGTGCAGGACGGCTCCGAACGCCCGATCGTCGGCGCGACGATCGAGGTCCTTCTTCCGCCGTCGCGCGAGTTCTCCGTGCTCGACCTCGAACGCAACGCGCAGCTCGATCCGTGGGCCGAGCTCAAGAGCGATCGGGCGGGACGCTTCGCGCTCCAGCTCGAGCGCGGGCGGCCGGTCGACCTCAAGGTCTCGGCGGACGGCTTCGCGAGCCGCTGGATCCCGAGCCGGTACGCGGGCGAGCGGCTCGTCGTCGTGCTCGACGCGGGCTGCACGTTGAGCGGACGGCTGACGCGCGCCGACGACGGCACGCCGGTCGAGGACGTGAAGCTGAAGGTGTTCCGGTACGGCGGACCGTCGACGGTCTCGTACACGACGACGAGCGACGCCGACGGCCGCTATCGGTTCGCCGGGCTCCCCGCCGACGACATGATGCTCCAGGTGACGCCGGCGCGCGGACGCAGTCCCGGCTGGGTGCGCCTCGAATTCGGCGCCGACCACGCGCTGGTCAAGGACTTCGCGCTCGAGCGCGAGCTGGTCGTGCGCGGCCGCGTCACCGACGCGAAGAGCGGCGCGCCGATCCCGGGCGCGGAGGTGGGGGAGAGCTGGGTCTTCACGAAGGTCGCACGCGCCGACGCGGAAGGCGCCTACGAGCTCCACGGCTTCGGCAGCCCCGGATCCTACGAGGTGCACGCGCGCGCGCCGGGCTACGGCAAGCAGGGCCGCAGGGACCTGCCCGAACCGGTCGACGGCACGATCGCGCTCGACTTCGCGTTGACGCCGGCGCGCGCGGTGACGGGGCGCGTGGTCGACGCGTCGCACGCCGCCGTCGACGGCGCCTACGTGGCGGCGGTCGCGAGCGCGATGCTGAACCGGGGCCACTTCGCCGAATGGCCGTCGACGCGCACCGGCGCGGACGGCCGCTTCGAGATCGCGAGCCTCAATCCGGAGTTCCACCACACGCTCTTCGTGCAGAAGCGCGGCGCGGCGACGGTCGTGTACGAGCTCTCCGCGGCCGAATACGGCACGCACTCCCTCGACGTCGGCGACGTCGTCCTGTCGCCGCCGGCGCTGCTGATCGGTCGCGTCGTCGACGACAAGGGCGTCGGCCTGCCGAACGTCGACACGGCGCTCGCCGGGGCAAACGACGATCGCTACCGCCTCCTCGATCCGCGCGAACCACGGCCGCAGACGCTCGGCCGCTACGTCGAGGAACGCCGGACGCGCACCGACGCGCGCGGCCGCTTCTCCTTCGCCGACCTCCCGGCGGGCTCCTTCAAGGTCTTGGTGCGTCCGTCGCAGCGGAAGGAGCCGAAGCCGGTTCCGGTCGAGATCGCGGCGGGCGAGGTGAAGCGCGGCGTCGTCGTCACCCTCGCGAACGGGGCGTCGATCGCGGGTCGCGTCGTCACGGCCGCGGGGGTCGGCGTCGCCTCCGTCCGCGTTTCCGTCGAATCGGCCGACGGCGGGACCACGCGCGTCTCGACCCTGAGCGGAGCGGACGGCCGCTTCGACACTCGCGGGCTCGACCTCGGCCGTTATCGCGTGCGGGCGATCTATTCGTCCGGCGATCCGACCGACGAGCGGTGCAAGTTGCTGCCGGCCGAGCTCGACTCCGTCGAGGCCGGGACCGTCGACCTCGACGTCGTGATGACGGTCGGCGCGCCGATCCGCGGCGTCGTCACGGACGCGGACGGCCATCGCATCGCGCGCGCCTGGGTCCAGGCGCAGATCGACGGACAGAAGCCGACCTGGACCGACGACACCGACGGCGAGGGGCGCTTCTCCGTGCTCGTGCCCGACGGCGCCGTCGTGAACCTCTCGGTGCAGCTGCCCCATCCGGGGCAGTTCATGCGCGACACCGGCGTCGCCGCGTCGGGGGTCAAGGCGGGCGCGGACGGTGTGGTGCTGAAGGCGACGATGCCACCGGACGCGCCGGCGCCGGGCAAACACTGATCGGCGGCCGATGCGCAGTTTGAAGGTCGACGCACGAGGGGATTCGTCCTCATGAGCCGGCGCGCGAGCATCGGTGGGGTGGTGGTTCTCGTCGTCGCGCTGGCCGGCGTCGCCGCGCTGATTCGACTCGTGCACGAGGGCGACGACGGTGGAGCGCGCCGCCCCGAGTCGTCGTCGCCGATCGATTCGTCGAGGCCGGCGATGGACGCGGCCGCCGCGACCCCTGCCGCGCTCGATCCCACGCGCAACGTGGCCACGACGCCCGCGGCGGCGCCGCCGGACGACCGCGAAGACGCGGACGACGCGACGACGCGCGAGGCGGCGCTCGTCGGGATCGTGCAGGACGCCAGCGGAAGGCCGATCGCCGACGCGACGATCGTCGTGCTGCTCCCTCCGGGCCGCAGCTTCAACATGCTCGACCTCGAATACCGGTATCGCACCGACCGCCTCGCCGAGCTGCGCTCCGACCAGCAAGGGCGATTCTCTTTCCGGCTCGAACGCGGCCGACCCATCGACCTCGACGTCTCCGCGGCCGGATTCGCGCGCCGCGGCGTCGTGAATCGGTTCGCGGGCGAGCGGGTCGTCGTCGTGCTCGATCGGGGCTGCACGCTGTCGGGACGGTTGACGCACCAGGACGACGGCTCTGCGGTCGCAGATGCGCGGCTGCGCGTGTTCCGGTACGCGGGCACCGGCACGTTCGTGTTCTGGACGAAGAGCGACGTCGACGGGCGCTACCGCTTCGACGGGCTGCCGTCCGAGCAGATGGTCCTCGAGATCCTTCCGCAACGAGACTGCTGCCCCGACTGGATCCGCCTCGAGTTCGCGCCCGACGGGACGCTGGTCAAGGACGCCGCACTCGCCCGCGGCTTCGTCGCGCGCGGCCACGTGACCGACGCGAAGAGCGGGAAGCCGATCGCGGGCGCCGAGATTGCGGAGAACTGGACGTTCAATCGAACCGTACTGTCGGACGCGAGCGGCGCCTTCGAGCTGCGCGGCTTCGCCGGCAGCAGCATGTCCGAGCTGAACGTTCGCGCCGCGGGCTACGGGCGGAAGGTCCAGAGCGAGATCCCCGCGGCGGTCGAGGGAGCGGTCGCGGTCGACTTCGCGTTGACGCCGGCGCGCTCCGTCACCGGTCGAGTGGTCGACGCGTCGAACGCCCCCGTCGCCGGGGCGTACATCGCCGCCGTCGGGAAGGCGTTCGGGTTGCGCCAAGACCTGACGGACTGGCCTTCGACGTCGACGGGCGCGGATGGCCGCTTCGAGATCGCGGACCTGACGGCGGAGATCCGCCACACGCTCCTCGTGCAGAAGTGCGGCACGGCGACAGTCGTCTTCGACCTGCCCGCGGCGGAGCTCGACGGTCCGTCGCTCGACGTCGGCGCGATCACGCTCGCGGCGCCGGCGCTCCTGCTCGGCCGGGTCGTCGACGCGGAGGGAAAGGGGGTCGCGAACGTCGACGTGACCCTGTCCGGACGCAATCGGGACTCCGGCCGGCTGCTGCGGCCGAACGAGAGCCCGCCGAACAGCAATCTCCGAAACGTCGAGTCGCGCACGGTCCGCTCCGACGATCGCGGGCGCTTCTCGTTCGCGGACCTGCCGGAAGGGGAGTTCACGCTGAAGGCGTCACCGGCCGGAACGAAGGAGACGGCGCTGACGAAGATCGCGATCGCCGCGGGGGAGGTGAAGAGCGGCGTCGTGATCACGATCCCGACAGGGGCCCGGATCGCGGGCCGTGTCGTGCTCGAAACGGGAGAGGGGATCGCCGGAGTCCGGGTCGCGGTCGAATCGATGATCGGGAGAGAAGCTCGCGTCTCGACCCAGAGCGAAGCGGACGGGCGCTTCGAATTGCGCGGACTTTCGGAGGGGCGCTATCGCTTGAACGCGTACCCCTACTTCCCCGATCGCACCGACGCGCTGGCCCACCTCCTTCCCGTCGACCTCGACGGCGTTGCCTCGGATGCGACGGACCTCCGGATCGTGCTGCGGGTCGGTCATCCGATCAGCGGCCGCCTCCTCGACGAGGACGGGAAGGCCGCCAACCACGCGTGGGTCCTCGCGAACGGAGCCGACGGGACATTCGTCGGCGGCGCCATGGTCGAAGACGACGGACGATTCACGCTCTACGTCCCGGTCGGCGCGATCGTCGACCTCACGGCACGGTGGATGTCGTCCACGCGCGGAGGTCGGGAGATCCCCACGCTCCGGACATCGGTGCAGGCCGGATCACGCGACGTGGAACTGAGGATCCCGGCCAGCGACTCGATCGATCCGGCGCGTCGCGACGGACGCGGGCGGCGGTGACGAGGAGCGTCGGCCTCGCGCGTGACCGCGCCTCGGGCTGCGAGTGAACCTAGTCGCGCCGCGCGTTCGTCGCTCCGCAGCTGCAGTCCTCGCACCCGTGCTCCGCGCACGTGCCGCACGAGCGGATGACCTGCTTGTGCAGCGCCGCTCGCGCGCGGTGGGCGCGGACGGCGGCGTTGCCGGGCGTAATGCCTTCGCGCGCGGCGAACTCCTGGAGCGGCACTCCGTCGACCTCGACCTGGCGGAGGACGTCGGCGTACTCGGGCTTGAGTGTGCGCGCGAGTCGCGACACGCAGGCGCAGATCTCGCGTCGATCGGCGGACGCACGTTCGGGGTCGGCGAGTTGCCGCGCGAAGGCGGCGGTCGCGCGCGCGGCCGCCCCGCGCCGCCGCGCGTGGTCGGTCGCGGCGTTGCGCAGCAGCCGGAAGAACCACGCGACGGCCGACTCCGACTTCCGGAGCGCCGCGCCGCGCGCGAGCGACTTCGCGAAGGCGTCCTGAAGGAGATCCTCGGCCGTCTCGCGACTCCCCACGCGACGCTCGAGGAAGCGGAGGAACGCGCGGTGGTTTTCGACCAGGAGCTTCACGACTCCGGACGCCGGTGCACCCGGGGAATCCGAACCCACGCCGATCTCCTTTCGCCGGGCCGGACCGGGCGGCCGGCGCGGGGACTGTAATGAACGCGCGCCACCTGCGTCAGCGGCGGTGAAAGGAGGTGCTCCATGAAGCACGCTCATGCCGCCCATCCAGCTTGCTGCGGGCCCGCCGCAGCCGACGACCGCGCCGTTCACGTCCGACCGGAGCCGACCCTCGTGCGCCCGACCCCGCCCGCCGCTCCGTCTGCGCATTCGGCCACGACCTACACCTGCCCGATGCACCCCGAGGTCGTGCACGACGGACCGGGCACCTGCCCCAAGTGCGGCATGGCGCTCGAGCCGCGGATGCCGTCGGCCGCCGAGACGACGTCGCCCGAGCTCCGCGACATGAGCCGGCGCTTCCGGCTCGCGGCGCTCCTCACGCTGCCGGTCGTGGTGCTCGCGATGTCGGAGATGATCCCGGGCCAGCCGCTGCAGCACGCGCTCGGAGAGGGCTGGAGCGTCGGACTGCAGCTCCTCTTCGCGACGCCGGTCGTCTTCGGGTCCGGCCTGCCGCTCCTGCGGCGCGGCGTCGCGTCGGTCGCGCGCCGCTCGCTCGACATGTTCACGCTGATCGCGCTCGGCACGGGCGCGGCCTGGCTCTTCAGCGCCTTCGCGACGCTCTTCCCCGCAGCGATCCCTGCGGCGTTCCGCGGCCACGGCGGCGCCGTGCCGGTCTACTTCGAGGCCGCGGCGGTCATCACGACGCTGGCGCTGCTCGGCCAGGTCCTCGAACTGCGGGCGCGCAGCCGGACGTCGAGCGCGCTCCGGGCGCTGCTCGACCTCGCGCCGGCGTCGGCGCACCGCGTGAGCGAGGACGGTTCCGACGAGGAGGTCGCGCTCGCCGACGTTCGGCGCGGCGATCGACTGCGCGTACGGCCGGGCGAGCGCGTCCCCGTCGATGGCGTCGTCGTCGATGGCGAGAGCGCGGTCGACGAATCGCTCGTGACCGGCGAGCCGATCCCGGTCGAGAAGCGCGACGGCTCGCCCGTCACCGGCGGCACGATCAACGGCAGCGGCAGCTTCGTCCTGCGCGCCGAGCATGTCGGGAGCGAGACGCTCCTCGCGCGCATCGTCGCGACGGTCGCGGACGCCCAGCGCAGCCGCGCACCGATCCAGAAGGTCGCGGATGCCGTGTCCGCGTGGTTCGTGCCGGCCGTGCTCGTCGTCGCGGCCGCGACGTTCGCGGTCTGGGCGACTGCCGGACCCGAGCCGCGGCTCGCGCACGCGTTCGTCAACGCGGTCGCGGTGCTCATCATCGCCTGCCCGTGCGCGCTCGGACTCGCGACGCCGATGTCGATCATGGTTGGGATCGGGCGCGGCGCGACGGCGGGGATCCTCGTGCGCGACGCCGAGGCGCTCGAGCTCCTCGAGCGCGCCGACACTCTGGTCGTCGACAAGACCGGCACGCTCACCGAGGGACGGCCGCGGCTGGTCCGCGTCGCTGCGGCGCCGGGCACGACCGAGACGGAGCTCGTCCGCGTCGCCGCGAGCCTCGAGCGCGCGAGCGAGCACCCGCTCGCCGCGGCCGTGGTGCGCGGCGCGGCGGAGCGCGGGCTCGAGCTGCTCGAGCCGGAGGAGTTCCGCGCCACGACGGGCCGCGGCGTCGCCGGGGTCGTCGCCGGCAAGCGCGCGCTGCTCGGGAATCGCGAGCACCTCGACGAGGCGGGCGTCGCGGCCGATTCGCTCGACGCGGCGGCGGCGGCGCTGCGCGCCGAGGGCCAGACCGTCGTGTACGTCGCGATCGACGGGCGGGCTGCCGGCCTTCTCGGCATCGCCGATCCGATCAAGGCGTCGACGCCCGATGCGATCCGCGGCCTCCGCGCCGCCGGGATCCGCGTGGTCATGCTCACCGGCGACCACCGTGCGACGGCGGAGGCGGTCGCACGCAAGGTCGGCATCGACGAGGTGCTCGCGGAGACGAAGCCCGACGAGAAGGCGGCCGTCGTGCGCGCACTGCGTTCGCAGGGGCGCGTCGTCGCGATGGCGGGCGACGGCGTCAACGACGCGCCCGCCCTCGCGCACGCCGACGTCGGCATCGCGATGGGCACCGGCGCCGACGTCGCGCTCGAAGCCGCGGGCGTCACGCTCGTGCGCGGCGACCTGCGCGGCATCGCGCGCGCCCGCGCCCTCTCCCGCGCGACCATGCGCAACGTCCGCCAGAACCTCTTCTTCGCCTTCGTCTACAACCTGCTCGGCGTGCCGCTCGCGGCGGGCGTGCTGCAGCCGTTCCTCGGCCTCGTCCTCGACCCGATGGTCGCGAGCCTCGCGATGAGCGTGAGCTCGGTGTCGGTGATCGCGAACGCGCTGCGGCTGAAGCGGGTGGTGCTCGATCCCCTCGTCAGTCCCCGACGACGAGGTCGAGCCCCTCGCTGAACGACACGCCCTTCGTCGCCCCCGCGTCGAGCTGGAGCTGCTGCAGGAACGCCTCCGCTCCGCCGAGCGCCGGGTCGTCGAGCGCGCCGCTCGAGAGCACCGCGCCGCCGGACGGCACCGAGACCAGCTGCCACAAGAGCGGCAGCACCAGGATCGTCCCGCCGCGATTCGTCGGGATCGACGCCGACGAAGTCCCGATCGCGAGCAGCGCGACGGTGTCCGCTCCCGCCGAGTTGCCGAGCAGGAGGTCGAACGCGGCTCCAAAGTGCGGCGGCGTCGAAACGCCGAGCGACGGCACCCCGAACGTCCCCGTCCACCCGGTGCCGTAGTTCGACGCCGCCGCATCACGATGTTCGTCGCAGCCGACGTCGAAGCCCGCGACCTGCGGCCGCGGGTTGCCTTCGAAGTCGGTGGCTGGCGCGCTGTGGCCCGCCATGCTCGCGACGCTCGCGTCGAGCGCGGGCGAGCCGCTCGCGAGGTGCCAGTCGTCGTTCGCGGGATCGGCGAAGTACGCGTCGAGCTGGGTCGAATCGATCAGGATCGAGTGCTGATCCTGTCCGGTCGTCGACCGCCACGTCGAGAGGGAGATCTTCGTGGCGTCGCCGTCGGTCGAGAAGCGGTCGACCACGACGTTCCAGTCGCTCGTGAAGCCGGAGAGCGACGCGGCGTCGATCGCGAGCGAGCCGCGGAACGCGTGGTCGCGGTAGAGGATGTTGCCGAAGACGGTGCAGCCGCTCGAGCCGTCGACGAGCTTCAGCGCCCAGCGGGCGTCGGCCGCCATGATCACGGTGTTGTTGCAGATCACGTCGTTCTTCGCGGCGTCGGCGGCGTCGATCCGGTACCCGATGATCCCGCTCGCGTGGTTGTCGTAGAGGAGGTTGTCCTGGATCGTCGAGTCCTGCACGCCGTCCATGTTGATCGCGCCGCCGCCGCCGACCCCGTTGCCGTGGATCACGTTCCCCTCGATCACCATGCGCGAGATCACGCCGTCCCCGCCCTGGCTCGCGTCGCCGTTCAGGTGGATGCCGTTGCCGTAGTTGCCGAAGACGTGGTTGCGGCGGATCACGCCGTCGTCGCCCGAGTTCGAGTGGTAGATGCCGTGCTCGTCGACGCTGTTCGAGCAGACGTTGTCCTCGTAGGTGCACTGGTTCGCGAAGGCGTCGAAGATGCCCCAGGTCTGGTTCGCATCGCAGGTGCAGCGACGCACGACGACGCCCGTGATCGGCGTGTCGGGATCGCCGCGCGGCGAGATCCCGGCGCGCGGCGCCTGGATCGAGCGGAAGCCGTCGACGACGTTCCAGTCGGCGTACATCAAGCGGATGTTGTCGTTCGGATTCCCCGGCCCGCCGACGCACGGGCGATCGACGACGACGTTGGCGCCGTCCGCGACCCACGTGATCGGCGCGCTCGGCGTGCCGGCGACGTCGGTCGCCCACCCCGCGTAGGTCCCGTCCGCGACGTGCACCGTGTCGCCCGGCTGCACCGACTGCACGGCCCGCTGGATCGTGAGCCACGGCTTCGCCGCCGTCCCCGCGTTCGAGTCGCTTCCGTTGGTCGCGACGTACCACTCGGTCGCGCCCGCCGGGCCCGTGAAGGCCGACAGCAATGCAGCGACGAGGATCGAGCAGGACATCGGGCGCATCGTGCGACTCCCGGAGGAACGGCATCGCCGTGGTGCTCGCGAGACGGGACGTGGTGCAGCGTCGACTCCGGATTTCGCCATCGCGGAGCGCAGGAAGCGCAACGATCACTCGAGGGTGCGACGCGCGGATAGTCTCAGCCGATCGACCGGCGCCAAGGAGCGAACCATGTTGCAGCCTCGAAGTCGGCGGCATCGGTCATCCAGAATGAACGCCCACCTCAAAGAACTGTTGGCTCTGAGCCTCGATGACCGCATCGAACTCGTCGAGGAGCTCTGGGAGAGCATCGAAAAGGAGCTCGAGGCGTCGCCGATCCCCGATTCCGTCAAGGCGGAGATCGATCGGCGGCTCGCCGAATACGACGCGGATCCCTCGAAGTCGGTGAGCTACGCGGAAGTCCGTCGGCAGATGAAATCGGCCATCGCCAAAGCGCGCCGGACGAGGTCTCGTCGGATGAAACTTCGAAGGTGAAGCTTCGATTCACGGATCAGGCGCGACTTGGGCTGAGCAGCGCCGAGCACGCGGGCTTTCAGCCCGACGCGCCGCCTACTTCAGCAGCCCCGCCTCCTTCAGGATCCGCTCCGACTCGTCGGCCAGCTTGGCGAGCGCGGCCTTCGTCTCCATCTGGTCGTCGATGGCCATGCCGACGTATTTCTGGGTGGCGCTCAGGAGCTCGTTGAAGCAGGGGACGTTCCAGAAGTCGCGCATGGTGTCGATCGAGTCGGCGAACGGCGCGTTGTAGGGCGCCGCCTTGCGGAAGGCGTCGCTCTTCAGGATCTCGACGTTGGCGGTGAAGCCGGCCGGCTTGGTGATCCACTTCTTCTGCGTCTCGACGGTCAGGAACCACGCGATGAACTTCTTCGCCAGCTCCTGGCGCGCGGCCGGGATCTTGGTCGAGATGCTCATCCCCTGGCCGCCGAGGCTCTGCGCGCGCTTGCCTCCGTGGCCCGGCACCACCGCGAATCCCGCCTTGTCGCCGAGCTTGTCGAAGATGCCGGGGAAGAAGGCGAAGTAGTTGACGCACATCGCGAGCGAGCCGTTCTTCAGGTACTCGACCGGGTCGCCGTAGTCGAGCTGCGTCGCGCCGTTCGGGCCGAGCTTCATCAGCGTCTTGAAGAAGTCGATCGCGTCCGCGGTTCCCTGCGTGTCGAGGTAGCCCTTCACCTTGTTGGAGTCGGGCGCCTTCCACATGCCGCCGAACGACCAGAGCAGGTTCTGCACGCCCATGGTGAGGCCGTCGTAGCCGCGGCTCGTCGTGAAGGCGCAGCCGAACCGCTTCTGGTCGGGCCGCTGGAAGAACTCGGCGACGTCGCGGAACTCCTCCCAGGTGTCGGGGACCTTGAGCTCGCGCTTGTACTTCTCTTTGAAGGCGGCCTTCTCCTTCGGATCCTCGAACCAGTCCTTGCGGTACGCGAGTCCGACCGCGTCGGTCTCGCACGGCGCCGCGAACCACCGTCCGCTCCCCTCCGGATACTCGCAGAGGTAGCGCGCCGCGTGCTCGTGGATCGTCTTCAAGTCGACGACCGTCTTCAGCCAGTCGGTGAGATCGACGTAGAGCTTCTCGGTCGCGCCGCGCCCGATCCACTGACTGTCGCCGATGATGACGTCGAACTCGGTCGGATGGCTCGCGGTCGCGTTGCTGAACTCGAGGAAGGTCTTCGTCTGATACGACATGAGCGGGATCTGGACGACCTTGACCGCGGTGCCGGTCGCCTTCGTGTAGTCGTCGCCGAGCTCCTGCAGGCCGTCCGCCGGCGGCCACTGGAACCACCAGATCGTCAGCGGCTTCTGCGCGCCGCCCGAATCGGCGGAGGGGCCCGTGGCCTCCTCCTTCTTGCAGCCCGATCCGGCGAGGCAGGCGAGCGCGAGCAGGGGCGCGAGCGACCGCAGCATGACCGTCTCCTTTTCCGAGGAAGCGCGGGACGATAGCGCGCGGGCGGGCCGGCGCCGTTTCGGGCAAGATGCCGGGCCCCATGGACCCCGCCCCGACCCCTCCGGAAGTCGCCGCGCTCGTCGCCTGGATGGAGCGCCTCGCCCGCGATCGCGCCGCCCTCTCCGAGGTGCCGTTCGAGCTGCGCCAGCGGCTGCTCACCGCCTGCGGGTACATCGTCGATCCCGACGAGGTCGAGCGGCGCCGCCTGCGCCGCGCCTTCCGCAAGAAGGAGCGGCGCCGCGAGCGCGAACGCGACCGGCGCGCGCTCGAGCAGTCCGAGCTGCGGCGCACGCGCATCGAAGGGAAAGCCGACGGCGCGCCGCTGCCGAAGCACGCGCTGCCGGCCCACGCGACTGCGGCAGCGGCGCAAATCGCCGCGCACGTGCCGGCCCCCGCGCCGCCCGCCGTCCCCGCCGAGCTCGTGAACCCCCGCACCTGCTACGTCTGCAAGACCCCCTTCACGCGCGTCCACCCCTTCTACGACTCGATGTGCTCCGCCTGCGCCGAGCTCAACTTCAGGAAGCGCACCGAGCTCTGCGACCTGCGCGGTCGCGTCGCGCTCGTGACCGGCGGGCGCGTGAAGATCGGGCAGCAGATCGTGCTGAAGCTCCTGCGCTGCGGCGCGCGCGTGCACGTGACGACGCGCTTCGCCGCCGACGCCGCGAACCGCTACGCCGCGCTGCCGGAGGCGGAGTCGTTCGCCGGCCGCCTGCAGATCCACGCCCTCGACCTGCGCCACACGCCGAGCGTCGAGCGCCTCTGCCACGAGCTCCTGCACTCGCTCGACCGCCTCGACTTCATCGTCAACAACGCCTGCCAGACGGTGCGCCGCCCGCCGGCCTACTACGCCCACATGATGGAGGGGGAGCGGCGCGCCGTGGCGCAGCTCGGCGCGCGGCCGCGCGCGCTGCTCGCGCCGTCACCGACCGTCGCCGCCGGCGAGGTCGACCACGCGCCGGCGCTCGCGCCGCCGTCCAACGCCTTCGCCGCCGAGCTCTCGCAGCTCGCCTGGGACGCCGCCGACGCGGCGCACGACCCCGCGCTCTTCCCGGAACAAGCCTTCGACGTCGACCACCAGCAGGTCGACCTGCGCAAGGTGAACAGCTGGCGGCTGCGGCTGCACGAGGTCGCGACGCCGGAGCTGCTCGAGGTCCAGCTCGTGAACGCCATCGCGCCGTTCGTGCTGAACGCGCGGCTCAAGCCGCTGATGGAGCGCGTCGCGACGCCCGACAAGCACGTCGTCAACGTCTCCGCCATGGAAGGCCAGTTCGGGCGCGGGACCAAGACCGACAAGCACCCCCACACCAACATGGCGAAGGCGGCGCTCAACATGCTGACGCGCACCTGCGCGCAGGACTACCGCCGCTCCGGCATCCACATGAACAGCGTCGACACCGGCTGGGTCACCGACGAGGACCCGGCCGAGATCGCGCTGCGCAAGGAGCAGGAGGGCTTCCAGCCCCCGCTCGACGTGATCGACGGCGCCGCCCGCGTCTGCGACCCGATCATCAGCGGCTTCCTCACCGGAAACCACGGGAGCGGGCAGTTCCTGAAGGACTACGTTCCGACGGTGTGGTGAGTCGTCCGCGCCATGCGACAGGGCGAGCAGCACGCACAGCCATCCCGCTTGCGGAGGCGACGCCGGGCCTTGCTGATCGTGCTCGGTGTCGCCCTCGCGTGTTCGATCGGTGAGCTCGCGACCCGCGGCATGACGCGCTGGAAGGACGGCGTGCCGTACCTGGG
This sequence comes from Planctomycetota bacterium, assembly GCA_036732755.1. GTDB lineage: Bacteria > Planctomycetota > B15-G4 > B15-G4 > SIAN01 > DASRRB01. Next base: position 18,506 of record DAINBU010000003.1, read on the forward strand.
ACCGATCCGGCTGCAGCCGTTCCGGCCGGATCGCGCGCGCGTCGAGCGCGAACTCACCGACATCCTCGAGGGTCGCACGATCACGAGCTTCGACCCGACCACGGGTTGGACGCTGCGGCCGTCGTGCAACGTCGAGAACGGCCGGTACCAGACCGACGCTCGCGGATTCCGCGTCGGGAGCGACGGTGCGCGGTCGAGCCGCGGCCAACCCCGGATCCTCGCGATCGGCGACTCGTTCACGTTCTGCAGCGAGGTCGATGCCGCGGACTCCTGGCCCGTGCTGCTCGAGCAGGGGCTCGGCGGCGGCGCGGAAGTGTTGAACCTCGGAGTCCCGGCGTTCGGGATCGACCAGGCCGTCCTGCGTTACGAGCAGGCGGGAAGCCGCGAACGGCCCGATCGCGTGATCCTCGGGCTGTTCCCCGACGACCTGCCGCGGCACGTCAACGTCTTCCGCTGCATGCTGCAGGAGAGCGACTGGCCGCTGAGCAAGCCGCGCTTCTTGATGCGCTCGGACGGGACGCTCGAGCTGCTCAACGTGCCGTGCCTGGAGCCGGCGCGCCTCCCCGACGTCCTCGCACGGCTCGAGGACGAGCCGCTCGCCGCCCACGACGCGTGGTGCGATCCGTGGTTCCTGCGCGCTCTCGACGTTCTGCCTTCGCGCTTCGCGGCGCTCGGCGCCGGTGCGATCCGCCGCGAATGGCGCTGGCAGGTCGAGAAGCGGTGTGCACGGCCGGGTCCCGACGGCCTCGACCTGACGCGGGCGATCGTCCAGCGCCTGAGGACCGCCGTCGAGCGCGACGGAGCGACGCTGAGCGCCGTGTTCATCCCCGGCCGGCGCGAGACGACCAAGGACTACGACGTCGTGCGCGACGCGCTGCTCGCGATGGCGCACTCCCTCGGCCTCGAAGTCGCGGACCCGACCGGCGAATTCCGCCGGATCGCAAGAGAACACGCGGGCGGCGCCGAGGCCCTGTACGTCGGCGGCAATGGACACTGCACGCGGCTCGGAAACGAGACGATCGCGCAGGCGGTGCTGCGACAGTGGCGCTCCGTCCCGACGCCCACGCAACGCCCACGCTGATGCCGCGGATCAGGCCTGTTTCATCGAGGCCAGCGTCGTCTTGCACCGGGACGCGCGATGTGTCGGCGTCCGCGCGCGGCGACCCGACCGGGTGGCAGCCCCCTCCGCACCGAGGACGGCTTCCCGGCGAAGACCGTGCGCGCGGCGACGCGCCGGGCAGATGCCGCGGCTTCACCCTTGCAGCGCTGCGTCGGCTCAGGAGGGCTGGCCATGCATTCCGTCACCATGCCGCGGTCGATCGTCCTGTCCGCATTGCTCTTCGCCGGTCGCGATCTCGCGTCGGCACAACAGACCGAGCGAATGAGCGTCGATGCCGCGGGAGTCGAGGGCAACGGCGGCAGCGGCTCCGGAGTCGCGATCTCCAGCGACGGCCGGATCATGGCGTTCGCCAGCGTCGCGACCAATCTCGTGGCGGGCGACCTCGACAAGGACTTCGACGTCTTCGTCCGGGATCGCCTGGCGGGAACGATCGAGTGCGTCAGCGTCGATCCGAACGGCGCGATGGTGGGCGGATTCTCCGTCTTCCCTGCGCTCTCCGCCGACGGCCGCTTCGTCGCTTTCGAGAGCGCGTCGTCGACCCTGGTCCCGGGCGACACCAACGACCGATCCGACGTCTTCGTGCGCGATCGGGCGACCGGGGTGACCGAGCGCGTCAGCGTCGACTCGTCGGGAGCGGAGCAGAACCTGGTCGACCTGCCGAATTGGTACCCCCACGCCTCGATCTCCGCCGACGGCCGTTTCGTGGCGTTCTCCAGCAACGCCACCAATCTCGTCGCGGGCGACACGAACAACAGCGACGACATCTTCGTGCACGACCGTCAGACCGGTGCCACCGAGCTCGCGAGCATCTCCTACTCCGGCGCCCTATGCGACGGCTCGAGCTACCGGCCGTCGCTCTCCGCGGACGGGCGCTTCGTCGCCTTCGAGAGCCAGGCGACGAACCTGGTCGACGGCCTCACCGGCGTCATCCTCGACGTCTTCGTGCACGACCGCCAGACCGGCACGAACGAGTGCGTGAGCATCGATTTTGCCGGTGAACTCGGCAACTTCAGCGGGTCGTCCTCGCTCTCGGCCGATGGTCGCTTCGTTGCATTCAATTGCGCCGGGCCGCTGACGGCCGACGACGGCAACGTCGACGTCGACGTCTTCGTGCGCGACCGGCAGGCGGCGACGACCGAGCTCATCAGCGTCGATTCGTCGGGCCTGCAGGGAGACCAGGCGAGCATCTTCGGCTCGATCTCCGCCGACGGTCGCTGGGTCGCGTTCATCAGCAAGAACGACCTCGTGGCCGATGACCAAAACGACGTCGCCGACGTCTTCGTGCGCGACCGGACGCTCAGGACGACCGTGCGGGTCGACGTCTCCACGTCGGGCGCCGAGGCGAACGACGATGCCCACTCGCCCTACGCCTCGTCGCCGGCGATCTCCGGAGACGGGCGCTGCGTCGTCTTCGTCAGCAACGCCTCGAATCTCGTCGCCGGCGACTCGAACCGCGCGGCCGACGTCTTCGTGCACGGTCCCTGGCTCACCCTCGAGGCCGATCCGCCGGAGGTCGCCGCCGGCGCGACGATCACCTTCACGACCTGGACGGGGGAGCCGTCGGGGCTCGCGCTGCTCGCCGTCGTCGACGTGGACGGCGCGCCGTTCTTCGTTCCTGCGCTCCTCGCCACGTTCGACGGCGGCGGCGTCTTCGCATGGGCGACGACCGTTCCCTCCGGCCTCGCGGGCACCGTCTGGAGGCTGCAGAGCTTCGGGTTCGTGCCGACGGCCAAGGTCGCAGCGTCGAACAGCGTTGCGGTCGAGTTTCTCTGAACGGGATCGCGCTCACTGCGCCCGGAACGCCGCGAGCTGCAGCAGCCAGGTCCCGCCGTTGAGCGGGGCGGTCGCGCGGTAGCTCCCCGACGCCGGCACGATCGCGTCCTCGACGAGGTCGCCGTCCGGGCTCGTGGAGCGCAGCCGCGAGTACTCCGTGATCCGCAGGTCGACGAACACCGCGGGCTGGTCGAAGTTCACCGTCACCACGTTCGAGCCGGCCGCGGCGGCGACGATGTTGGGCGCGTACCGGATGGCCTGGCTCGATCCGTTGCCACGGAACGTCGACGCGGCGGCCTGATCGGCGTTGCCCGCCCGGAGAGTCGCTCCTGAAAAGACAAAGGCGTGCCCGGTCTTGCCGTTCGTGAATTCGGCATCCATCGCGCCCACGAGGATGTCGGGGACGCCGTCGCCGTCCACGTCCCCGATCCCAGTGCACGCGCCGCCGAAGAGACTGTCCAGGCTGCCCTTCGCGAATTCGCCGGTCCGATCCTGACCCGATGCATGGCTCGCGAATGCGCCCAAGGTGCCGCCGCGTCAGCCCGCCGCGAACCGGCCGTCGCGGATCGGCATGGCGCGGATGCGGGCGCCGGTGGCGGAGCAGAGCGCGTTGGCGATGGCGGGGGCGACGACGATGATCGGCGTCTCGCCGGCGCCGGCGGAAGGAAGGTCGGGCCGGTCGACCAGCACGAGGTCGATCGGCGGGACGTCGCGGAAGCGCGGCACGAGGTATTTGGAGAAGCGCCCGTTCTCGAGCGCGCCGTCGCGGAACGTGATCTCCTCGCGCAGCGCGGCGCCGAGCCCCTGCACGATGCAGCCCTCGACCTGCGAACGGAGGTTGTCGGGGTTCTGGATCGCGCCGCACTCGAAGGCCTGGACGATCGCCGACACGGTGAAGCGGCCCGCCTTCGCGTCGACCGCGAGCTCGACGCAGGCGGCGACGTACGAGCCCTTCTCGGTGCCGCAGGCGAGACCGCAACCGCGCGCGCCGCTCTTGCGCGATTCGGCGCTGCGGCGGCGCCAGTCGAACCGCTCGGCCGCCCGCTCGAGGACGGCGCGCAGCCGCGCGTCGTCCAACTGCCGCAGCCGGTACTCGAGCGGATCGACGCCCGCCGCCGCGGCGAGCTCGTCCATGAAGCACTCGCGCGCGAACGTGTTGGCAGTCGCCGCGAGCGCGCGATACGAGCCCTGGCGCAGCGGCGCGTCGCTGCCGAACGAAGCGCTCTCGACGTTCGCCACGGCGTACGGCGTCTCGAGCGCGGAGCCGCCGGAGTTGTAGTTGCGCTGCTCCCAGGCCTCGATGCGGCCGTCCGCTCCGAGCCCCGCCGCGGTCTCGACGACTCCGGCGGGCCGGAAATAGGCCCAGGTGAACTCCTCCTCCCGCGACCAGCGCAGCGAAACGGGACGCCGCGCCTCCCGCGCGATCCGCGCCGCCTCGACCGCGGCCTCGCCGGTGTGCTTGCCACCGAACGCGCCGCCCGTGTCGGGCACGATCACGCGCACGGCGCCCGCGTCGAGCCGGAACGCCTGTACCAGCTCCTCGCGCACGCGCTCCGGATTCTGCGTGCCGGTCCAGACGGTGAGGCCCTCCTTCGACCACTCGGCCACCGCGGCGCGCGGCTCGAGCGGGGCGTGCTGGACGTAGGCGACGTGGTAGCGCTCGCGCAGCACGCGCGCGGCGCCCTTCATCGCCTCCTTGGGCGAGCCGCGCCGGCGCGGACCGCCGCCGCCGCGGCCGGAGCCCTGTTCCGACGCGGTGGCGACGAGCCGCTCGAAGAGTTCGTCGCTCGAGGGATGGGGCGCCGTCTTCCACTGCGCGGTCGCCGCGACGCTCGCGCACGCGGCCCGCGCCGCGAACGAAGTGGGCGCCGCGAAGCCGACGAAGGCGCCGTCGCGCGCCGCGACCACGTCCTTTTCGTCCTTCACGACCGCGAGATCGATCGACTCGAGCGTCGCGCCGTACGACGGCGGGCGCAGCACGACGGCGTGGAGCATTCCGGGGAGCGCGACGTCGGACGGGAAGCGGTGCGCTCCCGTGACGATCTCGCGCGACGAGACGAAGCGGGTCGCGCGGCCGAGCACTTTCCACTCCGGCACGCGCACGACCTCGACGTTCGCCGGCACGGCGTGCGACGCGAAGTCGACGCCGTCGAGCTTGGCGAGCTCCGCGTACGTGAGCGCACCGGCCGCGGTCAGAAGCTGGTACGCCGCGGCGCACGCGGAGCGCACCGCCGGCACGGTCGAGGGCGTGGTGCGACTGCCGTAGGTGCCGCCGTCCTGCGGCACGAGCCGCGAGTCGGCGAGGAGCACGCGCACGCGCTCGAGCGGGACGCGCAGATCCTCGGCGGCCGCCATCGCGATCTGCGTGCGCGCTCCCTGGCCGACCTCGACCTTGCCGCACAGCACCGTGATCGTCCCGTCGGCGCCGAGGTGCAGCCGCGCTCCGAGCGTCTCGGCCTGTCGGCGGCCGCGCTCCTGCGCCCAGGTCGCGGGCGGCAGCGCGGTGAGCACGAGGCCGGCGCCGAGGAACTGGAGGAACTCGCGGCGGCCGAGCTCGAAACGCCAGTCGGGCTCTTTCGCCAGCTCGTAGCGCTCGGGCTCGAGCGTCGGCTCGTCGCGCGTCATCGCGGCAGCTCCCGGGGCGCGAGCTTGCGGGCGGCGAGCTCCACCGCCTCGAGGATGCGCGTGTAGCCGCAGCAGCGGCAGAGGTTCCCGTCGAGATGCTTCACGACGTCGGCGCGCGCGGGGGCGGCGTTGCGGCGCAAGAGGTCGATCGTCGCGAGGATCATCCCGGGGACGCAGTAGCCGCACTGCAGCGCGCCGGCCTCGACGAACGCCTCCTGCACCGGATGGAGCGTTCCGTCGGCCGCGAGCGACTCGATCGTCTCGACGGCGCGCCCCTCGGCGCGCGAGACCGAGTAGCGGCACGACGTGACCGCCTCGCCGTCCACGAGCACCATGCAGGCGCGGCAGCGGCCTTCACCGCAGCCGTACTTCGTCCCGGTGAGCCCCAGGTCCTCGCGCAGCACCTCGAGCAGCGGTCGCGAGGGATCGGTCTCGACGGTCCTTTCGATGCCGTTGACGCGGAACTGCAACTTCGCGCAGCGCATGGCTGTCTCCCGCTCCACGCAGATCAGTCGGTGCCGCACTCTGCGAGGCGCTTGCGGTAGACCTCGCGTGCGTGGTCGTAGGCCTGCTCGAACGCGGGCCGGTCCGAGGACTTGAGGTTGGGCGAGCGGGACTTCGAGCGCCGGCACTGCTCGACCCCGTCCAGGCACCACTGGACGCTGCGGCGCGAGGCGCGGATGGGTGCGCCGCTCACGATGGCGTAGACGGGGTTCGTGTGGGCGCTGGCGTGGATGCGGCAGGCGATCCAGGAGCTGCGTGCGAGCGGGACCTCGAAGGCGACGTCGTGCACGGAGCCATCGGCCTCGATCTCGCGGCTCGCGACCGGGGCGCCGTTCACGACGACCTCGACCGCGACCCGTCGCGTATCCGAAATGCGCGCGCGCTCGACGGTCCACCACGGCTGCTGGTCGATCGGCCGCGCGCGGATCTCCGCCTGAGGCTCCAGGTCGAGCAACGCGGCCGCGCGCACCGTGACGCGTACCGTTTTCGCCGCGGCGAGAGCGAGCTCGCTCCCGACCGGCACGCCCTCGACCGCGAAGTCGAGAAGGTGCGCGCGCCCTTCCGAAACGTAGCTCCGGCCCGCCTTCACGGACGCGAGCCAGGCGTCGAACTCGAGCGGGCCATCGAGCTTCGCGTAGACGCGCCCCTGCCCGACGCGCTCGCCGGTGATGCAGGGAAAGTCGGTCTCGCCGGAGAGCTTCGTGCGGAAGCCCGCATTGTTGGCGTGGTACCAGATGCTGAGCTCGAACGGCCACGGCGTGTCCGCTGCCGAGATGAAGTCGACTGCATCGTGGGTGACGTCGACGATGTACTCGTTGGCGCCGATGTTGTCGAACGCCGGGACCTGGAAGCTCGGAACGGCGCAGTCCTCGGTCTCGAGGCCGAAGCCGGAGTGGCTGAAGCCGACGACCGCGCCCTGGCTCTTCCCCCACTGGAGGATCGGCAGGTCGAAGCTCGGCCACTCTTCGATCCGGGTGGTTCCCGGATAGTCGTCTTCCTCGAGTCCGAGCAGGCAGAGGTGGCCCGCATCGCTGGACGGGAATCCGGAGACCTCGACGTCGTAGCGCATGAGGTTGCGGGCGGTGGAATGTTCGCTCACGCGGCCCTGGAAGAAGCTCTTCTGGTGGTACCAGCAGGGACCCCAGCTCAGGACGCAGCCGACGTCGAGGTCCTCGCCGACGATGTGGCGCAGCATGTCGAGCGGTCCGACTCCACGGCTCGGGTCGGTGTAGTGGGCGCAGCCGGCCGCATGGACGTGATGGTCCCCCGAGTACCAGCCGCGCGCCGCCGGATCGATCCAGCGCGAGAGCTCGAACGTCGCCGTGGGCGCGACCTCGTCCGGCGTGATCACGACCACCCGCTCGATCGGAACGCAGGTCGGCCCGCGCCGGCACTGCACCGAGTAGGCGCCGGCCGGCAGCCGGATCGACTCGCCATCGGCGCGGTAGACCTGATCGTGGAAGAAGAAGTCGGGGGCGAGCCGCTTCGACGGAAGGGGGTAGACGCGCTGCCGGGCGTCACGAAAGACGAAGCTCGCCGTCGTCGGCGCGCCGGACTCGTCGCGGACGTGCAGCGTGAGATCGATGCTGCGCTCGGCCTCGAAGAGGATGGCGACCTGGCTGCGGAAGCCGAGATCCGCCGTGCCCGGCCCGACGTGGCATCCGACCACCGCCTCGCGTCGGCCGGCGTCCCGGCTGTAGACCTGCAGGATCCGGTACTCGAGCTCGAGCCCCGACAGCTCCTTCGTCAGCGGCGGCTCGTCGTGGCATGAGAGGTCGCACCAGCGGTCGCGCACGTCCGCTGCCGTCAGCTTCACGGCGGGAGCGGCGCCATCCTCCTGGCGGTAGACGGCCTGCGCACTGGGGCTCTCGATCCGCAGCGGCGCCGTGACGCCGGCCTCGTTCTTCACCTTCACCAGGAACGCGCGCCATCCCTGCTCGAGCAGATGCGGCGCCGCCGGCCCACGCACGACCTTCACCCGGCTCTCCGGATTGATCGTCACACCGAGCAGACAGCACCGGTCGAGACACCGTTGGATCGCGGCGACCGCTTGCGTCTCCTCGCCGCCCCGGAGCAGCGCTTCGAGCTCGGCGCGCTCTGCGGCCGACGACAGCGGTTGTCCGATCTCGTCGAGCGCGCGCAGGAGACGGCCCACCTGTGCGGCGAGCGGCTGGATCTCGACCTCCTGCACTTGTGGCCATTCCGGCGGCCACTCCTGCGCGGGCTCGGCGAGGGCGACGGCCGGCAGGTACAGGAGCGGGAGGATGTGCACGAGCATGCAGGAGGCTTTCGACATGAGGCGCCGCGCGCCCGCTCAGTTTCCCGCCGAAGCCGCCGGCGCGACCACCTTCAGATGGCGGTCGAACCACTCGATCATCTCGGCCAGCACGTGCAGCGTGGACTCGCGCGCCTGGTAGCCGTGGGCCTCGTGCGGGAGCAGGACGAGCCGCGCGGTGCCGCCCGCGCCTTTGACCGCCTGGTACAGCCGCTCCGACTGGATCGGGAAGGTGCCCTGGTTGTTGTCGAGCTCGCCGTGGATCAGGAGCAGCGGCTCGTTGATCTTGGTGGCGTGGGTGAACGGGGAGAGTCGCATGTAGACGTCGGGCGCCTCCCAGAAGGTGCGCCGCTCGTTCTGGAACCCGAACGGGGTGAGCGAGCGGTTGTAGGCGCCGCTGCGCGCGACGCCGGCGCGGAACAGGTCGCAGTGGGCGAGCAGGTTCGCCGTCATGAAGGCGCCATAGCTGTGTCCGCCGACTCCGACGCGCGCGCGATCGCCCGCGCCGAGCGCGTCGGCGTGGTCGATCGCCGCCTGCGCGCTCGCGACGATCTGCTCGACGAAGGTGTCGTTCGCCGTCTCGGGGTCGCCCACGACCGGCATCGTGGCGCCGTCCATCACGACGTAGCCGCACAAGAGCAGGAAGAGGTGCGACGTCCCGCGCAGCATCGTGAACTGCCACGGCGATCCGCTCACCTGACCGGCGGTCGCGGCGTCGTTGAATTCCTGCGGATACGCCCAGACGACGAGCGGGCGGCGCTGGCCTTCGACGAAGCCCGGCGGCAGGTGGAGCGTCGCCGAAAGGGCGACGCCGTCCTTGCGCGCGTAGGTCACCAGCCGCTTCTCGATCGAGCGCAGCTGCGGCGCCGGGTCGGGGAAGCGGGTCACGGCGCGCCGCGTGCCCGCGGACGGGCCGGCGAGCTCGCGCACGTGCCAGTTCGGCGGATCACGCGGGGACTCGTGGCGCGTGAGGATGCGCGATCCGTCGGGAGCGAGCCACGTGGCCACGCTCTCGAGGCACTCGCCCTCGCACTCCCACAGACGGCGGCTCGCGAAGTCGGCGAGGCCGAGCCGCGCGAGGAACGGGCGATCGCCGGTGCGAGTGGCGCCGTTCCCCGCGAGCAGCAGCGCGCCGTCGTGGGTGAGGATCACGCTGCGTCCGGCCGCGTTGAGCGTCGTCAAAGGGGCGCCGGGGTCGCCGTAGCGGTCCTGGACGCTGCGGTCCCACAGCAGGCGCGGCGCGGGCGCCGCCTTCGAGACGTCGACGATCCACGCGCGCATCCAGCGGCGGTCGCGGTCGAATTCGCGCACGAGGGCGACGTCTCCGCGATCGAGCCACTGCGCGCCGGTGAAGCGGTGCTCGGTACGCAGGATCTCGCGCGGCTCGCCTCCCGGCGCGGCCGGATCGAGCTCCATCCAACGGTCGCGCCGCTCGACCTTGCGCTTCGGATCGCCGCCGTCGAGCGCCTCGGCCCACGTGAGCGTCGCCGGCCGGTCGGGCCGCCAGCCGATCGCGCGCGGCCCGGTCTTCACGCCCTCGATCGGCACGTTGTCGAGCAGCGGGTGGCGCTCGATCTCGCGCACGAGGCGGCCGTCGAGCGTCCAGACCTCGGTGATCGCCGGGAACGAGCCCGCCGGGAAGAGCCAGGACCACGGCTTCACCCGCCGCGTGACGAGCAGGAGCTCTCCGGACGGCGCCGGCTCGACGTCGTCGAAGAGCGCCGGCGCGCCGATCGTGCGCGTCGCGCCGGCTTCGAGGTCGACGAGCACGAGCTCACTGGTGAAGAAATGGTCGAACAGCGCCTCGTCGTGGGCGTCCCGAAGGAGATCCTGGTAGGTGCGCACCGGTCCGGCGTCGGCGCTCGACTCCTGGATCGCGGGCCCCGCCGGCACCGCCGGCCGCTCCGGCATCGCGCCGCGCTTCTCGGGAACGAGCTCGCACAGGAGCGCGCGCCCGCCCGGCATCCACTGGAACGGCCGGCCGGTGCCGTTCACGCGGCGCGGCGTCACGGCGCGCGCCGTGCCCTCCCGCGCGTCGCCGACCCACACCTCGATGCCGTCGCCATGCGTCAGCGTGAACGCGAAGCGCCTTCCGTCCTGCGCCCACGACGGCATCCCGACGTCGACGTCGGGCGGGAGCTCGACGCGCTTCTCCTTCCCGTCGTCGATCTGCATCAGCGAGAGGCCGACGATGCGGCGCGGCCCGTGCCGGCCATTCGTGCCGGGATCGATCCGGCTCCCCGCGAGCCGCAACATCGGCCGCGCCAGGTCGGCGAGCGGAGGCAGGCCGGTCAGATGCGAGAGCAGCAGGCGCTGCTTCGTCGGGTCGACGCTGACCATCGGCGCCGGCGGCGCATCGAGGATCCGCACGATCTCCGGCGGCGGCGACTTCCAGCGCTCCTGCGCGACCGCCACGCCCCCGACCGTCAGGAGCGCCCCCGCCGCAACCACCGCTGCCCGGATTCGCGTCGAGAACATGGAGGTCCTCCGTCGCCCGGCACCATCGTCGCGCGCCCTCTCGGGGCGGCGGCGCAATGTATCGCCCTCGCCCCGGGACCGCGATGCGTCGACCCTTCCGAGCACCATTCAGCGCTCGCTGAGCTCGCGCGCGCGCGCCGCGAGCAACTGCGTCAGGGTGCGCAGCTCCGGCGCTTCCTCGCCGCGTGGCGACACCAGCATCAGCTCGACGGCCGGTGTCGGGCTCTGCAGCGATATGAACACGCAGCCGGCGTGCGGCAGCTTCTCGGAGTGGCGCGGCGCGATCGCGACGCCGTCGCCGGCGGCGACCGCCCCGAGCATCGCGTTCAGCGAGTCGGTCTCGGCCACGATGCGCGGCTCGAAGCCCGCCGCTGCGCAGGCCGCGCGCAGGAACTCGCGGCGCCCGGGGAACGCGTGGTCGGACAGGGACACCCAGTCCTCTTCGCGCAGCGCCGCGAGCGGCAGCGAATGCGCGCCGGCGTGGGGGTGCGCATCGGACAGCACGGCGGCGAAGCGATGCCGGCTGAGGGGCTTCACGACGAAGCGCTCGCGATGCTCGGGCTCGAGGTTGGCGAGCAGAGCCGCATGGAGGTCGTGCGCGGCGAGTCGCTCGAGCTGCGCCCGCGGCGGCAAGTCGAACAGGCTCACGGTGATGCCGCGGTGCTTTCTCTTCAGCTCGCGCACGACCGGCGCCACCAGATCGTCGAGGAACGACGCGAGGAAGCCGAGGCGCAGCGTGCGCTTCGCGTTGCCGAAGCTCTCGCGCAGCCGCTGCTTGCAGGTCGCTGCGTCGCACAGCAGTTGCCGCGCACGCGGCAGGAACCAGCGGCCCGCCTCGGTGAGGTGGATGCGCTGCTTCCGTCGCTCGAACAGGTCGACGCCGAGACGCGTCTCGAGCAGGGCGATCTGCCGGCTCAACGCCGGCTGGGTCACGTGCTCGCGGGCGGCGGCCGCGGTGACGCTGCCGGTCTCGGCCGCGGCGACGAAATAGCGGAGTTGATGGAATTCCATGGGCGCGTGCCGGGGAGCCTCTCCGACGGGTGGGCGCTGCGACGCGGTGAACTCCCGTCGGAGGCTCCCAGGTCATAACTGATCGGCATGACCTACGGAACGACTCGGCATTGGCGCGACGCGGCAGAGCGAGCGATCCATACGGCCATGAAACGACGCACCTTCCTCGCCTGGGCGATCGGCTGGTTGGCCGGCGCGCGCCTCGCCAAGGTGGCGGGTGGCAGCACCGGCCCGCAAGGAGAACTCCCGATGAGCTTCACGATCCGCCGCGCCGACGACCGCGGCCACGCCGACCACGGCTGGCTCGACAGCCGGCACACGTTCAGCTTCGCGGACTACTACGACCCCGAGCACATGGGCTTTCGGGCCCTGCGCGTGATCAACCAGGATCGCGTGCGCGCGGGCCAGGGCTTCCCGACGCACCCGCACCGCGACATGGAGATCTTCAGCTACGTGCTCGAGGGCGCTTTGCAGCACAAGGACAGCATGGGCAACGGCCGCACGCTGAAGCCGGGCGAGATCCAGCTGATGAGCGCAGGCACCGGCATCACGCACAGCGAGTTCAATCCGAGCCGCACCGACGGCCTGCGCTTCCTGCAGATCTGGATCATGCCGGACCAACGCGGCCTGCGGCCGAGCTACACGGAATGGAAGCCGACGCCGGCGCAGGCGGAGCAGGCCGACGTCGTGGTGATCTCCCCCGACGGCCGCGACGGCAGCGCGAGCATCCACCAGGACGTGATCGTGCGCCGGCTGCGGCTGCCCGCGGGCTCGTCGACGCAGCACACGATCGCCGCGGGGCGCGGCGTGTGGCTGCAAGCGATCACCGGCGAGCTGCAGGTCGGCAAGCACCGGCTGCAGCCCGGCGACGGCCTGCACGGTGACGACGCCGGTGCGTTCACGATCACCGCGAGCCAGAACGCCGAAGCGCTGCTGTTCGACCTCGGCCCGTTCCCGGTCCGCTAGCGAAGCTTCACGCTTCGCGGATCCACGCCCTACCTCGTCGCCGCGTACTCCTTCCAAGTCGCCTCGACGTAGTCGCGCTTGAAGTCGCCGAGGTACACGACGAGGCGCAATCGCGCGATCATCGTCTTGCCGATGTCGACGGTGATGGGGCCGCCGCGCGCGGCCGCCATCCCGAAGCCGCACTGGTCGTCGACGCGATAGTAGGACGGGAAGCCTGGATTCTGCGGATGATCGAGCAGCGCGATGTGGCCCCACTTCCCGTCCTTGCGGCCCGGGATCGGGACGGAGACGTCGACCCAGCGCGCGCGCTGCCCCTCGCACGCGGCATCTTGGTGCCCCTCGCTGTCCAGCGCGCGGCCGCCGGTCTCGGGCGTCCACGGCATGCGGATGAAGAGGCCGCCGTAGTCGCTCTGCTCGATCACGAGCTTCTCCTGCGCGCGCGCCGACCAGCGCACGTCGAGCAGGTAGGAGTCGCCCTCGTCGGTGAGCTCCCAGCGCTGCGTCTCGGTCAGCACCGGGCCGTGGTCGCCGATCCAGTCGTCGGAGACGGTCCAGCGCAGCTTCGAGCCGCCGCGCGCCGACGGGCTCCAGGCGCCGTCGCGCCAGTTGTCGATGCGATGGAAGGCGCCTTCGCGCGTGCGGTGGAACCAGCTCTTGCCGTTGACCTGCGCCAGGCCGACGAAGACGCCGGTCTGGTGGTGGTGGTGGTCGGGCGAGAACTCCGTCAGTTCGCCGTCGAGGTCGGGCGCCATGAGCGGGTGGAGGCAGGGGCGCGCGCCGTCCTCGCTCCGTTGGACCAGCAGCGGCGTCTGGGTCCCGATGCGGTACATCGCGACCGAGTCGCCGCGGTCCTCGACCTCGAAGCCGGTCGCTTCGAGGCGCACGCGCGCGGCGGGATCGGTGGCCACGTCGAGCCCGTCGCCGCGGCGCACGACGTGGACGACGAGCGGGCCGAGGCCGGGGCGGCGCTTTCCGGCGCCGAAGAGGTACTCGGCGACGTCCGGCGTGCGCGCGATCTCGGGCAGGGCGGGCGACGCCGCGGCGGACGCCTCCTCGACGAAGCCTTCCGGCCCGCCGCCGTTGCGCGCGCAGTAATCGTCGAAGACGGGCCCCGACGTGGCGAAGCGCAGCCGCAGGAGCTTGCCGTCGAGCGGCGGCGCCGGCCGCGTCGCGCTCCAGGTGCCCGCCAGGATCCCGTGGTAGAGCGGCGTCGGCGGCCCGGCGCCCTCGAGCAGGAAGCCGGTCACGCAGACCGGGACGCCGGCGTAGTTCACGATCGTGAGGCCGTCGCCGAGGTGGACCGTCGCGCCGGGCGTCCCCACCTCGCCGTTCGCGCTGCCGTCCGAGTGGCAGCCCGCCAGCGCCAGCGTCAGTGCAGCGACCAGGAGCGTCGCCCGCATCACCGCTTCCCTCCGAGCTCGAGTGCCACGAAGTCGCGGATCTGCTGCGTCATCGCGATCTCCGTCGGGAGGCGCTCCATCGAGCTCGCACCGTAGAAGCCGTCGATCCCCTTCACGCGCGTGAAGACGTACTTCGCGTCGTCGGGCGTCGCGAGCGGCCCGCCGTGGCAGAGCACGAGGACGTCCTTGCGGATCTTGCGCGCCACGTCGACCATCCGTCGGATCCTCTCCACGCATTCGTCGAGCGGCGTCGCGGTCGAGACGCCGATCGTCCCGCCGGTCGTGCAGCCCATGTGGGCGACCAGGATGTCGGCGCCCGCGTCGGTCATCCACCTCGTCTCCTGCTCGTCGAAGACGTAAGGCGTCGTGAGCAGGTCCATCTCGTGCGCGAGCGCGACGACCTCGACCTCCTGCTTGTAGGAGATGCCGGTCTCCTCGAGGTTCTGGCGCAGCTTGCCGTCGACGAGGCCGACGGTCGGGAAGTTCTGGATGCCGGCGAAGCCGAGCTCCTTCAATTCGGAGAGGAACTGCTTCGGCAGCATGAAGGGGTCGGTGCCGCAGACGCCGGCCAGCACCGGCGTGTTCTTCACGACCGGCAGCACCTCGTACGCCATCTCCTTCACGATCTGGTTGGCGTTGCCGTACGGCATCAGCCCCGACAGCGAGCCGCGCCCCGCCATGCGGTAGCGGCCCGAGTTGTAGATCACGATCAGGTCGATGCCGCCGGCCTCTTCGCACTTGGCCGACAGCCCCGTCCCGGCGCCGCCCCCGATGATCGGCTGCCCCTTGGCGACCTTCGCCCGCAGCCGCGCGAGGATCTTCGCGCGCGAGTTCGAGGCGGGTGGGGGCATGCGCTGGGCTCCGGGGCGAGGGACGAAGAGGGTAGGTGTGGCGCGGCCGGCGAGCGGGGCAAGATGCGCCGGGCGCGCGTCCCGTACAAGGTCTAACCTCGCGGCCCATGCGCCCCACGCACCCTGATGGCGCCCGCCAGAATGGGATGCCCGTCGCTTCATCGGGAGAGGGACATGCGGAACGGAACGATCGCAAGCCTCGTCGTCCTCGCCGCGTCGCTCGCGAGCGCGCCGGCGCGCGCACAAGCGAGCTACGACCTCGGCGACGCGAAGCACCTGAAGGTGCTCTACGCCGGAGTCCCCGACACGCCGCGCGCGCAGGCGTTCGTCGCGTTCCTGAAGGCGAACTTCGAGAAGGTCGGCGAGCTCGACGTGACGCAGCTCTCGAAGGCGACCGCGGCGCCGTGGGACGTCGTCGTCTGCGACGGCAAGCGGCTCTACCCGATGGACAAGCCGTCGCTCAACCAGGCGAAGTGCGACCTCGGACAGGACTTCACGAAACCGATCGTGATGATCGGGTCGATGGTCGGAGTGCAGAAGCACACCAAGATCGGCTGGCTCTGACTCTGCCTCGCCAATGAGGCGCACGGGATGCGCCTCGACCACGCGATCTTCCATTCGCCGCTCGAGCCGAAGATCGAGACGGTCAGCAAGCCCAAGCCGGAGGGCTACGACGCGTGGGAGAAGGACGTCCCCGCGAGCTTCCCCATGTGGCACGTGCAGGACGGCGAGGTCGGCAAGACGGTCGACTACGGCATCGTCTCGCAGCCCTACGGCTTCGAGGACTCGCCCGACGCCGAGTACATCTCGAGCGGCGTGAACAGCAAGGGGCCGAAGTCGATGGCGCTCGGCCGCCACGGAAACTGGTTCCTGTGGGGCTTCGCCGGCGACCCGACGCAGATGACCGACAGCGCGCGCCAGGTCTTCCTGAACGCGGTGGTCTGGATGAAGCAGTTCGACGGGAAGGCGCCCTTCGTCGCGCTCGGGCGCGGCGCGTCGTTCGAGGCGCCGCACCGCGACCAGGCGCTCGTGCACGTCCAGTTCCTGCGCCACTACGCGAAAGAGAAGGCGCTTTCGAGCTACATGAGGAACCAGTTCCCCAAGGCGCTGTGGGAGAAGACGAAGGGCGACCCCGACGCGCTCGAGGCGTACTTCCGCGACAACCTCGAGTACCTCCATCCCGTGAAGGAGCGCCAGTCCGACGAGCGGCAAGGCCCGAACGGCGTGACGCAGACGACCGAGACGGAGGGCACCGTGCTCGACGTCGATCCGGTGCTCGCCGAGCACGCCGTCAGCAACCGCAAGCCGGAGTTCCTCGACTGGTTCGCCGAGCTGCTCGACCAGCGCGAGCCCGACGACGCGACCGTGCAGGAGCTCGCCGACCACTACCTCCCCAAGGACGCGCTCGCCGAGCTGAAGAAGAAGGGGCCGCTCACCTCCGAGTCGTTCAACGCGTGGCGCGCGTCGGTGAAGGACCGCCTCTACTTCAGCGACTCCTACGGCTACCGCTGGCAGGTCGCGCCGACGCCGATCGCGAAGGCGGCGTCGCAGGCACCGCCGCCGGCCTCGGGAGCTGACGGCTCGCGCTGAGCCGCGCCGGCGCGGGCGCGCCGCGCCACCTTCGACCTGCACCCCGGCCTCGGCCTGATCGGCCTCACGACCAGCGAGATCCGCTCCTGGTGAATCAACGGCGCGCGCGGCGCGGGCTCTTCTTCGCCGCGGCCGCGCGCGCCGGCTTCTTCGCGCCCTTCGCCTTCGGGCCCGTCGCCTTCGTGCGCCGCTTCGCGCCCATGAGCTCGAGCAGCTTGTCCGCCATCGCGTCCGCGAACGCCGGGTCGTTGATGTGGAGGTCGAGCTCGACGACCGGGACGTCGCCGGCGTTGGCCTTCACGTTGTCGTAAAGGGAGCGGCGCGCGGTCGGGTCGTCGAAGGGCGCTCCGGTCCGGTCGATGGCGGAGAGCCCGCGCGTCGGGAGGAAGATCGCGCGCGGCCCCTTGGCGTCGCGCAGCTTCGTGCCGATCTCCACGCCGAGCTGCGCGCTCTCCATCGCGTTGGTGCGCATGAGCGTGATGCTGGCGTTGTGCTTGTGGAACAGGCGGCCCGTGAACTTCGCCGGCACCGTCTCCGGCGCGAAGAAGTTGACCATGTCGAGCGCGCCGACCGAGACGACCTGCGGGATGCCGGCGGCACCGGCGGCGGTGAGGCGGTCGCGGCCCGCGGTGAGGAAGCCGCCGACGAGCTCGTCGGCGAGCTCGGTCGTCGTGACGTCGAGCACGCCGGCGAGCAGGCCGTCACGCGCGAGCTGCTCCAGCGTCTTCCCGCCCGCGCCCGTCGCGTGGAAGACGAGCACCTCGCAGCCCGCCGCCTCGAGCCGCGCGCGCGCCCGCTCGACGCACGGTGTCGTGACGCCGAACATCGTCGCGGCGACCAGCGGCTTGTCGCTCTTCGACGCCGGCTTCATGCGCTCCTTCGCCATCCCCGCCATTGCCTGCGCGGCGCGCGAGAGGACGGCGCGGCTGATGCGGTTGATCCCGGAGACGTCGACGACCGAGTTCAGCATGAAGGTGTCGGAGGTGCCGACGTAGGCGCCCGCCTGCGCGGTCGACGCGAGCGTGCTCACCATGAGCTTTGGCACGCCGATCGGAAGCGCGCGCATCGCCGCCGTCCCGATCGTCGTCCCGGCCGATCCGCCGATCGACATCACGCCGGCGACGCGGCCCTGCGCGAAGCGGACGCGCGCGAGCGCCGCCGCGCCGGCCGCCGCCGCCGTGACCGCCTCGCCGCGATCGCCCTTCGCGCGCGCGGCGTCGAGCGTGGTGCCGCCTGCCTCGAAGAGCTCGGCGCGCGTCACGTCGGCCTTCACCTGCGGCTCGCCGATGCAGCCGGTGTCGACCAGCGTGACCGCGACGCCCCGCTTCTTCAGCTCGTCGCGGACGAACGCCGCCTCGTGTCCTTTGGTGTCGAGCGTCGCGAAGAGGTGGACCGACGGTTTCATGCGTGGCTCTCTTGCCGCGTGACGTCACGCCTCGAAGTCGAAGGCGAGCGCGCCCTTCACGCCGCCCTTCAGGATCTTCAGCACCTCGTCGACCACCTTCAGGTGCTCGGGATGGGGCAGGTATGTGTCGCGCGACTTCGCGTCCTTGAAGTTCATGCAGAAGGCGTGCGTGTAGCCGCGGTTCAGCCCTTCCGGCGACGAGTAGGGGCCCCAGCAGTAGTAGGTGATGCCGCGCAGCTTCTTCCTCAGCCCGCCGATCAAGTTCATCACGCGCACCAGCCGCGCGCGGCTCACTCCGGGCTTCACCTTGAAGAGCACCATGTGCACGACCATGGTCAAGGCGTCCGCTTGCGGGCGCGCTGGGGCGGCGGCGACTGCGACGGCGCCCGAGCACGCGACTGGAAGTCGCCGCGGCGCGCCGCCGCTTCGCTCTCCCTCTTCAAGCGCGCCGCCTCGTCGGCGTCGAGCGTCTCGCCGAGCGCCGCCTGCTCCTTCGTGAGCTGCTCCGCGCGCGCGGCGTCGTCCTTGGCTTCGTGGCACTTCTTGTACTTCTGCCCCGATCCGCAATGACAGGGGTCGTTGCGGCCGAGCTTCGGGGCGTCTGACGGTCGATCCGCCATGGGCGTCCGCTCTCCAGTTCCGGGATGGGAAAGCTCCCCACGCTACCGTGGACCCCACGCATGGAACCCCATCAACCGCGCAACCCGCTCCACGGCGTCACCCTGCAGGCGCTGCTGACGGAACTGGTCGAGAAGTTCGGCTGGGAGACGCTCGGCACCCGCGTCCGCATCCGCTGCTTCACGCACGACCCTTCGATCGGCTCGAGCCTCGCCTTCCTGCGCCGGACCCCGTGGGCGCGCGCCAAGGTCGAGCGGATCTACCTCGAGATGCTCGCGGAGCGGGCGTTCAAGAAGATGGGGAAGCACGGAAAACGATAGGAGCGAGCCGGCTCGCCCTCACCGCGCGTCAGTTCCTCGGGCCGACCTGAGTCGTACCGCGTCCGCGGTCACCGATCGTGACGGCCTTCGTCCTTGCCCCTCGGATGCTCACCGCCGACGCATTCGGGGCAGATCGTGTTCGAGCGTGCTCTCTTCCAGTTCCGGCGCCTCGTCGCGTCGGGTCGCTACCTCGTGACGCTGCATTGCCTGGAAGAATTGGAGGCGGACGGCCTCACGATCCTGGACGTCGAGGGTTGCGTCATGACCGGGACGATCGTCGAACGGCAGAAGGATCGCAGCAACGGCGAGTGGAAGTTTGTGATCCAGGGGTGGTCGACCGCAGGCGAAGAGTGTGTCGTCGTCGTGAAGTGGACGCCGACCGGCCGCCTCAGGGTCTTGACGGCCTTCGCCCTGGACCGGTGAATGGGGGCATGAAAATGAAGTGCGACCTGTGCGGCAGGAGAGCGGCGCGCATCCGTCGCGTCACGCGGAACTTCGGGCGAGGGGACGGAACGTTTCTGGTCGAAGGCGTCCCCGTCGTCTCGTGCACGGCGTGCGGCGAGTCCTACGTCACGGCGGACACGCTGCACGAAATCGAGCGGATCCGGGCGCACCACAAGAAGCTCGGCAGAATCCGGCGGCTCCGGGTCGTCCCGTTCGGCGGTGCCGCGTAGACGGCGGCGCGCTCGCGCGAACCGCGGCGCAGCCATTCCGTTCCCCGTCCCCGGTCGCGATGACGCCGCGACCGGAGGTCCGCCGCCATGGCCGATCGCTTCGCGTCGCCCGCGGCCGAGGAGTCGGTCGCGTGCAATCTGATCCCGATGATCGACGTCATGTTCCTGTTGCTCCTGTTCTTCATGCTCGGCGCGGACATGACGCAGCGGCAGATCGAGGAGGTCCGCCTCCCGAAGGCGGAGCAGTGCAAGCCCGACGACGGGACGCACGGCTTCGAGCTCGCGCGCGTGACGGTCAACGTCTTCCATCCGGCCGCGAGCGAGCGCGTCGTCTGCCCCGCGTTCGCGGCCGGCGGGGTGTGCCGCGACGAGAGCCACTGGCTCATCTCGGTGCGCGGCGAGACCTATTCGCCGGAGAGCGTGCGCGGCGTCCTGCGCGACGAGGCCGACCGCGATCGCTCGACCGAGCCGTCCAAGGACGGCGGCCCGCCCGCCAGCAACCGCAAGCTCATGATCCGCGCCGACGCCGACGCGCCCTACTCCGTCATCCAGGGCGTGATCGAGAGCTGCGCCGCGGTCCGTCTCTACAAGGTCGAGGTCGGCGCGGCGCGGCCGGATGCGAGCGGCGCGCGCTGAGCCGCGGATCCGCTACGGCGCCCCCGCCCGCTTCTCCCCCGGCTTGAGCGCGGGCGCCGGCGGCAGCGGCGGCGGCGAGAGCTCGAGCGCGAGGTTCTTGAACCTCACCTCGGTCGGACCTCCGGAGTGGATCTGGAGCGCGATGCGGCCGCGTTTCGCGGCGGCGGGGTCGTCGATGTCGGCGGTGACGTGGCCGTTCAGCGCAAGGCGGATGCGCGAGCCGGTCGCGACGATCTCGTAGGCGTTCCAGTCGCCCTTTTTCAGGAACGGCTTGCCGCCGATCGTGCCGTCGTTGTCGACCAGGAGGCCGCGGCCGTTCTCCTCGTAGAGCTTGCCCCACCAGCCGGGGCCGACGTCGGCCTGGCAGCCCTTCACCTCGAAGTCGAACGGGCCGCCGGGCCCCGGCGGCAGCGGCTCGGTGCGGAACTGGACGCCGCTGTTGCCGGCGTCGCCGACGAGCTTGACCTCGAGGGTCAGCTTGAAGTCGCCGAGCTCGAGGTCGCTCACCAGGAACGCGTTGCGCTCGAGCCCCTTGGCGGTCTTCCCGACGATCTCGCCCTGCTCGACCGACCAGAGCGCCGCGTCGCCGGTCCAGCACTGCAGCGACTTCTGGTCGAAGAGGAGCGCCGCGCTCGCGGCCGTCCCCTTCATCGGAACCTGCGCCGGCGCCTGCAGGTAGGCGAAGAGATCGCGCACCTCGTCGGGCGAGAGCGGATCGAGCTGCCCCTCCGGCATCAGCGAGACCGCGCTCAGCTTGCGCGACTCGACGTCGCTCTTCGCGACGACGACCGTCTCGTTCTCCGCGATGAGCGTGAGCGCGCTGTCGTTCTCCTTGGACGCGATGCCGCTCACGACGTTGCCGTTCTTGAGCCAGACGTTGGTGACCTGGTACTCCTTGCCGATCACCGCGTTGGGGTCGACGACGTTGGAGAGCAGGTAGTCGAGGTCGGCGCGGTTCGCACCGGTGATGTCGGGCGCGATCGCCCGCCCCGTCCCGAACAGCGTGTGGCACTTCATGCAGATCGTGCTGAAGATCGCGCGCCCGTTCTGGTGGTCGGCGTTCGCGAGTGCGTCGGGCGAGAGCGCCTGCTTCAGCGCGGCCATGCGCTGCCGCTTGTCCTCGGGCGACTCGCGCGAGACGCCGAAGTGCTTCGCGACCAGCGCGTCGACCTCGGGGTCCTTCAAGTCACGCAGCCGCCGCAGCACGGTCGCCGCGAAGTCGGCGCGCGGCACCTCGTCACGGCCGAGCGCGGCGAGGAGCGGCTTCGCCCAGCTCGCGCGCGCCGACAGCGTCGTGAGCGCGTCGCGCCGCTCGTCGGGCGTGAACGGACGCTTCGTCGCCTTCATCGTCGAAAGGACCGCGTCCGGCGTCGCGTCGTCGGCGAAGCCGGCGAGCGCGCGCAGCGCCGGTCCGCGCAGCTCGGGATCGTCGAGCAGCTGCATCAGCAGCGCCGGCGCCTGCGGATCCTTGGCGCGCACGATCGCGTCGAGCGCGCGCTTGCGCCACGCGGCGTCGCCGCGCCCGCCCTTCTCGGTCACCACCGCGCGCAGCTCCGGCAGCGCCGAGGCGTCCCCGAAGTCGATCGCGACTTCGAGCGCGTTGCGTCGCAGGTCGGGATTCGTCCGCAGCTTCTCGTACACGGCCGGCCAGCCGGCCGGAGTCGCGAGCCCGCGCTGCTCCTTCAGCGCCGCGTGCGCCTCTTCGAGCATCCAGCGCAGCTCGCCTGGGTCCTTCGTCTGCGCGAGCGCCTTCACCAGCGTTGCGTGCGTCGGCGCGGTCGCCGCCGCGCGCCGGACGATGAAGCGGCGCAGCGATTCGATCGGGCAGCGCTTGGGGTCGAGCGCGAGCGTGAGCGCGCGCGCCGGATCGACGGGGACGAGGGGCTCGAGCGCGTACCAATACATATGAGGAAGGTTCACGTCGTCGGCGTCGGCCTCATGGCGGATCAGCGCCTCGACGATCGGCCGACGGTCGGCGAGCGGCAAGCGCTGGGCGGCGCTGGCCAGGAAGCGCCGCACGATGGGGGAGTCGTCGCTGGCGGCCGCCTTCGCCATGCGCGCCAGCAGTTCCGGCCCCGCCGACTTCTTCTCGCAAGCGAGCTGGACGCCCCAGCCGCGCACGTGCGGGTCGAGGGCGTCGAGCAGGCGGATCGTGTCGTCCTCGGTGAACTTCTGAATCGCATGCAGCGTCCACATCGCGCGCAGCTGCCGCGTCGGGTCGGCGTAGTTGGCGAGGATGCCGCGCAGGCTGCTCTCGACCTCGGGAGAGCGGCGGCTCAGTTCGTCGGCGTCGCCAAGTCCGCTCCGGGCCATTCGCGCCTGCAGTTCGATCCGCGCCTGCCGGCACCAATAGTCGTTCCGCTCGAGCTGCAGTTGGACGAGCCGCCGGATCGCGTCTTTATCCCGCCGGAAGACTGGTTTCTCGTCATCCTTCTCGAAGATGGAGAGCGTCTTGTCGTCCCTGCGCGGCTTCAGGTCGCCGTACCGGATCCGGTAGATGCGGCCGTTCGTCCGGTCCCACAGCTCGCCCGGCGTCGAGTGGCAGGCGTGCTTGTCGTACCAGTCGATGAAGTAGACCGAGCCGTCGGGACCGGTGCGCTCGTTGATCGGCCGGAACCACTTGTCGTTGCCGAGGATGAAGTCCGGGCCGTGGTGGCCGACGAAGCCCGAGCCCTTGGCCTCGAAGCGGTCGTTGTTCACGCGGTTGCCGTGGATGTTCCCCATGAGGATCGTGTTGCGGAACGAGTCGGGGAACTGGTCGCCGAGGTAGATCAGCGCGCCGCAGTGCGCGTGGCCGCCGCCGACCTTGCCGCTGCGGCCGATCGCCGCGTAGGGGCCGCTGCCGGCCCAGTGGCGGTGGTCGGCGATCGTGTCGATCTCGGTGTAGCCGTACGGCTCGAAGTGCTCGCCCGCCTGCCGGACGTACCGGCCGCCCTGCACGATGTGGTAGAGGTGCGGGATCACGCACGCGGTGCAGAACGAGTCGCCGTGGTCGTCGAAGTCGACGCCCCACGGGTTGCTCGTCCCCTCCGCGAAGATCTCGAATTCGTGGCGCTGCGGGTGGTAGCGCCAGATCGCCGCGTTCATGGGAATGCGTTGATCGTCGGGCGTGCCCGGCTTGCCGACGCGCGAATGGGTGAAGACGCCGTGGCAGCCGTAGAGCCAGCCGTCGGGGCCCCAGTTGAAGGCGTTCAGCGTCTCGTGCGTGTCCTCGTACCCGAAGCCGTCGAGCAGGACTTCCGGCGGGCCGTCGGGCTTCAAGTCGTCGTTCTTGTCGGGGATGAACTGGAGGTAGGGGGCCGCGCCGACGAAGACGCCGCCGAAGCCGATCTCGATCCCGCTCACGAGGTTCAGGTGGTCGGCGAAGACGGTCCGCGTCTCGAACTTCCCGTCGCCGTCGCGATCCTCGAAGACGACGATGTCGTCCTTCCCCTCGCCCTCCTTCTGGCGCCAGGGATACGAGACCGCCTCGACGACCCACAGGCGCCCCTTCCCGTCGATCGCGAGCGCGATCGGCTGGTGGACGTCGGGCTCGCTCGCGATCACGTCGACGGAGAAGCCGGGCGGGATCACCATCGCCTTGGCCGCCTCGGCGGGGGAGAGGCCGGCGTGGAGGATCGGGTCGGGGGTGAGGATCTCCGGCACGCCAGGGGCGCGCTCGCACTTCGGCTCGCGGTCGTGCATCCGGAAGTCGTCGAAGTTCAGGTGGCCCCAGCCGTCGCCCGAGTCGTCGACCAGCCGGATGCGGATCGCCGCGCCGAGCTCCGCGTGCAGGTCGACGGCGAGCGGCTGCATCGACTCGAAGTTGGCGCCGGTGCAGCGGAAGAACGACTGCGGCTCGCCGTCGCGCACGAGTTCGACGGCCGTGCCCTCGCCCGCGCCGCCGCCGACGAGGAAGCTCGCCCACGGCTTCGTGACCTTGAACGGCGCGGAGAGGAGCTCGCCGTGCGGGCCGTCGCCGGCGAGCTCGTACCCGCCGATCCAGAACTCGCCGCGGTGGCGGCTCGCCTCGCGGTGGCGCGCGGCGGAGAGGTCGCCGCGCACCGGCTGGCGCGCGAACGCCGCGTCCTCGCTCGTCCAGTCGCGCAGGTCGCCCGTCTCGAAGTCGGTGTTGAGCGGATGGCCGTCGAGGCCGAGCGGCAACGTCCCCTGCTCGCGCGGCTCGAGGTCGCCGCCTTTTGAAGGTGCCGGGGCGGGAGCCGGCGCGGGCGCGGGCGCGCCGCCGCCGGCGGACGCGGCCTGCTGCAGCAGGACGAAGGTCCCCTTCTTGTTGCCGACCACGACGTCGGTCTTGCCGTCGCCGTCGACGTCGCCCGCGACCACCTGGGTCCCGACGCCCGAGTCGTCGTCGATCCGGTGCGGCTCGAAGTCGGCCTTGCCGTCCTTGCGGACGAGCTTCCACCAATAAAGGACGGAGGGATCGCCGGCGCCGGGGGAGCCGCTCGGGCCGTGCGCCCAGAAGCGCTTGCCGGTGACGAAGTCCTGCAGCCCGTCGCCGTCGACGTCGGCGAGTGCCAGCGCGTGCAGCTCGGTGAAGTTGATCCCGTGCGTGCACTCCTCGGGCTTCTCGCCCATGAGGTGGTGCTCGACGAAGCGGATCCTCTCGTATCCGAGCACTTCTTGCCGGTCCTGCTCGAACCACGACAGTCCGTAGGCGTGGGCGCTGATGCTGGTGATCACGTCGGCGTCGCCGTCGCCGTCGACGTCGGTCACGAGCATCTGCGCGCCGCCGTGGCCGCTCGAGAAGGCGACCTCGTGCAGCGTCCAGCCCGGGTCGCCCTTCAAGTCCTTGGGCTGCTCCCACCAGCCGGTGCGCTCGATCAGGTCGGGGCGGCCGTCGCCGTTGACGTCGCCGACGCCCATGCCGTGGAAGAACGGCCCCTCGCCCACGTCGCCCGAGATCGGATGGCACTTCCACTCCTTCTCGGGATGGTCCGGGTCGAACGTCGCGTAGCACCAGCAGCTGAGCGACTTGCTGGTCGGCGTCTCGGGCGAGTGCGAGCGGCCGACGAGGTCGGGCACGCCGTCGCCGTTGATGTCGACGAAGGTCGGCGACTCGCCGCTCACCTCCTTGACCACGACCTTCTCTTCCTTGTCGTCGACGACTTTGAGGTACGACCAGTAGACGTCGTGGCGCTCCCAGATCGGATCCTTGGACAGGTCCGGTCCCGGGTTGCGCGCCCACCACGCGCCCTCGCCGGGGAAGCCGACGAAGAGGACGTCGAGCCATCCGTCCTTGTCGAAGTCGTAGGGGAAGGCGAAGAAGTTGTCGGAGTACTTGAGGGGGTCGAACGGGTGGACCGCCGCGAGCGCGTGGCGCTTCGTAAAGTCGGGCCCGGCGTACCAGTAGGGACCCGACACGACGTCGGCGTGGCCGTCCTTGTCGAAGTCGCCGAACGACGCGCCCTCGCAGAGGAAGGCGTCGTTGAGCTCGAGCTTCTTCCACGCGATCTCGGCCGGCGCCGCGCCGCCGCGCGCGGCGCCCAGGAATCCTGTCGCCGCGCCGCCGATCGCGAGCGCCGACAACCACGGAACGACGGAACGCGTCGCGCGCATCGCTCTTCCTCCATGGTTCGCGACCCGAGATCTCGCAAACCGGCGGCAGGAACGGAAGGCCGGGATGATAGGGCGCCTCGCGCGGCGCGGGAGGGCGCGCAACTGCACTTCGATAAGGTCGTACGGCTGCCCTCGACGGCCACCCGCCCCGAGGCCGCGTTGGAGGAACGCCGTGGCTTCGATCTGCCGGAGGTCTTTCGTCCACTCGTGCGCCGGCGTCTCGGCGCTCGCCGCGATCGCGGCGCTGCTCACCGTCTGCAAGGGGCAGGAGGCCGCCCCCGACCGGCCGATCGTCCACACCCATCCGCCGAAGAGGATCCTGATCCTCGGCGGGACCGGCTTCCTCGGTCCGAAGACGGTCGAAGCGGCGCTCGCGCGCGGCCACCAGGTGACCGTCTTCAACCGCGGCAAGACGGAGAAGCGCATCCCGTTCGGCTTCGAGGGGGTCGAGCACCTCTACGGCAACCGCGACCCGAAGCTCCCGGCCGACGACGCGCGCGGGCCCGACGGCGCGCTCCTCCATCCCGACGCCACGCCCAAGGGGCTCGAGCAGCTCGTCGACAAGAAGTGGGACGTCGTGATCGACAACTCGGGCTACTACCCGGCCATCGTGAAGGCGTCGGCCGAGCTGCTCGCGCCGAACTGCGGGCGCTACATCTTCATCTCGAGCATCTCGGCCTACGCCGACAACAAGAAGGTCGGCGCGGACGAGGACCACGCGCTCATGAAGCTCGCCGACCCGAACGTGACCGACATGGGGCAGAACTTCGCCAACTACGGCGGGCTGAAGGCGCTGTGCGAGCAGGCGGCGCAGACGGCGTTCAAAGAGCGATGCGCGGTCGTCCGCCCCGGCTACATCGTCGGGCCCGGCGACCCGACCGACCGCTTCTCCTACTGGCCGGTCCGGATATCACGCGGTGGTGAGATCGTCGCGCCCGGCTCGCCCGACGACCCGCTGCAGTGGATCGACGTGCGCGATCTCGCCGAGTGGCTGGTGAAGCTCGCGGAGGACGGGACAACCGGCGTCTTCAACGCGATCGGGCCCGACAAGCCGGCACGCTGGGGCGACGTGCTCGAGGCGTGCCGCCAGCAGAGCAAGACGCCCGCGACGCTCACCTGGATCGACGCCGACTTCATCGAGAAGGAGGGCGCCGGCGGCGAGGACGGCCCCTTCCCGATCTGGACCGCGCCCAAGGGCGACTACGTCGGCTTCCACCGCTGGAGCAATGAGCGCGCGAAGAAGGCGGGACTCAAGTTCCGGCCGATCGCCGACACGCTCGGCGCCATCCTCGCGTGGCATCCCGCCGAGATCGAGCGACGCATCCGCGTCACCGACCAGATGGCCGCCGAAGCCAAGGCGAAGGGGCTGCCGCCGCCGAAGATGGGCGATCCCCACCAGCTCCGGCAGGGCCCGCCGCCCGAGAAGGAGGCGGCGCTCCTGAAGAAGTGGCAGGAGCTCCATCCGCAGTGAAGCGAGCGCGCGTCGCCGCGTCGGCCGCAGTGGTGATCGTCGCGGCGGCGGTCGTGACGACCGGCTTCCTGAGCTCGCGTGGAGAGCGAAATGATGTCGATCGCGCGGCGCGGGGCGGCGCGACGACGGGCGATGCGCCGCCCGCAGAACCGCCGCCATCGAAGCCGCTGACGGCCGAGCGCACCCCGGCCGAGACGGCCGCGCCGGCGGAGGCGGGGGCGCGATCGCTTTCGTTCGACCTGCGCGGTCCAGACGACCAGCTGCTCGTCGTCGGCGCGCTCTTCGTCGAGAGCGAGCGCGCGCGCGGCTCGCCGCGCCACGACTCGCGCTGGCTCGCGTGGCGGCGCACCGCCCCTGCCGTCGCGCTCCCGCCGTGGGCGCGCTGGCTGAGCGCCGAGGCCGACTCGGTCGACGACGATCTCGTCTCCCCCGATCTCGCCTCCGAGACGATCGATCTCGAAGCGGACGGCGCCGGCGCGGCCGGCACGGCGCCGCGCGTCGTCCGGCTCGCGCGCCGTCCCGGGATCTTCGGGCGCGTGACCGGGCTCGCCGCAACTACGACTGCCCGCGTCGCCTGGCTCGAGCGCTCGGCGGTCGAGGGATCGGCCCACCCCGCCGACGAGCTCGCACGCCGCGGGAAGCTGGTCCCGCTGCGGCGGAACGGCGACGCCGCCGCCTACGAGATCTACGGCCTCGAGCCGGGCGCCTACGTCGTCGGCCTGCGCGACGAGCACCTCGAGGTGGTCGAGCCGGCGACGTCGGTCGACGTCGTCGACCGCATGGTGCGCGTCGACCTCGCGGCGCACCTCGACGCGAGCGCGTCGCTGCTCGTGCATCTGGTCGGGCTGAGCGAGGAGGACGACGCGCGCGCCGAGTTCGCGTGGATCGACGGCGCGGCGCCGACCGGGAGCTGGACGGCGCTGCGGCGCGAGAACGCCGGCGCCGGAGCCTGGCGCGTCACGCCGATCGGCGCGGCGGCGCGCGCGACGATGCGGCGGCTGCTCGCCGGCCAGCTCGAGGCGCGCGAGCACTGCGCGCTCGCGCTCGTGCGGGAGAACGAGGTCGTCGCGGCGCAGCCGCTCGAAAACGGCCAGCACGAGGCGACCTTCACGATCGGCGCCGACGCGAACCTCACGGTCCGCCTCGAGCCCGGCCCCGATCGCTCGGCGCGCCGCCGCGTCGACGTCGTCCCGGCGGCCGCGCTCGCGCTGCTCGCCGGCCCGCCGGCCGAGCGCGAGGGAGGGGGCGTCGACGGAGAGACGGTGACGCGCACGTTCCGGCGCCTCGCGCCGGGCGACTTCGTGCTGCAGGTGTGGGCGCCGCTGAAGAGCTCGCTCCACCACGGCGAGGTGTGGTGGCCGATCGAACGGCGTCCGCTGACGCTCCACGCGGGCGACCAGGAGGTGACGCTCGCCGCTCCGGCGCTCCATCCGCTGACGGTCCGCTTCGACCGCGCGCGCTTCGGCGCCGACGCCAAGGTCCAGCTCATGCTGCGCGGGTACTCGAACCGGCCGCGCTACGCGGAGCCCGACGAGCGCGGCGTCGCGCGCTTCGACGACGTGCCGGGCGGCGACTACACGGTGGCGGTGATCGGCGACGAGGCCGGCCAGGTCGACTGCACGATCCCGGGGACGAGCGAGCTCACCGTCGAGCTGACGCGGCGCGAGAAGTGACGCTGCGCCGCGCGTCGCTCAGGTCGAGAGCTCGGAGACGATCTTCGCGAGCTCGTCGAGGTCGCGGTCCTCGACGACGACGCACGCCTGGTTGATCGGGACGCCCGCCTGCTGCATCAGCTTGTAGGCGGCCTCCCAAAGCGACGTGACCTTCGCCTGGTTCTTCTCGAGGTAGAGGTTGCTGATCGTCTCGGCGAGCTTGTGGACCGCGATGGTGTCGCGGTGCTCGTAGTAGCGCTTGATCACGCCGCGCTGGTAGGCGCTGTGCTCCGCCACGTCCGTCCCTCCCCGGTGTCGCTGCCGCGGCCGCCGCCGCCGTATCCGCCATTCGTGGAGCGCCCGGAAGTATCGTCGCGCGCCGCGTGTCCGACAAGTGTGAGGAACTCTTCATGCTTTTCCTGAATCCGTCGCGTTCCGGTCGCGTCCGCACCGTCTTCGTCGCGATCCCGGCGCTCGCGCTTCTTGCAACGTCGGCGTGGCGTGCGCAGGCGCTCGTCGCGCCGGCCGAACCGCTCGCGCAGGACCACGGCGCGCCGGGCTACACCGACACGCCGCTCCTGCCCGGCGGCAAGTGGCACGTGCACGATCCGGCGCGGCCGCGCCCGGCGGTCGTCACGCCCGGCACCGCGAGCAGCGAGGGGCAGCCGGGCCGCCCGCCCTCCGACGCGATCGTCCTCTTCGATGGCAAGGATCTGTCGAAGTGGTCGAGCGGCGGCGGCCCCGCGAAGTGGAAGGTGGCCGACGGCGTCGCCGAGGTGAACGGCACCGGCGACGTCGAGACGAAGGAGGCGTTCGGCGACGTGCAGCTCCATCTCGAATGGGCCGAGCCGGCGCCCGCGCAGGGCGAGTCGCAAGGGCGCGGCAACAGCGGCGTCTTCTTCATGGGGCGGTACGAAGTGCAGATCCTCGACTGCTTCGAGAACCTCACCTATCCCGACGGCCAGACCGCGTCGCTCTACGGCCAGTACCCGCCGCTCGTGAACGCGTGCCGCAAGCCGGGCGAGTGGCAGAGCTTCGACATCGTCTTCGAGGCGCCGCGCTTCGACGGCGACAAGCTCGTCTCCCCCGCGCGCGCCACCGTCTTCCACAACGGCGTCTGCGTCCAGCACGCGCAGGAGATCCTCGGCGCCACGCAGTACTGTGCCGTCGTGACCTACGCCGCGCACCCCGCGAAGCTGCCGATCAAGCTCCAGGACCACGGCAACCCGGTCCGCTTCCGCAATATCTGGGTGCGGCCGATGGAGAGGCGCGCGCCGTGATCGGGGTGCTGCTGACTCTCGCGGCGCAGGTGCCTGCGCCCGCGCCCGCCCCCAATGCGCCGACCGCGCAGACGAAACCGGCCGACGCAACGAAGCGCGGTGCGCCGGTCAAGATCGTCTGCGACGTCGCCGAGCCGCGCATCGTGACGAAGGCGGCCGCCGTCGCCGACGCCGCCTGGAAGGAGACGTGCGCCCTGTTCGGCACGGATCCGAAGCCGGCCGGGGGGCCCCGCGAAATCCAATTGCACGCGACGATCGCGGAGTACGAGGCGGTCTGCGACAAGCTGCTCGGCGGGAAGTTCAAGCGCAACCTCGCCGTCACCACCGAGAAGTCGCCGAGCGTCCACGTCGTCCTGCAGCCGACGATCCGCGGCGATGCGCAGAAGGCGCTGGCGCCGACGTGGGCCACGCTGATCCTGGTCGCGCACGAGACGACGCACCTCGCGCGCTACTGCACGCTCGCGAACTATCGCGACCATCCCGGTTGGTTGAAGGACGGCGCGGCGACCTGGATCGAGGCCAAGGTCGTCGCCGCGCAGGGCGCGTTCAAGAGTCCGGAGCAGTGGCCGATCTACGCGCAAGCGGAAGTGGGGGTCCAGCGGCTGCTGAAGGATGCGCACCTGCCGTCCGTCGAAGACCTGCTGCGCGATCGCACCGACGCGCTCGACTTCGAATCGCGCTACGACGTGCGCTGGCTGTTCTTCCGCTACCTGATCGAGGGCGAGCGGTCGAAGGCGTTTCGCGCGTTCCTGCTCGGGTTGAATCAGATCGGCGGAGGCCCGGGGTTCACGGCGGACGCCGAAGCGCAGCTGAAGACGAGACTCGGCGTCACCGACTGGAAGGTCGTCGACGCCGGGTTCCGCAAGTGGATCGCCAACCTGAAGCCCGAGTGGTTCCAGTTCTTCGTCTCGCTCGAGCCGATCGGCGACGACTGGACGCAGACCTCGTTCGACGAGACCAACGCCATCGCCTACCGGACCGCTCCCGCAGGCGACAAGCCCTACGCGATCGAGGGCTCGGTGACGACCTACGACGACCGCAGCGAGCGCTCGCAGGCGAACCTCCTGATCGGCCACTTGACGCTGTCGAACGGCAAGTCGCGCTTCGTGAGCTTCGCGTTCGTGCCCGGCTTCGGCGTGACCGTCTTCGAGTACGACGGGAGCCTGGCCGAGGACCAGCAGTGGAAGCAGAAGGCGTTCATCGATTCACGCGGCTCCGAGCCGGGCAAGCCGCTCGCGTTCCGCGTGGACTGCGAGCCGAAGGAGGGCGCGACCGACGTGAAGTTGACCCTCGCCGGCAAGGTCGTCGCGCAGTTCACCGTCGCGCGCCCCCTCGACGGACCGTGGGGCGTCGGCGCGCAGGCGGGGTCTTCGTGCGTCTGGCGCGGCGTGAAGCTCGTCGCGGCGGGCTCGAAATAGACAGGCGCTGCCCGCTGTGCGCGCTCGGGCCGGCGGAAACGCGGTCCCGCAAGGAGTGAGCTCGCGCGCACCGGGTGAACGCCCGCGCCGTTGCAGGCGTAGCACGCCGCGACCGCTATCTTCGCGCGTCGAGGAGGAAGAGACCGATGGCCGATCCCACGCCCGCGCCGACCGCCGCGACTCCGCCGCCGGCCGCCGCCGCTGCGCCCCCCGCGCCCGAGCGCCGGGCCGAACGGCGCGCCTCCGAGATGCACTTCGGCAGCTACCCGCTCTTCGCGATGTTCTGGCCGCTGGTCGCGGGCAGCGAGATCTGCGCCTGGATCCTCCACTGGCGCCCCGACTGGGCGCCGAACGTCACGTGGATCTTCCTCACCATCCTGCTCACCTGCCTCGTCACGACCGGCTTCGACGTGCGCCGCAACCTCGCGATCGGCTGGCTCCTCTTCATCGCGCTCTGCTGGGTCGGCGGCATCTACCTGCGCGACATGCAGCACGTGCCGGTGCTGGGCCACATGCGGCGCTTCCTCGCGAGCCTCGACGCGACGGTGTCGACCGGATTCCTGCACGCGGTCGCGCTGCTGGTCGGCGTCGGCCTCGCCGGCGTCTTCCTCAACGTCTTCATCAACCACCGCTGGCGCGTCACCCACAACGAGCTCCATCTGGTGCGGCGCGGCGACATCGAGGACGCCATCACGCGC
Source organism: Planctomycetota bacterium (assembly GCA_036732755.1). Taxonomy (GTDB): domain Bacteria; phylum Planctomycetota; class B15-G4; order B15-G4; family SIAN01; genus DASRRB01. The sequence goes on from DAINBU010000003.1 coordinate 50,827, forward strand.
GGCGCCAAGCGCATCAGCGTCGAGTACCCCGACGTCTTCGAGCTGCTGCTGCTCGGCTCGGGCCACATCGTCGTGCGCGACAGCAAGGGCAAGGAGGAGATCCGCCGCATCCCGCGCGTGCCGCTGCTGATCTTCCGCGAGAAGCAGCTCGACCAGATCTCCGAGGTGTGGGGCGTGTCGCTGCAGAACGACGCGGCCAGCACGAGCGAGGACGAGGAGTCGTGACGTGAAGCTGGCACCGTTCGCGCTGTGGATGGCGCTGGTCGCGGCGCGCGGCGACGAGGTCGCGCTCGACTTCTCCAAGGAGAAGCTGCCCGACGGCTGGAGCTTGACGAACAAGGAGTGGAAGCCCAAGGAGGGCCAGCTCGTCGGCCACGGCGACGGGATGCTCGAGTGGGCCGGCCCGCTCGCGAACGACTTCACGCTCACCTTCAAGGGGTGGAGCGCGGAGAAGACCAACTTCGAGGTGAAGCTCTACGACGCGGCCACCCACGAGGAGCTCTACACTTTCGCCTTCCTCGGCCGCTACCACAGCGTGCTCGACGGCGTGAAGTGCTGCATCCTGAAGGGCCCCGGCTTCGCGAAGGTCGACTCGAAGATGTGGATCTATCCCGGCCGGCAGTTCACCTTCGAGGTGCGCAGCGCCAAGGCGCAGCTGCAGATGTTCCTCGACGGCGAGCTCGGCCCCGTCTTCACCGACCCCGCGCCGCCCGCGCCGGCGAAAGGGATGAAGCTCAAGATCCTCGCCTCGACCGAGGGCAGCAAGGACGAGATCAAGATCGACGACGTGAAGGTCGTGAGCGCGGTGAACAAGTAGGCGGGCGGCCACTCGCGCGGCGCGCACTGCGCGAGGCCCGACCGATGGACGCCGATCCTGACGCTCGGATTTGCGCGGCTAGACTCGCCCCGCCATGACGTCCGACCTCCTCGCTCGCATCACGCATGATCCGAAGGTGATGGGCGGCAAGCCCTGTATCCGAGGTCTGCGCGTCACCGTCGGCACCATCGTCGGACTGCTGGCGACCGGACGCTCGATCGAAGACGTGCTCGCCGCCTATCCCGATCTCGATCGACTGGATGTGCAGGCGGCACTCGCGTACGCGGCGTGGCGAGCGAAAGAGATCGACGTTCCGATTCGGACGTCATGAAGATCCTGTCCGCCGTCGCCGCCTCGCTGCTCGCCGCGCCGCCGCAGGACGCGCCCGCTCCCAAGGACCCCGTGCCGACGACCCCGTGGCACGCCGAGCCGGTCTTGGAGAAGTGCGTCGTCAAGAACGTCGCGGTCTACAACCACGCCGACGCGACGATCGAGACGGCGACGGTGGCGGCGCTCGCGCAGCAGCAGTACGAGTTCCTGGAGAAGTACAGCGGCGGCGCGCCGCGCTGGGTGCTCGTGCACGTCGGGAACAAGTACGAGTGCGGCTTCTCGATGCAGGCGGGGCCCGATCCGGAGATGTTCCTGCAGGCGCCCGGCATCTTCGACACGTCGGCCAACTACGCCCACGAAATGATGCACTGCTTCATGTTCGAGGTCGGAGCGCTGCCGCACTGGTTCAACGAATCGCTGAGCGACATGGCCTATTTCGATTCCGAGCTCGAGCTCTGGAAGCGGCGCAAGGAGGCGTGGCTCGACGGCTTCGACCGCGCCGACTACCGCAGCTACGAGCTCCTGCAGCTGCGCCGCAAGTACGGCCGCGCCTACTTCCGGAAGGTCTGCGCCGAGCTGCGCAAGCGCAAGGACGAGTGCCGCAAGGTCTTCACCCCGTCGACCAAGCTCGACGAGAAGAACGAGCTGATCCTGGCCGTCCTCTCCAGTGCCGCCGGCGAGGACGTCCGCCCGCTCTTCAAGGAGTGGGGATTCAACCCGCGCACGCGGGAGCGGCAGCGGGGGTACTGACAGGGCGCGTCCGCCGCGGTTGAATGCCCGTTTCGTCGCCCGCACGACGGAGTGAGTGAAGCATGGTCTCCCGACCGGTGGGGTGGATCCTTGGCGCGCTCGTCGCCGCCGGGACCGAGGCGACGACTGTCCACGCGGCGCAGGCGACCGTGCGCGTCAGCGTCGACTCTTCTGGCGCGGAGGCTGACGGCCCGAGTTTCATCTCGAGCCTGTCCGCCGACGGTCGGTACGTCGCGTTCATGTCCGCCGCCGCCAATCTCGTCCCGGGCGACGGAAACGGCGATTGGGACTTCTTCGTGCACGATCGAGTCACCGGCGCGACCGAACGCGTCAGCGTCGATTCGAACGGGAACGAGGCAAACTCCGGATCGGGGTCCTACACGCACCAGTCGTTGTCCGGAGACGGCATGGTGGTGGCGTTCTACAGCCTGGCGACGAATCTCGACGTGAATGACATGAATGGATTCGCCGATGTCTTCGTCCATGACCGGCGCAGCGGCGTCACGACGAGAGTCAGCGTCGACTCGTACGGGGTCGAGGGTGATGGCGACAGCGATGGCGCGTGCATCTCGGGGGACGGCCGCGTCGTGGGCTTCTCCAGCTATGCCGACAATCTCGACCTGGGCGACACGAACGGGCAGGACGACGCCTTCGTTCGCGACGTGTCGATCGGGTCGACGGAACGCGTCAGTGTCGATTCCTCCGGGAACGAGGGCAATGGCAGGAGCCGCCTGAGTTCGATCTCCTCGGACGGGAGATACGTCACCTTCTTCAGCGATGCGTCAAACCTGGTTCACAGGGACAAGAACGGCGCTTCCGACGTCTTCATTCGCGATCGACTGCTGGGAACGACGGAACGCGTGAGCGTCGATTCGAATGGAATGGAGGGGAATGCGCCGAGCGGAGATTCGTCGATCTCCGCCGACGGCAGGTTCGTCGCATTCAATAGCCGCGCGGCGAACCTGGTCCCGCAGGACCTCAACAACTACGTCGACGTCTTCGTCCGCGATCGTTCGGCCGGGACGACGACGCGCGTGAGCGTCGGCCCTTACGGCGTCGAAGCCAACGCCGATTGTTGGGAGCCGGTGATCTCCTCGGACGGGCGATACGTGATCTTCTCGACCCAAGCGAGCAGCCTCTGCTTTGGCGACGACAACGGGTTCCTCGACGCGTACCGGCACGACATGAAGACCGGCGAAACGATCCTCTGCAGCGTCGACTCCGCGGGCCTCCAAGGAAACCTGGGAAGCGCCGCAAATGGGATCTCTTCGAATGGCAACGTGATCTCCTTCGCCAGCCTCGCCACCAACCTCGTCCCATCCGATGGCAACGGCGAGTGCGACACCTTCGTCCATGAACTCTGCGGCACGCCGGCGACCTGGTCGAACTACGGTGCCGGCCTGTCCGGCACCTACGGCGTGCCGTCCTTCACCGCGCAACAGTTCCCGGCCTTCGGGGCCACTGTCATTGTCGACCTCGCCAACTCGCTCGGCGCGCCGACAGTCGGCCTGCTCGTCGTCGGCTTCCAGCGGGCGAATCTCCCGACGCACTTCGGGAGCGACCTGCTCGTGCTCCCCGCTGTGATCCAGCCCATCACGTTCTCGTACGGTGGCGACTCCTTCACCGGCACGATCCCCGACGACATCGACCTCTGCGGCGTGACGATCGACCTGCAGGGAATCGAGCTCGATTCCGGCGCCGCGTTCGGCGTCTCGTTCTCGCAGGGCCTCGAGTTCGTGATCGGGAACTGAGTCGCGGCGCGCCGCCCGCGGCGCCGCGCCGTCCCGCCACTTCGTAGAGTGCCGCCCCTCCCGCCGTCCGGTCCGGGAGGAGACGGATGACCTCGCGCAAGCTCGCCCTCGCGTCGCTCTCCCTCGCGCTCTTCGCCGCGGCGACGTGCAAGCAGCCGGCGCCCGCCGAGCCGCCGGTCGCGACGCCGACTCCGGCGGGACCGCCGCCGCCGCGCGCGGCCGCGGTCCCCCGCTCGAAGGCCTCCGCCCGCGGCCTCGCCCCCGACCGGCTGCGCTGCGAGAACCTCGAAATGCCGCTCGCCGTCGCGACGGCGCGCCCGCGCCTCTCCTGGATCGACGTCTCGTCGGTCGGCGACGCGCGCAACCTCCGCCAGGCCGCCTACCAGATCCGCGTCGCGAGCTCGCGCGTCGCGCTCCTCGCCGGCAAGGTCGACCGCTGGGACTCGGGCCGCGTCGAGAGCGACGCCACGTACGGGATCGAGTACGGCGGGACGCCGCTGCGCTCGCGCGAGCAGGTCTGGTGGACGGTGCGCGTCTGGGACGAGACGGGCGCGCCGTCCGAGTACGCGCCGATCGCCCGCTTCGCGATGGGGCTCGACTCCGCCGACTGGAAGGCGGAGTGGGTGGGCTTCGACGCCGAGCGCACCCCGCCGGCCGAGGAGTACCCGTTCGCACCCGCGCGCTGGATCGGCTTCGCCAACGACCCCGACGAGGCGCCGGCCGGCCTGCGCCTCTACCAGGCGACCTTCACGCTGCCGCCCGCCGGCGATCCGTCGCACACGATCGAGCGGGCGCGCCTCCTCGCGACCGGCGACGACCGCCTCTGGATCTCGATCAACGGCCGTGAAGTCGTCCACGAGAAGGGCCATCCCGAGCGCGTCGCCGACGTCGACGTCGCGACGAGCCTGAAGCCCGGCGACAACGACGTGCGCATGCTCGTCCGCAACGACGCCGCCGGCACCGCGGGCGCGCTCCTCAAGCTCACCGTCCGCACGAGCGGCGGCGCCGAGTTCGAGCTGGTGAGCGACGGCGCGTGGCTCTGCGCCGTGCCGAACTTCCACGACTGGGCGACTCGGGAGCTCGAGTCGGCGTCGTGGCCGCATGCGCGGGTCGTCGCTCCGTACGGCGGCGCGCCGTGGAAGACGCTCACCACGCCCGACCTCTTCCTGCCGCCGACCGTCAAGCTGCGCCGGCGCTTCCTCGTGAACAAGCAGGTCGTGCGCGCCGTCGTCTACGCCGCGGCACTCGGCCTCGTCGACGTCGAGCTGAACGGCGCGCGCGTGAGCGACGACCGCTTCACGCCCGGCTGGACCGACTACAAGAAGCGCGTCTACTACCGCGCCTTCGACGTGACCGACCGCGTGAAGCCGGGCGACAACGTGCTCGGCGCCGAGCTCGCCGACGGCTGGTACTCGGGCTACGTCGGCTGGGGCCACGCGCGCGACCACTACGGCAGGAAGACGCGCGCGAAGCTGCAGCTCCACGTCGACTACGCCGACGGGACGAGCGACGCGATCGCGAGCGACCGCCGCTTCGAGGCGACGCGCGGCTCGCGCCGCGAGGCCGACTTCCTGATGGGGGAGTGGCAGGACGCCTTCGCGCAGCTGCGCCACCCGACGCCGTGGAAGGCCGCCACGGTCGGCGCCGAGGTCGACCCGCCGCTCGAGCCGCATCCCGGCCCGCCGGTGCAGGTCTACGCCGAGCTCGAGCCGGTGGCGATCCGCGAGGCGACGCCGGGCGCGTGGGTCTTCGACCTCGGCCAGAACTTCGCCGGCGTCGCGCGCTTGAAGGTCAAGGGCCGCGCCGGCCAGACGATCACGCTGCGCTTCGCCGAGCGGCTGAATCCCGACGGCACGCTCTACACCACGAACCTCCGCGGCGCGCGCGCGACCGACCGCTTCACGCTGAGCGGCTTCCCCGGCAAGGACGGCTTCGAGACCTTCGAGCCTCGCTTCACCTTCCACGGCTTCCAGTACGTCGAGGTGACCGGCCTCTCCGAGCCGCCGAACCCGAAGACGATCACCGGCGTGGCGTTCAGCAGCGCGACGCCGCTCGCCGGCCGCTTCGCCTGCAGCAACCCGATGCTCGAGAAGCTGCAGCAGAACGCGCTCTGGACCCAGCGCTCGAACTTCATCGACGTGCCGACCGACTGTCCGCAGCGCGACGAGCGGCTCGGCTGGATGGGCGACGCGCAGGCGTACCTCCGCGCCGCCACGTACCAGGCCGACGTGCAGGCGTTCTTCACGAAGTGGCTGGTCGACGTGACGGACGCCCAGAGAGCGGACGGACAGTTCCCGCAGGTGGCGCCGCTCCTGGTCGCGAGCGGCGACGGCGGGCCGGCGTGGGCCGACGCCGGCGTGATCTGCCCGTGGACGATCTGGCAGGTCTACGGCGACCGCCGCCAGCTCGAGCGGTCGTACCCGTCGATGAAGAGGTTCGTCGACTTCTGCCGCGCGCGCTCGACGCCGGAGCTCCTGCCCCCCAAGGAGTTCCACGGCTTCGGCGACTGGCTCCAGGTCGACTGCGAGACGCCGAACGCCGTGATCTACGAGGCCTATTTCGCGCGGTCGGCGGCGCTGGTCGCGCAGGCGGCCGAGGTGCTCGGCCAGGACAGCGACGCGAAGCGCTACGCCGAGCTGCGCGACGCGGTGAAGCGCGCCTTCGTGCGCGCCTACGTGAAGGATGACGGCACCGTGCTCGGCGACACGCAGTGCGCCTACGTGCTCGCGCTGGCGGCCGACCTGCTCGACGGCGAAGCGAAGACGCGCGCGCTCGCGAAGCTCGTGAGGAACATCGAGTCGCGCAAGGGACATCTGTCGACCGGCGTCGTCGGCACCAAGGACCTCCTGCAGGTGCTGAGCCGCGCGGGGCGAGACGACGTGGCGTGGCGCCTCGTCGAGAACGTCGACTACCCGTCGTGGGGCTTCACCATCCGGCAGGGCGCGACCACGATCTGGGAGCGCTGGAACGGCTGGACGCCGGAGAAGGGTTTCGAAGACCCGAACATGAACAGCTTCTCCCACTACGCGTTCGGCGCGGTCTATCACTGGATGGCCGCGACGATCGGCGGCATCCGGAGCGACGCGCCCGGCTTCGCCGCGATCCGCATCGCGCCGCGGCCGGGCGGCGGCGTCACGTGGGCCGACGTCGACTACGACAGCGTGCGCGGCCCCATCGCGTCGCGCTGGAAGATCGAGGGCGACGCTCTCCTGGTCGAGACGACGATCCCGCCCAACACGACGGCGACGATCGAGGTGCCGACTTCCGACCCGGCCTCCGCGACCTCGCCCGAGCTCTCCGCGGCGGGCGGAGCGCCGCCGGTCGAGCGGCCCGGATGCGCGATCTTTTCCGTCGGTTCGGGAACCTGGCACTTCCGCGCGAAGCGATAATCGCCGCGATGGTCCCCCCCGCATCTTTCTCCGCGCTCGTGCTCGCGCTCGCGCCGCCGCAGGCGGCGCCCACGGTCGCTCCGGCGAAGCCCAAGAGCCTCCTCGTCGTCACCTTCGACACGACGCGGCGCGACTGCATGGGCTTCCACGGGAACGTGCCGTCGGTCACGCCGAACCTCGACCGCCTCGCCGCGCAGAGCTGCATCTTCGACGACGCCTACACCGTCGCGCCGATCACGCTGCCGGCCCACGCGTCGCTGCTGACCGGCCTCTACCCGGCCTCGCACGGCGTCCACGAGAACACCGCGCACCAGCTGCCCAAGGACGCTCTCACGTTGGCGGAGATCCTCAAGGGCCGCGGCTACGCGACCGCCGCGACGGTCGGCGCCTTCGTGCTCGACCCGATGTACGGGATCGACCAGGGCTTCGACCACTACGACTCGCCGACCAAGCGCGACGCGCGCGTCGGCCTCAGCGTCGCCGAGCGGCGCGCCGACGAGCAGGGCGACCTCACCCTGAAGGAGATCGCGGAGCTTTCGAAGAAGACGCCCTTCTTCTACTGGGTCCACTTCTTCGACCCGCACTTCCCCTACGAGGCGAAGGACAAGCTCCCGCCGCAGCCGGGCGAGGCGGCGACGCCCGACGCGCTCTCGCGCCACACCTACCTCGAAGAGCTCCACTTCGCCGACAAGCACCTCGGGCGGCTGCTCGACGAGCTCGAGAGCCTGGGCCTCATGAAGGACCTCGTCGTCGTCTTCGCCGCCGACCACGGCGAGAGCCTCGGCGACACGCCCGAGCCGAGCCACGGCTACTTCCTCTTCGACGCCACGGTCCGCATCCCGCTCTTGATCCGCGATCCGGCGAGCAAGCCGCGCCGCGTCGCCGCGCAGGCGTCGCTCGTCGACGTCATGCCGACCGTCCTCGACCTGCTCGCCGCTCCCGAGCGCGAGACGCTGCGCTTCGACGGCGCCGACCTCGCTCCGGTCGTCCGCGGAAGCGCGGACGACGTCGGCGAGCGCGCGCTGCTGCTCGAGACGCGCATGACCTGGCTCAACTTCGGCTGGGCGCCCTTCGACGGCTGCGTGCAGGAGCGCATGAAGTACGTCCACTCGGCGCGCGACGAGCTCTTCGACCGCAAGGCCGACCCGCTGGAGAAGAAGAACCTCTTCGATCCGGGGGAAGCGCGCTCGAAGGCGCTCGTGCGGCGCGTGCAGAACCTGCTCGCGGCGCCGGCCGTGAAGCTCGGGCGCGACCCGCTGCAGCTCGACGAGGAGGGGCGCCAGCGGATGCAGAAGCTCGGCTACGTGCTCGCCGATCCGGCCGCGGGCGACGGCGACGTGCCGTGGGATCGCACGCAGCTCCCCGACAGCTACACGAAGACGGCGCTCTTCGCGCTGATGGACGAGGAGACGGTCGCGGAGAGCCAGGGCGACTTGCCGCGCACCGTCGAGCTGCTGCGCAAGCTCTCCGCCGCGGAGCCGGGCAGCGCGCGCTTCCACGAGCAGCTCGGCACCGTCCTCCACGACCTCGGCGCCGACGACCTCGACGAGGCCGAGCAGCACCTGAAGGAGGCCGTGACGATCGACCCGCGGCGCGGCCACGCCTACTACCTGCTCGCGCTCTGCACGCAGGGGCGGTGGCGTCGGACGATCGCGGAGCTCGTCGCGGAGCGCCGCGCCCCCGACAGCGAGGCGGTGCGCGCGCGCATCAAGGTGCTGGTCCAGAAGGAGCGCGGCCAGGCCGAGCACGTGGTCGACCTCTTCCGTACCAGCCTGAAGCTCGAGCCGCACGCGCTCGACTGCCTCCGCGACCTCGCGATCTTCCAACACGACCAGGCCGTCCGGCACGTCCGCGGCAAGCCGCCGCAGGCGCTCGCGGAGTTCCGCGAAGTGATCGTGCTGCTCGACCAGCTGCTCGAGCTCCTGCCCGCCGACGAGAAGACGCGGCCCGACGTCACGCAGAAGCGCGAGACAGTGAAGGGGCGCATCGTCGAGCTCGAGCGCTCGATCGCCGCCAGCGGCGGCGACGCCGCGCCGGAAAAGGGACGCGCGCCCGATCCGGCGCCCAGCCCGATGCTGGTCGCGCCGGCGCGCGCCGGCGAGACGCGCGTCGCCGACGTCGTCTCCGAGGGCGACGTCTCGCACTGGGTGGTCGAGCTCGGCGGCCAGAAGATCGGCGAGAGCTGGTCGAGCTACGCGGGCCTCGTCGACGCGAAGGAGGCGAAGGGCGGCAAGGCGCACCGCTTCGTCGGCGGCGCGATCCTCTCCGGACCCTCGGCGGTCGGCACGATCGAGACGAAGCGCACCGGCGACCTGCTCACCGACGACCTCGGCCATCCGCTGAAGTTCACGCTGCGGACGACGGTCGGCCAGGTCGTGACCGAGGTCGCGGCGACCTTCGCGGACGGCCAGGCGAAGGTGCGCGTCGCGTCGGGCTCCGTGCAGAGCGAGAAGACGATCGCGGTGCCGCCCGACGCGTTCCTCTTCGCGAACAACTTCGCCGGCCACGTCGAGCTGATCGCGGCGTTGCGGCCGCCGAAGGCGGGCGCGCCGTCGAAGCTCCAGGTCTTCAGCCCCGAGCCGACCGTCCTGCAGATGGTCGACTACGAGCTGCGCCACCAGGGCGAGTTCAAGTCGCAGTGGAACGACGAGGAGGTCACCGGCGAGAAGTACCGCGACAGCCTCGGCGAGGCGATGAAGGTCACCGGCGACGGAAAGCTGATCGCGCTCGAGGTGCCGGCCGCGGGGATCGCGTTCCGGCGCGTGACCGACCCGCCGCCCGCGCTCGAGATCGGCGGCGTGGCGAAGGCGTCGTCCGAATTCGACGTCGAGCAGGTCGTCGTCGAGAACGGCGCGGCGAGGATCGCCGGCGCGCTCACGAAGAAGAAGGGGTCGAGCGGCGCGCGGCCGGCGGTGCTCTTCGTGTCGGGCTCCGGCGCACAGGATCGCGACGGCACGTCGGGCGGCGTCGACCTCGGCACGCACGAGATCCTCGATCGGCTGACGGTACGCGGTTACGTCGTCTTGCGAGTCGACGACCGCGGCGCGGGCGCCACGACCGGCCCGACCGACGACCTCTCCTACGACGACCTGATCGGCGACGCGCGCGCCTGCGTCGACTTCCTGATGAAGCGGCCCGACGTCGATCGCAAGCGCGTCGCGGTGATCGGCCATTCCGAGGGCGGGGAGACCGCGCCGATCCTGGCGTATGAACGACCGCTCGCGGCGATCGTCCTGATGGCGGCGCCGGGGCGCAGCCTCGAGGCGGTCATGCGCGACCAGAAGCAGCGCGCGCTCGAGGAGCTCCACCTGCCGAAGGCGGCCGTCGACGAGGAGCTCGCGGTGCACGCGAAGTTCCTGGAGCTCGTCGGCGGCGACGGACCGATCGACCCGAAGGACGTGCGCGCCGACTACGCGCCGTTCCTCGCGCAGCGCAAGTGGCTCCAAGGCCACATGCGGCGCGATGCGATCGAGCAGGTGAAGCAGGTGAAGTGCCCGGTCTGGATCGCGCAGGGGCAAAACGACCTGCAGGTCTCGCCCGAGCTCGACGCCAAGGCGCTGGAGCGGGCGCTCGCCGACGCGCACCACCCCGACGCGACGCTGCGCGTCTTCCCCGGCCTCGACCACCTCTTCAAGCGCTCGCCCGACGAGAAGAAGCCGGCGCTGTCGGACTACCTGCAGCCGCGGCCGGTCGACCCGGAGTTCCTCGACGCGCTGTGCGCGTGGCTCGACGCGAGGCTCAAGCCATGACTCCCGCTCCGTCGCCGAAGGAATCGACGCGTTCACTGTTGCGCCACTTCGAGCGCCTCTTCGCCTACGACGAGTGGGCGAACCGCGAGGTGGTCGAGCAGATGAAGCGGGCCGCGCCGTCGGCGCGAACGCTTCGCCTGATGAACCACGTCGTCGCCGCCGAGCTCGTCTGGCTCGCGCGGCTCGAGCGGGAGCCGCAGCCCTGCCCCGTCTGGCCCGACTTCCCCCTCGAGGAGTGCGAGGCGCAGCTGCGCGAGCTCCCGAACAAGTGGCAGGACTGGTTCGCCGACCTCGAGCCCGCCGACCTCGCCACCACCATCGACTACGTGAACTCGAAGGGCGAGAAGTACACCAGCCGCGTCGACGACATCCTGACGCACGTGACGCTGCACTCCGCCTACCACCGCGGCCAGATCGCGGCCGACGTGCGCGCGGGCGGGAAGGATCCGGCGTACACGGACTTCATCCATTGCGCGAGGTCGGGGTTCATCGACGGGGAGCAGGGACTCGGAACCTGAGGTCGCGGGGAGCATTGCATGGCGACCGCGCAGGCGGCTCTTCGGCGGATGCGAAAGATCTGTCTTTCGCTCCCCGACACCGTCGAGGCCGACCACTTCGGCGAGAGCTTGTTCCGCGTGAGGAAGAAGGGCTTCGCCAGTTGCGGCGAGAAGGACGGCGTGTGCCGCCTCGTCTTCCAGCTCACGGCAGACCATGCTCGCAGGCTCCTCGCGACCGATGACCGGTTCGAGCCGTATGCCCGGCAGAAGGACTGCGTCTGGATGGACGCGGCCGACGTGACGGATTGGGACGAGGTGCGGGCGCTCGTGCTCGAGAGCTATGCATTGAACGCCCCGGGTGGGCGACCGATCAAGAAGAGGACGAGTGCCACCACTCGTAGGAAGTCATGACCCAAGACTCGAAGTCCAAGAATCGACTCGATCTGCGCTCTCGACGCGGCGGTCAGTCGCTCCTCTCGAATACGAGGGGCGAGTCGCGCAAGCGCCGTCGTGCGAACCTCGTCGTGGCGACGCTCGCCTGACTCTGCGGGCGATGCTGCGCCGGATCGTGCTCACGCCGATCCTGCTCGCGGGATGTGCGTCCCCGGTCCGCGACGGCCCGGCGTCGTCGCCCGAGGACGAGATCCGTCGGTCTTTCTGCGACCAGCTTCGGGTCCTCGCGGTCGACGGGAATCGCGCCGTCGCGAGATCCGCGAGCGAGGTCCTGGCATACGAACGCGGAGCCGATCAGCGCTGGGTGCTGATCACGTCCGTCCCGCTGCCGGCGGACTGGGAGGACGAAGCGGCGAGCGGATTCTCGACCTACGCGGATGAATCGCGACTCCGGAGCTCGTACCTCTCCTTCCTGCGGCTCACGACGGGCAAGCCAGTCGATCCTGACCCGCGGAGCGAGAAGTCGCCGCTGCTCGGTCAAGTGCGTCGACGTCAGATCTTCAGCTGCGAGCCGCTGTGCAACGTCGTCGACGAGTCGCTGACCTACTCCGTGCATTGCACCGGCACGGAGGGGCGGTACGGCTTCTTTCTCGTCGATGGCCTGTTCGAGGGTTGCGTTGCGGATTGGTGTCTCAGCGTCATGGCCTATCCGCGCCTCGTCGTGTTCCGGGCCGATGACGGGAAGCAGTGGTTGGTCTTCGACGAAGCCGTCGTCGCCGAACACGGTCGGGCGTGGTGAGTGCACCCGAAGTCGGGCGGGAAAGACCCCACCGGCGACGACTTCGTCCATCGCGCGCGGTCGGGGCTCATCGACGGGTCAGGAAGCGGTCGTAATCTCCGACGCTCGGGCAGGGGCGACCCTGCCGATTCTCGGGCCCCTTGGAGTTCGACCATGACTCGCATGACTCGTTGGCTGGCCGGTGCGGTGGCCGTGTGCGTGCTCGCCGGGACCGCGATGACGACGCGGATGGCGTTCGCGCAGGAGACGAAGAAGGACGCGGGCGCGAAGAGCCAGGAGGACAAGAAGAAGAGCGAGGCCGACAAGAAGGCGAAGCACGAGGAGAAGATGGCCGCGTTCAAGAAGCTCTTCCCGACCTCGAAGACCTCGCTCGCCTCGGCCATCGACGCCGCCGAGAAGAAGTCGAAGGGCAAGGCGCACGCCGCGAGCTTCGGCATCAACAAGGAGAAGATGCTCACGCTCTCCGTCGAGGTGACGGTCGGCGACAAGTTCATGGTGGTCGGCGTCGATCCCGAGACGGGAACCGCGGCCGAGCCCAAGGCCGACGAACACGACGATCACGACGAGCACGAGGATCACGAGAAGCACGGCAACTGACGCCGAGATCCCCGGAAACGACGACCGGCGGCCGCGCCGCGCGCGGCCGCCGGTCCTTTTTTCCGGCGTGAGAACGGTGGCCGGGAGCGATCAGCCGCGCGCGCAGTGGTCCGCGACGACCTGCGCCACGCACGCGGTGAGCTTCTTGCCGCAGCCGAGGTGCAAATACTCGTTCGGGCCATGCGCGTTGCTCGCGGGGCCCAGCAGGCCGGTGATCAGGAACTGCGCCTGGGGGAACTTCTCGCCGAGCATCCCCATGAAGGGGATCGTCCCGCCCTCGCCCATGCAGGCGTAGCTCCTGCCGAAGAAGGCCTTCGAGGCGCGCTCCATGGAGGACTCGAGCCACGCCGCGAAGGGCGGCGCGTCCCAGCCGGGCGAGCCTTTCTCCGTCTCGAAGGTCACCTTCGCGCCATAGGGCGGGTCCTTCTCCAGGAGCTGCTTCAGGGCGGCGGTCGCCTTCGCCGGATCGAGGCGCGGCGGGATGCGCAGCGAGACCTTCACCGCGGTCATCCTCCCGGCTTTCGTGGACGATGGTCTACGCTGGAGTGCGGGGATGAGTGAAGGTCATACAAGCATGACGAGCGGCCACGCGAGAGATTTCAGCAGGTCGACAACGAGAGGCCAGTCCACGGCGCAGGCGAAGTCCGGTACGTCGATCGGTTTCATGGTCGTGGAGAACAATCCCGGTAACACCCGCCTCCCGCCGCGACGGGAGGCGGGCGAACGAGTCATCGAAACGTGATCGAGCTGCTCGGATAGACGATCGCCGGCTCGCCAGGAAGGACTGCGACTACCGGCGAATGAATCATCGGCGGCGTGGGCGGGGAGCGAAAGCAGATCTGCGAGACGATGACTGCGCCGCCCTTCCAAGTGACTTGGAGCAGGTCCCCCCCAGGATCACCCTCTGCACTAGGCGAGCGTGTCGTGCCGCGAAGCAGCACGGGGATCTCGCCAGCGCCGATCTCGATCCTTCGTCCAGCGAAGCTCTCCAGCTCCTCGGCGGAGACCCGAGTCCAATCGACCGACTCGAGTCGGCGCACCGCCTCGTCCCTCTTCTCCTCGAGGACGACGGCAACCTTCGAGCTGTCCAACCGATTGGAGAGACGGTCCCTGATTGCGCCGTGAGGGGCCCGTCGCTGCCAAGGATCGACGTCGAACGTCGTGCCCGCTTCGGTGGGCCGAACCTCTTGGCTCACGACCATCGACGACGCCGGCAGCTCGCCGCATCCCGAGGCGGTGATCGAGAGCGCGACGAAGGCGAACAGCTTGCTCGCTTGCCGCATCAGTGCTGGTCCCAAACCGCTTCTCCCGCTGCTTGCGCCTCTTCGCGACTCGAATAGACGCGGATGTTCATGTCGCCGTCCGTGGGCCCGGTTGGGCAGAAGCCGTCCGCGTAGGAGATGTAGCCGTCGTCGTTTCCGTCCATGATCTGGTTGTCGATGTCGACGCCTTCGTCGAACGGAAGCTGACCATCGATCCAGCTGATCTTTCCGTCCGGCCAATGGACGTCGGTCAAGACGTGGCCCCAGAAGTACATCGGAACTCCCACCGACGAGAACCACGAGTAGTAGGGATTGAGCTGGTTGTAGCACGTGAATGTCGTGTCGTACAAAGGCTCCTCGTCATCCATGCACGCGTCGAGAGTGGCCTGCAGATCTTCCGCGAATCCGATGCAGTCGTAGTGTCCTTCGACGTAAGCCTGTCCGCCGCATTCGAATCGCTCGTGCAGGGCTGCTTCCACCGTCAGCGGAATCGAAGGGCTGACGCGCGGAAGGTCACGCCTGACATGCGGATGCTCCTGCCGAAGCCGCGGGATCGGTGAGAGAACGCCGATCGGCCGTCAACCGCGCTTCACAGCGGTCCGCTCACCCCCGCGCGCAGTGGTCCGCCACCACCTGCGCCACGCACGCGGTGAGCTTCTTGCCGCAGCCGAGGTGCAGGTATTCGTTCGGGCCGTGTGCGTTGCTCGCGGGGCCCAGCAGGCCGGTGATCAGGAACTGCGCCTGGGGGAACTTCTCGCCGAGCATCCCCATGAAGGGGATCGTCCCGCCCTCGCCCATGCAGGCGTAGCTCCTGCCGAAGAAGGCCTTCGAGGCGCGCTCCATGGAGGACTCGAGCCACGCCGCGAAGGGCGGCGCGTCCCAGCCGGGCGAGCCCTTCTCCGTCTCGAAGGTCACCTTCGCGCCGTAGGGCGGGTCCTTCTCGAAGAGCTGCTTCAGGGCGGCGGTCGCCTTGGCCGGATCGAGGCGCGGCGGGATGCGCAGCGAGACCTTCACCGCGGTCATCGGGCGCAGCACGTTGCCGGCGCTGCCGAGCGGCGGGATGCCCTCGACGCCCGTGACCGCGAGCTGCGGGCGCCACGTCCGGTTCAGCGCGAGCTCGTGACGCGCGCCCGGAATCGGCTTCGCGCCCGTCAGCCACGGGAACTTGTTCCAGACCTCGTCGCCGAGCGTCTCGACCATCGTCTTCGCCTGCTGCTGGCGCGCAGACGGGATCTCGACCCAGAAGTCCCTCGGCTTGATCTCGCCGGTGTTCTCGTCTTCGAGTCGGGAGAGGATCTGGCGCAGGATGCGGAAGGTCGACGGGACGACGCCGGTCGCGTCGCCCGAGTGGACGCCCTCCTTCAGGATCTCGACGCGGAGGTTGCCGGCGAGGAGTCCGCGCAACGACGTCGTCGTCCAGAGCTGCTCGTAGTTGCTGCAGCCCGAGTCGAGGCAGACGACGAGGCTCGGCTCGCCGATCCGGGTCTTCAGCGCGTCGATGTAGTGGGGCAGGTCGTAGCTGCCGCTCTCCTCGCAGCACTCGATCACGACGACGAGGCGCGCGTGCGCCTTCTTCTGCTCGGCGAGGAGCCGGATCGCGCCCATCGTCGCGAACGTCGCGTAGCCGTCGTCGGCGCCGCCGCGCCCGTAGAGCAGGTCGCCTTCGCGCACCGGCGTCCACGGATCGAGCCCCTTCCTCCAGCCGGTCATCTCCGGCTGCTTGTCGAGGTGGCCGTAGAGGAGCACCGTGTCCTTCGAGCCGCCGCTCGCCGGGATCTCGGCGAAGAGGAGCGGCGTGCGCGGCTGCCCCTTCTCGTCTTTCAGCCGCATCACCTCGAACTTCGCGCCCGCCGGCAGCCGCTTCTTCAGCCACTCGGAGACGAGCCCGACCGCCTTCTCCATGTGCCCGTTCTCGACCCACTTCGGGTCGAAGAAGGGCGACTTGTTCGGGATGCGGATGTAGTCGGAGATCGTCGGGACGATCTCCTGCTCCCAGAACTTGTCGGTGAAGGCGAGAGCGGACTTCGGATCGAGGGCGGCTTCGTGGTTGGTCATGGTCGCGGGATCGTAGCCGCCGTCGCCGGACGGCGCGCCTCGCTCAGAAGCTCCGGCCGCCGAGCTTCCGCTCGAGCTCGCGTGCCTCGGCCTTCACGTCGCCGAAGCGCTCCTCCCAGCTGCCGGCGATCAGTTTCTGCAGCACCTCGGACGCGGCGTCGCGGTCCTTCTGCTGGACGAGGACGCGCGCGAGGCCGAGGTAACCGGTCGGCTCGGCGGCACGGATGCGGATCACCTGGCGCCACTGCTCGGCGGCGTCGGGGAGGCGCTTCTGCCCCTCGCGGATCTGCGCGAGCGCCTGGTGGCTCTCGGACTCCTGCGCCATCGTCTCGACGAGGTTGGTGTGGACGCGTTCGGCGCGCGCGGCGTCGCCGAGCCTCGTCAGCCGCTCGCCGAGCTCGCGCGTCAGGTTCACGTCGTGGTTCGTCACCTCGAGCGCTTTCGTGAGCTGCGCGACGGCGAGCTCGGGGCGCTTCAGCTTGTCGTAGGTCTGGACCAGCTGGCGCTGCGTCTCCGGGTCGTTGGGCTCGACGTCGAGCGAGATCTCGAGCTGGACGGCAGCCTTCGCCCACTGCGACTTCTGGAACCAGACGTTCCCGAGCGCGCGGCGGATGGTCGGGTTCTCGAGGCCGCTCTTCCTGGTCTCGGCGTCGAGCTGCGCGACGTAGCCGTCGAGGTCCTCGGAGCGGCGCAGCACGTCGCGCAGCGCCTCGAGCGCGTGGCCGCGGCTGTTCGGGTCGTTGCCCCAGGAGATCACGGCGCCGGCCGCCGCGTCGACCGCCTCGGCCGTGCGACCGAGGCGGGCGAGGGCCGAGGCGCGCTGTCCGTAGTACTGCGAGAGGACGCCGTCACCGACGCCGCGGGTCGGCGACGCTTTGACATGCAGCGCGATCGCCTCCGCGTAGCGGTCGGCCGCCTGCGCCGGCAGCCCCGAGTCGAGGCACGCCTGCGCGAGCGTCGCGATCACCTCCTCGTTCCAGAGCTTCTTCTCCTTCCAGCGCGCCTCGGCGGCGGCGAGCGCGGGCGCGACCTTCTCCTGCTCGCCCGCGCCGTGCAGCGCCCGCATATGACGCACGCGATCTTGGAGCGCGTCGGGCCGCTTCTCCACCAGCTCGGTCGTGAGCGGCAGTGCCTCCTTCCAGCGCTTGCGCTCGAAGAGCCAGTCGACCAGGAGCTCCTGCGGATCGAGCGAGAGGCGGCCCTGCGCGCGCCGCTCGAGCAGGATCGCGATGCCGTCGTCGTACTGCTTCAGGCCGTCGTGGAAGTAGACGGCGACGCGCTGCACGGTCGGCTCGTCGTCGCCCGACTCGGCGAGCACGGCGCGCGCGGTCGCGACGAATTCGCGCCGCTTCTCCTTCCACCAGCCGTCCCAGCGCGCGTCGAAGATCCCCTGCGCACGAGAGACCCCGGTGAGGAGCTGCCCGCGCAGCTCCTTCACGACCAGCGCGAGGAGGCGATTGGAGAGCCCCTCTTCGAGCGCGCCCGCCTCGTGGCGCCACTGCGTGACCATCCAGCCGAACTGGTCCCAGAACGACTGGCCGATGCGCGCCAGCCAGCGCGCCTCGTTCTCCGCGCGCGTCACCAGGAATTCGACCGCGACGCGCGCGCCCGAATGGTCGTGCAGCGCCTGTCCGACGCTGCTCACCATCGGCTGGCCCGAGCGGTACTGGTAGGTCGCGAGGACCGGCGGCAGCCCCTGGAACGCGAAGGCGCGCACGTCGGCGTCGACGCTCCCCACCTTGCCGTCGCGCATCGCGTTCCAGAGCGCGACCAGCTCCTGCACCAGCTGCAATGCACGACTCTCGTTCGTGCGCGCCTCGAGCTGGGCGAGGACGCGCCGCTGCGCCTCCTCGTAGAGCTTGCGCCCGCTGCCGAGCGAGGTCGTGCCGTGCTGGCGGATCGCCGCCGCCCACGTCGCGTGGAGGCGCGCCTCGAGCCACTGCGTGCGCGCCGCGTTCGCCGCGACGGCGAGCTCGGCGTTCCAGGTCGCCTCCGCGGCCGGGAACTCGCCCGCGGCCTCGAGGAATCCGACGTGCCGGACCAGCGAGTCGTTGGCGCGGTCGGGCAGACGGCCACCGTTGGCGGCGCGCTGCGCGGAGAGCTCGGCGCCGAGGTGGGTGATCGCGTCGTCGCGCTCGCCCGCGGCCCATTCGAGCTGCGCCAGCGCGTCGACGATCGCGAGGCGGTCGGCGCTCCCGGACGCGGCGCGGCCGGAGATCTCGCGCATCTGCCGGAACTGCTCTTCGCGCAGCGCCCCGCCCGCGAACGGTCCGAGCGACTGCAGGAGGCCGGCGTACAAGCGCTCCTCGCCGTCGGCCCAGTCGCGCTCGAAGGCGGCTTTCAGAGCGACGAGCGCCGCCTCGGCGTGCGGGCCGCCGCCGTTCTGCTGCGCCGCGGCGCGGTACTGGACGGCGAACTGGATCAGCACGAGCGCGCGCCGGTCGGTGCCGGTCTTCGCGCGCGGCAGCGCCTCGCTCACGTGGGCGACGATCCGGTCGATCGTCGCCTCTTCGTCCACCAGCTTCTGGATCCCGGCGAGCGCCTGCAGGAACGGATAGATCCCCTGCGCCGAATGGCCGAGCACCGCCTCGGGCAGGCACTGCAGCAGCCGGAAGTCCTTCGTCGAAGCGTAGAGCTGCTGGAGCTGCCAGATCCAGTTGCCCGGGTACTGCGTCTTCCGCATCAGCGCGACGAGCTGGTCGGGCACGTCGTCGGGGACGGTCGTGCCGGAGCCCTCGCCCTTCGTGCTCGCCCGCGCGCGCGCGACGTTCAGGAGCTGGCCGAGCTCGTTCTCGTCCTGTGCGGTCCACGCCGCGATGCGCGCGCGCGCCGCGTCCTCCTTCCTGCCGAGCGCGGTGTACCAGTCGGCGAGCGTGCGCGCGTCCTCGTACGGCAGCGGGTCGACCTTCGCGATCCGCTCGAAGAAGGCGACGGCGTCGTCGAGCCGGTTGCGCTCGGCGCGAATGTAGGCGAGGTCGCGGCCGTAGCGCAGCCGCGTGTAGTCGTCGCCGGCGCCGAACCACTCCTCGAGGCGCTTCTCGAGCTCGTCGCCCCGATCGAGCGCGACGAGGCGCGTCCATTCGTAGGCGCGCCCGTCGAGCAGTTGTGAGTCGGAAGCGATCGCGTCGGCGAACCGCTTCGCGACCTCGGCCTCGTGCGCCGCCAGGGCGTCCTTGGTGTCGCGCGTGAGCAGCAGCACGAGCGTGGTCGCGCATCTCGATGCCAGGATCGCGTCGGTCACCTCGATCTTCTCGGCCGGGACCCCCTTCGACTTTGAAAGTGCCGCGTCCAGGAGGGCCAGCACGCCGGCGCGCGCCGCCTCGACGTCGCGGCGCAGCAGGACGTCGAGCCAGTGGCGATCGAGGGCGAGCCAGTCGCCTGGATCGTGGGCGACGGCTGCGCCCGCGCGCGCCGCGAGCAGCTCGCGCACGGCGGCGCGCGCCGACTTCTTGAGCTCGTCGCGCAGCGCGTTCACGCGCCGGCGCGGGAGGTGGTTGACGTCGGGCGTCGCGGCGAGGTCGTGCGCGACGCGCCGGTCGATCGCCCAGTTCACGAAGTCGTACCAGGCGACGATCGCGAAGCGCAGGTCGTGGCGGCGGGCGCCGTCGGGCGCTGCGCCCTTGCCGTCGCCCTCGCCCTCGACCGGCGTCGGCGCCGTCGCATCCGTGAGGACCGCGAGGCACTCCGCCTGCGCCGCTTCGCTCCATGGGTCGGAGAGGCGCAGCGAGAAGACCAGCCACGCCGCGGTCTTCCTCTCCTGCGGCGTCTTGGCGCGGGCGAGCTGCGTGCGGCGCAGCTCGAGCTTGAGCTCGACCTTGCCCGTCCCCTCGATCACCCCTTCGAGCAGCCGCTGGTCGTTCAAGTCGGTGAGCGTCTTCCAGCGCGCGAGCACACGTTCATGGATGGCGAGCCAGCGCGGCTCGGCCGGCTCCTCGCCGTACTGCGCCGCGTGCAGGAGCGAGATCGTGCGCGCGAGGTCGCCGGCGGGCAGCGACTCGACGCCCTTCTCGACCTTCGCGTGGAGCTCGGCGAGGGCGGCGCGCACCGGCGGGGTCGTGCGCAAGTTCGGGTGGGAGAGGATCTGCAGCGCCCACGGAAAGGTCTGCTCGCGCGCGACGAACTTCCGCGCCGCGTCGGCGAGCAGCGTCGCCTCCTCGTTCTCGAAGCGGCGGTTCCACCAGTAGTAGAACGAGTAGCCCTGGCCGAGGCGGTGGCGCAGCGCGACGTCGACGCGGTTGCGCTTGCCGGGGGTGAGGCTCTCGACGTCGCCTTCGGCGAGCCAGCGCGCCGAGATCGTCGCCCACTGCGCCTCGCGGTCGAGCATCAGCAGCGCGGAGAGGTACATGTCGAGGCCGGTCGAGTTGATCGGCTCGGGGTCGTCGCGCATGCGCCGCTCGAGGAGCGCGACGAGGTCGTCGAGGCGGTAGCCGTTCCAGAGCAGGTGCTGGCGCGACGCCTCGATCGACTCGTTTTCGAAGGGCTCCCACGGGCCGTTCTTCTGCACGCGGTCGAGCCAGGCGAGCGCGGCGTCGAGCTGGCCGCGGCCGGCGAGCACGTCGGCCCACGTGGTCTGGATGCCGACGACGTCGGGCCAGTCCTTGGCCGCCTTCTCCTGCAGCGCCGCGGTCTCGTCGGGCCGCTGCATCGCGGCGGTGTGGCCGATCACGCGCTGCTCGAAGTCGAGAACGCGTTCGCGCCGGTCGGCGCGCCGCCGGTAGACCGGCTCGAGCGCCTTCAGGACCGTGAGCACCTCCTGGCCCGCGTTGAACGTGAGCGTGAGGCCGAGGAGGTCGTCGGCGATCGAGAGCTCGCGGTCATCTTGCTGCTTCACGAGCCGCTCCGCCTGCGCGAGGACGGCGGTGCGCAGCTCCTCGCGGCGGCGGGTCACGAGCTCGAGCTGGAGCTCGACGCGCGGCAGGCCGAAGCGGCCGGCGTACGGCGCCGCGAAGGCGGTGAAGAGTCGGCGCGCCTCGTCGGCCTCGCCGCGGCGGGCGGCGTCGGCGAGCAGCGCGAAGCGCTCCTCGGGCGTCGCCTTCTCCTGCGCCGCGTGCTGCTTCGCGACGTCGAGGTCCTTGGGCGGCGCCCCGAGCTCGATCAGGCCCGCGCGCGGCGCGAGCTCGGCGGCGATGCGTTTCGCGAAGGCGTCGGCGGAGAGCGCCTCGATCACGAAGCGCGTGGTCGACGTGACGCGGCCGGTCGGGTCGACGTTCTCGACGATCGTCGGCCACCAGGCGCCCGCGACCTGCGTGAACTCGGAGAAGCGCGTGGTGCCGGTCGGCACGTCGCCGAGCCAGCGCGCCTCGACCACGACGCCGCGCGCACGCTCGATCGTGAGGACGAACCGGCTGGTCGGCTGCGTCGGATGGACGAAGGTGATCGCCGTCTTGCCCTCGCCGACGTCCTTGGCGGCCGCGGAGTAGGTGCGCCACGACTCGAGATCGCGCAGCGACGTCCACGCGATCGGCAGCGCGGCGGTGCCCTCGTCGCCCGGCTTCGCCGGCCGCACGCGGCCGAGCCGCCAGTCGCTGCGCCACGTGCCGCGCTCTCCGGCGTGGAGCCAGTCGACGATCCAGCCGTCGCCGCGCTCGTGTGCGCCGTGCGTCAGCCACAACTCCTTGCCCAAGAGCCAGAGCGCGGTCGGGAGCGCGCGCGGGCGGTCGCGCCGGTCGGTCGCGGTGCCGCCGCTCGTGACGTAGAGGAGGTTCGCGGCGACGACGGCGCGCCGGTCGAGCGAGCGCAGGAGCGCGACGATCTCCTCCGACCACGGCAGGTCCGCGAGCGGGGGCGGCGGGACCGGAGGCTCCGGGATGTACGGGAAGAGTCCTTCGAGGGTCTGGCCGCCCGGATGCTTCGCGAACGAACCGCGCAGGTTCGCGTCGTACATCTCGTCGTCGCGCGCGTAGCCGAGGTTTTGCAGGCGGCCGACGCGGTCGAGGGCGACCGACGCCGGCGCCGGAGTCGCCGCCGGCCCGCGATTGCGCCGCTCCGCGACCTTCTTGGCGAGGCCGGGGCGCTCGAGTGCGTCCTCCTCTCCGCGGAGCGCCGGCTCGTTCGCCGGGTCCTCTTCCGGGGGCTCCTGCGCTTCGCCGTCGGCGTCCGCAGAATCGGAGGCTTCCGGAAGCGTCGAGAGGTCGCCCGCGTCGAGCTCCTCCTTCCCCTCGGAATACTCGCCCTCCTCGCCGAGGTCCTTGAGGCGCGTTTCGAGCTGGCGCATGTCCCCCGCACGCTTCGACTTCCCGCCCGGCGCGGGGCCGCGCGCTCCGCCGCCGCCGCCCCAGCGGCCGCCGTCGAAGCCGCCGGTCTGGTACCCGTAGCCCGCGAGATCGAGCGGCCCGCCGTAGCCGGCGTGCACGGCCGGCCGCAGCAGCTCGACCAGGCCGCGGTCCATCTCCGCGATCGACTTCAGCGTGTCGAGGCGCAGGTCCTTGTGCCACGCGACCGCCTTCTGCATCTGCTGGCGGACCAGCTCGAAGGTCGCGTCGCTGCGCCCCTTGGCGAAGAACTCCTCGCCGTCGCGCATGCGCAGCCGCTTCTGGACCGCGAAGCGCTCGCGGTCGGCGTCGCTCTCCAGCACCAGGAACGACGTGTAGGGCGTCGCGATCTGGAACTCCTCGGAAAGGGCGACGATGCGTGCGCGGGTCTTCGCGGAGGAGCCCTGCGCGAGCAGGTGGTCGAGGTGGTGGCGCGCCCACAGCCGCGGGATGAACGACTCGCCGGTGGAGCCGTCGTCGAGGTTCACCTTCGTCGAGTAGGAGACCGGCTTGCCCTCGCAGTTCCCCTTCACCTGCAGCGTGCCGCGCAGCCCGCCGTGCGGATCGAAGCGGCCGACGATCACCTGCTCGCGGCCGGCGGGCAGGTTCGGCAGTACCTCGGGATAGACGGCGGCCGCCGCGATCCCGTCGATCGAGAGGGCGAGGTCGTGGACGGCGGGCGTCGCGATCTCGGTCAAGAGCGCGGTCGCCGTCTGCATCGGGTCCGTGCCCCCGCCGATCGACCGAATCGTCCCGCCGCCGAGCCGCGACAGCGCGCGCAGCACGATCGGCTCCGACGTGTTGCCCGGCACCACGGCGTGGACCGTGCCGCGCCCGGCGTGGAACTTCGCGACGTCGGCGGCGAAGGCGCTCGGGTCGGCGTCGCCGAGCGTCGGAATCCCGTCGCCGACGTAGACGACCTGCGTCGCGGGCTTCGCCGCGGCGAGCACCGTCTTGAAGCCGGTCGCGAGGTCGGACCAGCCGAGCGCGTCGCGCTCTTCCAGGAAGCGCAGCGCCGCCGCGCGGTTCGTCTCGTCGTTGGGCAGCGGCTGGAGGAAGGCGAGCCGCGTGTCGACGTCGCACGTCGCGAGCTGGATCGTGTCGTTGGGGGAGAGCGACGCGAGCAGCGCCTCGACGAACTCGATCTGCGTCGCGCGCGCCGGTCCCGTCATCGAGCCCGACGTGTCGGCGAGCACGACGACCTCGAGCGGCCGCTTCTGGGCGTTCGCGAGCGCCTCGGGGTCGGCGGGCGGGGCGCGGAAGCGCGCCAGGAAGTAGCCGTCCTCGCCGCGATGGTCGTCGATCCAGGTGATCGCGTCGGGCGGCGCCTTCGCCGCGACGCGCAGCTCGAAGTCGCGATCCGGCGCGTACTCCTGCGCCTCGAACTCGGCCGACGCCGCGTGCTCGGTCATGCGGATGCGGCAGGAGTGCGAGGGGCTCGCGATCGCGGCGAGCGGCTCGGCGGAGCTGACCTTGACGTGGATCGCGAGCTTGCGCAGCGGGTGGAGCCGCACCATCTCGCTCTGCAGCGCGTAGTGGTAGCTCCAGGTGTCGTCCGTCTTCGGCAGCACCTGCGTGTAGGCGAGCTTGATCCGCTTCTCGCGGCCGATCGGGTAGACGCGCGCCTTGAAGACGTTGCCGCCCGACCATTCGAGGAGGCCGGGGTCGCGCCTCTCCCGCAGGATCTGCTCGTAGATGGCGCGCGCCCGCTCCTTCTCGACGATGTCGCCCTCGACCAGCTCGTCGCCGATCCACATGCCGAAGCTCGAGATCGACGCGTCGGCCGGGAGCGGGAAGTAGAAGACGCCTTCGAGGACGGAGTGCGTGTGGTTGACGAACGACTCTTCGATGACGGTGCGCGCGATCTGGTCGCGGACGTCGACCGTGACGGTGACGTCGCCGAGCGTGAGCGCGACCTCGCGGCCGTCGACCGTCGCGAGCAGCGACCCGAGCGCCTCGGTCGACTGGCCCGCCTTGTAGCCCGACAGCCACTTCGGATCGGCCTCGAGCGTGTCGAGCTTCCCGTCGTGGGCGCGGACCACGCGCCGCGCCGGGCCCCCGCCCTCCCTATTAATGAGGAAGGAGGCGCCTCCGGGACCGGTCGCAGTGAGAACTCCTTTCGTACCGGCGGCGAGCTCGACCTCGCCGCGATTCACCTGCACGCGGTCGGCGTCGACCAATTCGACCTGCGCGCCCGGTCCGAGGATCAGCGTCGCGCCCGACTTCATCTTGATCGAGAGCGCGTTCGCGCCGCGCGCGTTGGTCGAGAGCCAGTCGCCGGCGAAGAGGCGCGCGTGCGCCTCGGCGCAGAGCGCGCGTTCGCTCGTCGCAGGGCGGACGGTCGCGACGCCCTCGCGGTCGACGACGGTCGCGAGCGAGTGGTCGGCGGAGAGCTCCTCCTTCTTCTTTTGGTCCTGCGGCGCCTCCTGTCCCTGGGCGGCGATGAGCGCGAGCGCGGTGGCGGCGGACGCGAAGGTCGTGGCGAGGAAGGAGTTTCGATTTCGCATGGGTCCCTCGATCGGGCCGGAAAAGCGGGCGCTCTACGATGGGAAGCGGAGGGCGAAGTTCCCGGGGGCGGACGGGAAGGCGCTTCCGGAAGTCACTGGGGTGGCGAGAGTCATATCGGAGGTCGCATGGGGCGACATGCAGGTTGGTTCCCGGCGGCGCTCGTCGTGGTCATCGCACTCGTCGCGCCAGCCCGGTCGTCGCTGGCGCAGGCGCCGGCCCCTGAGCGTTCCGCCTCGGAGAAGCCGCCCGCGCCGCGGGTCCTCCTGATCGCGGGCGAGGAAGGCGACGCGGACGACTTCGAGGTCGCGGCGTCGGCGTTCGCCCACCTGCTGGCCGATCGCCACGGAATGAAGACGTCGCAGGTGCGCGCCCATTCGACGGAAATCGGGCGCGCCGCCGACGCGCTGGCCGACGCCGACGTCGCGATCTTCTTCGTGCGCATCCGAACGTGGCCGGAGCCGGAGCGGAAGAAAGTCGGCGATTTCGTCGCTCAGGGCGGGCGGGCCGTCGACCTGCGCGCGGAGAAGTCCGATGCAACGCGCCGGACCTCGGAAGAGCCGCGGGTGCTCGAGCTCGCCTTCGACGACACGGGCCCGCTCCAGGAGGAAAGGAACCGGCGACTCATCCTGCGCTGGATCCTCCCGACGCTCGATCGGAAGCCGTCGGATCCGTTCGACCTCGCCTTCCCGGTCGCGACGCCGCTCACCGCCTTCGAAGTCTCGACCGCCTACGTCTCCGACTGGAGCCGGCCGATCGCGGCGCAGGCCTTCCCGCCCGAAGAGGGGATCGGCGGATTCAACGACGTGCAGTGGATCGCCGTACCCAGCGCTGACGGGTCGCTCGACCTGCGCCGGTTCGATCCGACCTTGAAGCAGGGGACGATCTACGTGAAGTCGACGCTGATGGTGAAGGGGAGGCGCGAGCTCGAGCTCGTCCTGCAGTCGGATGACGGCCTCGAGGTCTTCGTCGACGGGAAGAAGCGCGCGTCGCGCCAGGAGGTCCGCACGCTCCACTCGGGCTGCGACCTCGTGCCGGTCACGCTCGCGGACGGCGACCACGAGCTGCTCCTCAAGGTGATGAACGCCGGCGACGCGTGGGCCGTGCGGGCGCGCGTGCGCGACCTGACGGCGTACCGCGCCGGGAAGCCGAAGTGAGCGGCGCGGCGCTCTTGGTGGCCGCGGCGCTCGCGCAGGCGCCGCTCGACGCGAAGTACGCGCTCGCGCTCGAGACGGCGCCCAAGCTGCGCGTCGCTGCGACGCTCACGCTGCCGGCGGTCGACGCCGAGAAGTCGGCTTTCTCCGTCGCGGCCGAGTGGGGCGGCGTCGAGCGCTGCGCCCGCTTCCTCCATGACCTCGCCTTCTTCGTCGACGGCGCGCCGGCGGCGACGGGGGCGGTCGACCATCCGGTCGAGACGGCGTGGGTCGTGTCGCACCACAAGGGAGCGCAGGTCGAGGCGCGCTGGTGGTTCGATCCGCTGCCGGCGGGCGGCGACGCGGCGCTCGGCAACGACTACCGGCCGCGCGTTGCGCCGAAGCTCTTCCTGCTGCTCGGCGACACGGGCCTGCTCATTCCCGACGCGCTCGGCGGGCCGACGCCGCGCCGCATCGCCTTCGAATGGAACGGCTTCGAGGAGGCGGGCTGGCGCCACGTGACGTCGTTCGGGGAGGCGCGCGCGTTCACGACGACGCGGACGCTCGCCGCCTTCAAGCACGCGCTCTTCATGGCCGGCGACCTGCGCGTGACGGCGATCGAGAAGAACGGCACGAAGCTGCTCTTTTCCTTCCACGGCGACGGCTTCGCCTTCGAGGACGGGGCGCTCGCCGGTCTCGCCGCGCGCATCGTCGCCGCCGAGCGCGACTTCTTCTCCGACTGGAGCGACCCGTTCTTCCTGGTCACGCTCGTGCCGGACGAGAGGAAGGACCGCCACAGCCTCGGCGGCACCGCGCTCACCGATTCGTTCGCGCTCTACATGTCGAAGGAGTACTCGCTCGCGCCCGGCAGCGACGACGCGGGGAGCGTCGCGCAGCTCCTGGCCCACGAGTACTTCCACCGCTGGAACGGCGGGCACCTCGGGCTCGAGCGGCCGGAGCAGCTCGGGTACTGGTTCAGCGAGGGCTTCACCGACTTCTTCGCGCGCCGCATCCTGCTCCGCTGCGGCCTCCTCGACCCGCCCGCGTACGTGCGCCGTGTGAACGAATCGCTCGAGAAGTACTGGAAGAGCCCGGTCCGACATGAGCCCAACGCGCGGATCGCGGCCGACTTCTGGAAACGCCGCGACGTCGCCGACCTGCCCTACCGGCGCGGCGACCTTGTCGCGCTGCTCCTCGACCACGAGATCCGCGCGACCAGCGACGGCGAGCGCTCGCTCGACGACTTCTTCCGCGACACGCTGCAGCGTGTCCGCGACCGCGGCGAGTCGTGCTCGACCGACCACCTCCTCGAGCTCGCCGCCGAGTGGACCTCCGACGGCTTCGCCGAGAGCCTGCGCCGCCTGATCGTCGACGGCGCCGACGTCGAGCTCGACGAGGAGCTCGGCGCGCCGTTCTGCGAGCTGCAATGGTCGAAGCACAAGTCGGCGAACGGCGCCGCGGTCGAGTTCCCGCAGTTCGCGTTGCTGCCCGACGCGAATCTCGAAGAAGCGAGGAAGCGGCTCTAGACCCGGCCGCCCGAGCGCGGCGGCCGGAACCTACTTCTTCTTCGCCTCCCCCCCGCTCTTCAGCAGCTCGTCGGCGCGCCGCCGCCAGCGTTCGTCGAGGACCTTGAAGACGTCGTCGCCCGTGATGCCGAACGCCTTCTCCGCGACGGCGCGCGTCTTCTGGGTCGAGGGGCCCGACTCGGAGATCGAATCGCAGAGCTGGCGCAGGAAGAGCTGGCCCTTCTTGCCCTCGTCGACCAGCAGGTATTCGAGGAACGACCAGCTCTTGGCGAGGTCGCCGTCGGCCATGCCGGAGAGGGGCTTGCGGACCAGCGCGTCGAGCGACGGGCCGCGCTCGAGCGCGAGGCGCGTGTAGCTCTCGATCTCGCCCTCCAGCATCGCGCGCTCGGGCGCCGACTTGGTGCCCTTCGGATCGGCGTACTTGGGCTCGGGCGCGAACTCCTTGCAGGTGACGCTGTTGCGGCCGAGCCACTCGATCGCGAACTCGTAGCCGAGCCCCTCCGACAGGAACTCCGGCAGCGTCGACGCCGTGCGATTGGCGTTCCAGTGCAGGTTGGAGAGGACGTGGCCGAGGTCGTGGGCGACGATCGCCTCGACGTCCTTCTGGTCGGCGAGCTTCCAGTATTCGAGGTACTCGGGAGCGATCTTGCGCCGGTAGGAGCCGGCGAGCGCGGCGATGCGTTGCTCCTGGTTGTTGCCCCACGAGATGCCGTACCAGTCGGTGAGCACGTGCTGGTGCGCGTTCTTCTCGTCGGGCCCGAACCAGAACTCGACGATCGGCGCGTCGGGGATCGTGTCCTGGTAGTCGTCGCCGAGGAAGGGGTCGACGCAGTCGAGCCGGAAGCCGTGGACGATCTTCTCGCCGAGCTCCACCAGCTCCTTCACGCGCTCGTCGCTGATCTCGTCGACGTAGGTGACGCGCAGGTGGCGGCTCTCCTGCACGTGGATCACCTTGCCAGGCATGAGCGTCTTGCCGAGCTCGACCAGGCGCGCCGGCGTCGGGACCAGCTTGATCGAGGCGATCGCGTCGGCGAGCCGCTTCTCCGTCGCCTCCTTGGCGACCACCTTCTTCTGCTTGTCGATCTCGGCCTGCAGCTTCTTCGCCGCCTCGGGGAAGAGCGTCGCGTCGCACCACGCCTGCAGCTGCTGCAGCTCCGTGACGAAGCGCGACTGCGCGAACATCCAGCCGGTCGCGCCCTGCTTCTCCGCGTCGCGGCGCTTCTGCGCGGCGTCGACGGCCGCCTTGCGGATGGCGTACTCGTGGGCGAAGGCGACCAGGCTCTTGTTGCGGGCGAAGAACTGGATCTTTTCGATCTCCTTGCCCTTGAGCGAGACGACGCCGTTCTTCACCTTGTTGCCGACGCGCGCGCCGTCGACCAGGTCGTAGGGGACCGCGGTCGGGTCGGCGTTGTTCACCACCCAGAACTCGTTGTTCCCGTCGTTGCCCGAGTAGGTGATCGTCTTCCCGTCGTAGGTGACGCCCGCCTTCACCTCGCCGACCAGCACCGTCTCCCCGTCGACCGCGATGCAGTTGGCCGTGAAGCGCTTGAGCGTGCGCGCGTCCTTCAGCTTGACCCAGTAGATCTGCGCGTGCGCGCTGGGGGGGAGCGCGCACGCCGCCGCGAACGCGACGAGCGCGGCGATGCGGACCGGCGGGAACATGAGTGGGGCTCCTGCGCCACCCGCCGGGCAACGGGTCGACGTGAGCTCCCGACTCTACTGCGTGTGCAGCGCGACCACGACGTCGCGGGCGAGCTGGTTCTCCGCGACCGTGACGACCGCGGAGACGCCCGGCTTGCGGCCGACCGCCTTGACCACGACGACGTAGCTGCCGGCGTCGAGGCCGTTCTTGTGGAAGGCGCTCGACGGGGCGGGGCGCTCACCGTCGATCATGCGTTGCGCCGTCTGCCGCCCGTCCGGTCCGAACAGCGACGGCACGAACTCGGTCTGGACGCGCGGGTCGTCGGGTTTCCAGCCTTCAGGCAGCGCAACGAGATCGACGTCGTCGGGGTCGACCGCGAGCGGCGCGCCGCGCTCGTCGACGATGCGGCCGTGGATCTCGGCGCGATGGAGCCCGGCGTCGGACGGGTCGTCGGCGCGCTTGAGCTGCAGCGAAACGTCGCGCTGCCCCGCCTCGACGCCGTCGACCCACGCCGTCGAGAAACTGCCGTACACGCGCAGCCGGTGGCGGCCGGGCGCGAGCCCGCGCACCACGAAGGAGCCGTCGGGCGAGACGTCGGCGTTAAACGGCTCGCCGGCGAACGCGCCGCTCGCCTCGAGCTCGAGCGCGTCGAGCGCGATCGCGTCGAGGTGCGCGCCGCGCAGCGCTACGGCGCCTTCGTCGCCGGCCGGCGCGACGAGCCGCCCCTCGAGCGTGAGCCCCGCCTCGAGCGCAACCGTCGCCTCGCTGGCGCCGCTCGCATCGACCGTCCGGTCGACGACGAGGTCGCGGCAGTCGGCGGCGCGCGCGTGGATCTCGAAGCGCTTCTCGCCGAGGCGCTTGGCGGCCAGCACGATCGTCCCGCGCTCGTCGGTGAGGCCGCCCGCCTGCCACTCGAAACGGGGCTTGGTCTCCTCGTCGGGCGCGCCGGTAGGACGCGCGACGAGCTTGCGGAACATGCGGACGATCGCGCGCGGGACCGGGCGCCCCTCGGGGCCGACCACGGTGAGCGAGAGCTCGAAGTCGCCGGGGCGGTCGGCGGCGTTGCGCTTCATCTCGACGCGCGCGAGGTCGGTGGAGCCGCCGGGGGTGACGGTCGCGTTCACTTTGCGCCGCAGCATGTCATCGTGGTCGAGGACGACGACGTAGGGCTGCGGTTCTTTCGTGATCGCGGCGACGCGCAGGTCGAAGCGGCCGTCGGCGCCGCTCTCCCCGATCGCGCGCCACGCGAAGGACTTCGGCGCGCCTTCGCTCGAGCTCGCGTCGATGCGCGCCTTCGCGAGCGGCCGGCCGTCGTCGTCGACCACGACGCCGCGTAGGTGCGCCGTCTCGACCATGCGGTCGTCCCATGTCACGCCCGGAGGCATCGCCATGTCGCTCGAGAGCAGGTCGCCGGCGCGCATGCGGCCGTCGCCGCCGCGTGCCGCCGCCGCGTCCGCGGGACGTCCCTCGGCGACGCGCGCCGGTTCGGCGGTCGCGGCCGCGACGGGCGCGGAGGTCGCGACCTCGGCACTGCCGGCGCGACCGGCTGGTGCGCGCGCCTCGACCTGGGAGGAAGCGCGGTTTGTCCGCACCACGTGCACGGCCGCCGCACCGCCGCCGACCAGGACGACGACCGCGGCCGCCGCCGCGAGCCACGCCCCGCTCGACGCCGTGGCGACGCTCGCCGTCGCGGCGCCGATCGCCGCGCCGGCGGTCGCCGCCGCCGGCAGTGCGAGCAGCGTCGCGCACAGCCGGCCCGGCACCGCGACGCTCTCTTCGACCGCGAGCAGCGTCTCGAGCTCGAGCAGCGCATGCGCATGGCCCGCCTGCGCGAGCCCGACGCGCAGCTTCTCGAGCGCCCGCTTCACGCGCTCGAACATGGTCGGCTCGCTGGTGCCGGCGAGCTCCGCCATCGCGGCGAAGGTGAGCCCCTCCTGGAAGCGCAGCACGGTCGCGACGCGCAGCTCGTCGGGCAGGCGCGCGACGCTCGCGCGCAGTTTCGCCAGCAGCTCGGTGCGCGCGGGGTCGGGTCCGGCCGCGGTCGCGCTCTCGCTCGTCTCCATCGCGCGGACCTCCTCGCGGCGGCGGCGGTTCGTCTCGCCGCGCTTGAAATCGAGCGCCGTCTTGACCGCGAGCCAGCGCAGCTTGTCACCGGGGTCGGCGGCGTTCGTCCATTCGGGACGGTCGAGCCGCTCGAAGACGTGGAGGAAGACGCGCTGCGCCACGTCCTCGGCGTCAGCGCCGTTCCGCGTGATGCGCCACGCGCTGCGGTAGACGGCGGCGTGGTGGGCGACGACCCACGCTTCAAAACGGGCGATGGTGTCGCGGCGTTCCCGGGGAGGTTCCGAGGGGAGGGAGGTCATGGCGAGCCACTCCTTGACCCCCCAGTGCTCCTCGCCTCAAGATCTTAGGCCACAAATCCGGCGCGCCGCCGTTTCACGAGCTCAGTCGCGCCTGCCGTCTCCCACGGCGTCATCGAAGAAGAAGCCCCCGGGTCCACGCCCTTCGGAGGAGGACATGGAGCAGGCGGAAAGCGCCGATTCGTCGCGCGCGCTCTCGCGCCGCGGACTGCTGAAGGGCGCCGTCGGCGGCGTCGCGGCGGCGGCGGCGGCGGCCGCGACGGGAACGGGCCTGCTCGCGAGCGCGGCGAAGGCGGCGTCGGGACCGGGCACGTACGGCTACGGGTCGTGGGACTGGGAGCGCTTCCTCGTCGAGCGCCTCACGATGGGGTACACGGTCGCTGAGCACCTCCACGCCAAGGCGCTCGGCTACGACGGCTACCTCGCGCACCAGCTCCACTTCCGCCGCATCGACGACTCGCAGCTCGAGAACCTGCTGCAGTCCGAGTTCGCGTCGCTCTCGCTGTCGCCGGGCCAGCTCTGGCAGGCCTACGCGAAGACCGGCAACGAAGCGATCTGCGTCGAGCAGCTCCGCGCCGCCTCGGTCCTCTCCGCGATCTACAGCAAGCGGCAGCTGGTCGAGCGCATGGTCGACCTCTGGATGGACCACTTCAACCTCGACCAGAAGAAGGTGAACATCATGGCGACCACGGATCACCGCGAGGTGATCCGCAAGCATGCGCTCGGCACGTTCCCCGACCTGCTGATCGCGTCGGCGCACAGCGGCGCGATGCAGTGCTACCTCGACAACGGCTCGAACGTGAAGGCCGCGCCCAACGAGAACTACGCCCGCGAGCTCATGGAGCTCCACACGATGGGCGTGCGCAGCGGCTACACCGAGGCCGACGTGAAGGAGGTGGCGCGCTGCTTCACCGGCTGGACGTACAAGAACGGCGGCTGGTGGGGGACGTTCCAGTTCAATCCGTCGGACCACGACTACGGCGCGAAGTCGGTGCTCGGCCATCCGATCGCGTCGGGCGGCGGGCAGTCGGACGGCGACTGGGTGCTCGCGAAGCTGGCGCGCAAGACGGAGACGTCGAAGTTCGTCGCGCGCAAGCTGCTGCGCCACTTCCTGTCGTACGAGCCGTCGGCCGGCTTCGTCGACCGCGTGGCCGAGGTCTACCGCAACCAGCGCGGCGACCTGAAGTCGATGGTCTACGAGATCTTCGACCGGCAGAACATCGCGCAGGAGGGGATCGCCAGGGTCCCGAAGATCAAGCGGCCCAACCACTTCGTCGTGTCGCTGTTGCGCGCGCTCGACGTGCAGATCGGGACGGACAGCTGGACCGCCAACCGCGCCGACTGGATGGTCCTCTACCTGTATCTCATCGGGATGTGCCCCTTCAACCACATGACGCCCGACGGCTTCCCCGATTCGGCGGAGGTGTGGGGCAACTCGATGCTGCCGCGCTGGCGCTTCGCGTGCGACCTGCTCGAGAGCCGGATCCCGTCGACCGTCGTCGACCTCGCCCGCCTCGAGCGGATGGTCGGACGGTTCACGCCGTACACGATCGCCGACCAGGTCGACCTGCTGCTCACCGGCGGCCGCATGACGGAGGTCGACAAGCTCGAGCTGCAGACCTTCGTCGACGGCTCGAAGCGGTTCGACGAGCGCATCATCCGCGAGACGATCGCGCTCGGCGCGCAGTCGCCGTCGTTCCAGCTCTACTGAGGAGCGCACCCGTGACGCACGACGACGAGAGATCGCGGCGCGGCCACGGCGCGTCTTCGCGCCGGGGACTGTTGACGGGCGCGGGCCGCATCGCGCTCGCCGCGCTCGCGACGCCGCTCCTGATCCCGCGCATCGCGTTCGCACGCGGAGGCGGCGGCGGCAGCCAGGACGTGCTCGTGAACATCTTCCTGCGCGGCGGCATGGACGGGCTCACGCTCTGCCCGCCGTACGGCGACGCCAACCTCTACTCGGCGCGGCCGTCGCTGGCGGTGGGGGCGCCGGGCAGCGGGTCGCTCGCGGCGCTCGACCTCGACGGCTACTTCGGGCTCGCGCCCGGCGCGCGCGGGCTGCTGAAACCCTTCCAGGACGGCAAGCTCGCGCTGGTGCACGCGTCGGGCTCGCCCGATCCGTCGCGCAGCCACTTCGACGCGATGGCGCTCGTCGAGCACGGCACGCCGCAGCAGCCGATCGGCACGACGAGCGACGGCTGGCTCGGCCGCCACCTGCGCAACACGCCGCCGCTCGGGAACGGGCCGCTGCGCGGACTCTCGGTCGACTGGTCGATCCCGCTCTCGTGCGTGGGCGGACCGCTGATGGCCGCCGCGAACGACCCGGCGAACCAGCCCTTCCCGGGCGATGCGCTCTCCGCGGGCCGCCGCCGCCGCCGCCTCGAGTCGATGTTCCGCAACGCCCACGGCCCGATGCACGACGGCGCGCTGAACGGCCTGTCGATGCTCGACGTCCTCGCGACGGTCGACTTCAAGCACTACGTCCCGGCGAACGGCGCGGTCTACCCCGGCAGCCCGTTCGGACAGGGGCTGCTGCGGATCGCGACGCTGATCAAGGCGGGCGTCGGCCTCGAGGTCTTCACCCTCGACATCGACGGCTGGGACACGCACATCGACATGGGCCCCGTGAACGGCGTCCTGCACACGATGCTGACCGACCTGTGCGACTCGCTCGAGGCCTTCTACCTCGACCTGACGTCGCAGATGCACGGCATCGTCGTGACCGTGATGTCCGAGTTCGGCCGCCGCGTCGCCGAGAACGCGAGCGGCGGCACCGACCACGGCCACGGCAACTGCATGATCGTGATGGGGGGACACATCGCGGGCGGTCAGGTGCTCACGTCCAACTGGCCGGGGCTCGATCCGACGAAGCTCGACGACGGCGACCTGGCCATCACCATCGATTACCGAGACATCCTCTCGGAGATCCTGGTCAACCGGCTGTCGGAGCCGAACATCGACTCGGTCTTCCCGAACTACACGCCGACGTTTCGGGGGATCACGACGTAGCCGCGGCGCGAGGTCCCCCGCCTCGCCTATCCGCGCCCGCCCCCGCTACGTGCTCTTCCTCACCAGCTCCGCCCGCAGCACGACGAAGATCGGCTTCGCGCCGACGGCCCCGAGCACCACGTATTCGCCACTTCGTCGACGGCAGCCAGAAGGCGATCCGCTTCGTCACCGACGACCTGAGCGAACTGACCCTCATCGGCGGCGCGAGCACGGTCACCGGCACGGCGTCGGCGCTGATCCGCAACCTGGTCGCGGCGGCGATCGCGAGGAAATAGTCGGGGCGTGGCGACGCGTGCAGCGCCGCGCGCGTCAGTCGCCGGACGTCGGCGGGCCGAGGGGATCGGGGGTGGTGTCGACGGGCGGCTGCTTCGGCGTCACGTCGATCGGCGGCGGCAGCTTCATCGTCGGCTCACCTGGCGGCGGATTCGGAGGTGGTGGCAGGAGATGGAAGACGAACACGAAGGTGTGCGGCTCGTCGTAGTAGACCATCCAGTCCCACGGCGTCTGCGCGAATCGCTCGTGGAGGCGCGTCGCGTGGAGGAGGATCCGCAGGACACGTTCGCGCGCTGCCGGCGAGAGGCGCTGCATCGCGAACGGCGGGTAGCGCGCCGCGCGGAAGAGCGGATCGAGAGGATCGACCACGAGTCGGCAGTCGCGCGAACGCTGTTCAGACGTATCGACGCCAAGAAGCGACGACCATCTCCGCAGCGCCGCGAACCTCGCTTCCGCGTCCGGATCGACGCTCGCGCCGTCGTAGGCGAGCAGCAGCTCGCTCATCCGCAGGCACGCCATGGAAACGACCCTGTAGGGGACGTTCTCCTTCGGGGCGACGAGCACGTCCTCCGGATGCCCGACGATCTCCTCGAGCTGCGCGAGGTGGAACGCGCTCGTGCGCAGCCAGTAGAGCGTGAGAGAGGCGTCGGCGACCGTCCGCGTCCAGCGCGGATCGACGCGCGGCTCGGGCGGGGGCGCGGCGAGCGCCGCCTCGAGCTCCTCGGCGCCCGCGTCGTAGTCGGCGATCAGCGGCGGGAGCGTCTTCGCGAAGTCGCGCCACTGCCGGAGTTCGAGATCGTTGGGCACGCGCGAAGCCAGCAGTTCGCAGGGCGGCTTCGCGCCGTCGTGGTCGCGCTGGCGGCGCAGCAGCGGCGGGAGATCGCAGTAGGGAAAGATCGGGTGCGTCTCGACGACCTTCACCGACCGCTCGAGCAGCCGGCGGACAATCCGGCGCGTCGTGCGGTCGAGCGGATCGTCGCGCCGCGCCTTCCATTGCGCCGCAGCGGAGAGATCGACATCCGGAATCAGCATGCGCGCGAGATCCCCGCGCTTGCACGGATCTCGCCAGTCGGTGCGCTGGCGCGGGAAGTACCAGCAGGCGCCGTGCGTGATCCGGCAAGCGCGCGCGTACTCCCATGCGACGAAGCCCGTCGGGATGTCGGACTCGAGAGAGCGCAGGAAGTCGGGGCGCGGCGGATCGACGACATCGAGCTTGTCGGGCAGTTGCCCCTCGAAGCGAGGCCACGCCCTGACCGTCTCTTCGAGGAGCTGCACTGGCGACAGGTCGGACGTACCCGGATCGGGAGGCAGCGGCGCCGATAGGGAGGCGTAGATCTGTCCGCGCCCCGCCGCCACCGGCCGCGACGCCCACGGCAGGAACGGCGCGAGCGACACCGGCGTGTCCTCGCCGAACGCCGCCTCCGGCGCGACGACGATCAGTTCGGTGCCGCACTTCGCGAGCGTCCGGCCGACCTCCTCCTCGTGCCAGGTCGGCGCGAAGCAGCCGTCGCGTGCGACCGTCTCCGGTTCGCGCGTCCACGTCACGCGCGGCGGCCGGTCGGTGACGAGGACGACCGCCGAGCGCTTCGCGAAGGTCTCCTGCACGCGTCCGGCGCACTTCTCGGCCCACGCGACGCCGTCGCGGCAGTCGGGCGTCGTCGGATCGTTCTGGATCGCGTTCGCGCTCGCGACGCGGGCAAGCGGGACGGCGCGCATCGGCTCCGCTCGCCTTCCGACGAACGCTGGCGTCCCGGCCCGATCGAAGGTGTCGTGGAGCGCGCGGATCCACTCGTTGGCCGCCTTAGGATCGGGAGGCTTCGGCGGACCGGCGTCGAAGAACGGCACGTCCGAGACCACGGGCGTCTCGCCGAACAGATGCTCGTCGAGCAGGAAGACGACCGCGTCGAGGCCGTGCGTCTCGCAGCGCTCGCGGATCGAGCGCACGATCGCCGCCGCGTCCGGGAACTTCGGCTGGAAGACCGGCTCGTCGGCCCGCGCGGCCGCGGCGAGCAGGAAGAGCCACCCGGTTATGAGAGTCCGTGACGACTTCATCGGCCTTCTCAACGCCGCCGCGACTCGCGTCCGTTCATCGGAACGCTAGGCCGCCCCGACGGGAGCGGCAACGCCTCCCCGCCCGGCGCCGACGCCCCGCTCCGATCCGCGTCTAAGCGCCCGTCCCGAGGCCCGCGTAGAGACCGCGCCTTCGATGACCGATCCCGACCTGCCGTCCAGCGCCCGGAACGAGGCGGCTGCCGAGTGGATCCCCGCGATCCGTGGCGGCGACGCCGAGGCGCTGGCGCGCTGGTACCGGGCGGAACACCCGGCGGTCTGGCGCCTCTGCCTCGGCTTCCTGGCCGAGCGCGCGGAGGCGGACGACGCCGCCCAGGACGCGATGCTGCGACTGCTCGACACGCTCGACCGTTACGACGCGCGCCGCCCGTGGGCGGTGTGGCGCAACTCGGTCGTCCTGAACCACTGCCGCGATCGCATGCGGCGCGAGCAGGCGCGCGCCCGCGCCGAGGCGACGGCGGCGCGCGACGCCTTCCCGCTCGCGCTCCCCCATCCGGCCGACAAGGCAGCGCGCGGCGAGCTCCAAAAGCTCGTGACGGCGAGCCTGCGCCGCCTCACACCGCGCGAGCGCGAGGCGTTCGTGCTGCACGACCTCGAGGGCGGCTCGACCGCCGACGTCGCGGGCGCGCTCGCGATCGCGGAGAGCACGGTGCGCGTGCTGCTCGCGACGGCGCGCCGAAGGCTGCGCGAGCTGCTCGCGCCGCGCCTCGCGGGCGGATCGCTCGGAGAGCACCGTGGCGGAGCGTGACGACGACGCTCCGCTCGACGAGCTGCGCGCCGCGTGGCGCTCGCTCGCGCCCGACGATCCGGCCGAGCGCGTCGACGCGCCCGATTCCGAGACACGCGCGACGCTCGACTGGCTGCGCGCCGCATGGCAGGCGACCGCGTCCGACGCGCCGACCGCGCCGCCGCTGCAACTGCCGTGGCGCCTGCGCCTCACCGCGGCGCGGCGCCGCCTGCTGCCGCTCGCGCCGTGGCTCGCGGCGGCGGGGCTGCTCGTTGCGCTGCTGCGCGAGTTCACCGCGCCGTACGCCGCGCCTACGGCGCCGTCGCGCGGCGACCTCGTCGTCGACGCTTCGCCCGACGCCGCGCCGGTCGCGGCCGGTCCGACCGTCGTCCACGTCCCCGATCCGATCGCCTTTCCCGACGTGATCCCGCTGACCGCCGTCGACGCGCACCGCATGGAGATGCGCCGCGGCCCGGTCCGCCTGATCCTCGTGCTGCCGACGGCGCTGCCGAAGACCCCCGATTCCTCCCCCGATGCGGAGCCCGGCTCCGCGAAGGAGCTCCGATGATCCGCCATCTGTTCCGCCCGATCGCCGTCGCCGCGCTGTGCGTCCTGCCGTGCGGGGCGCAGGAGGGCGGCTCGAACCCGTCCGCCGGAATCGGCCAGGACCGCGGCCCGCTCGACCCCGCTTCGATCGTCGTCAAGTACTTCACCCCTGCCGCGTACGACGCGGGCGAGATGGCGAGCTCCGTCTCGTCGCTCTTCGGCGAGACGATCTCGGTCCGGGTGCACCCGCCCGACGGCGATCCCGCGGAGATCCACACGACCGAGCTGCCGCACTTCATCGTGCTGCGCAACACGATCGTGATCCGCGACACGGCGGCGGCTGCGACGCAGATCGCGCAGCTGCTCGGCGAGCTCGACCAGGCCGAGAAGAAGCGCGCCGACGAGATCGCGAAGCGCGACGCCGACCAGCAGCTGCGCGACGTCGAGGTCCAGCTCGAGAACCAGCAGCGCGAGATCGTCCAGCGCGGCGAGTCGGCCGACACGATGGTGCAGATCCGGCCGCGCTACGTCTCGCTCGACTCGATCAACGCCGCGCTCGCCCCCTTCCAGCGCCAGGTGACCTTCATGAAGGACGGCCGCTGCGCCTGGACGACGAACAACATCACGACGGTGCCCGACGCGCAGATGGTGGTCCTGTGCGAATCGAAGGAGCGCACGGCGCAGCTGACGCAGCTCGTCGACCAGATCGACCGGCCGCAGCCGCAGGCGGTCGTCTCGGTCACGCTGATCCGCGCCGCCGACAAGGGCGCCGCCGAATCGACCCTCCCGCGCGACCTCGTCGACAACCTGCGCGCGCTCGTCCCCTACGGCGCCTTCGAGCCGATGACGGTCGGCATCCTGCGCTGCTCGCTCGCGACCGGCCGCCAGAGCGACCTCTCGATGGACCTCGCGGAGCGCGGCTCGGCGAACTTCTCCTTCGTGCCGGAGGCGTTCAACGCCGACACGGGCGAGCTCACCCTCTCGCAGTGCACGTTCCACCTGGAGCTCGCGCCGGAGCGGCCGATGACGAACGGAACGACGCACTCGTTCACGACGAACCTGACGTTCCGCAGTGGCGAGTACGTGGTGCTCGGGGCCGTCGGGGCGAAGCCGATCTTCGTCGTGCTGCGGGCGGAGCTGGTGAGGAAGAGCTCGTAGCGGGGGCGGATCTCCCGAGACGTCGCCTACTTCCGCGCGATCGCCGCCGCGACCAGGTCCCGGATCAGCGCCGACGCCGTGCCGGTGACCGTGCTCGCGCCTCCGACGAGGGTCATCTCGCCAATGTCCTCGCCCGCGAAGCGGATCGCCTTCTGGCTGCCGTCGACGAAGAAGAGCGGGTCGTCCGGGGCGACCAGGGCCGGGGCGACGGTGATGGTCGCGCGGCCGTTCTCCCGGACGGCGCGGCCGATCAGGCGGATGCGGCCGCCGCCGCCCGCCTGCGCGCGCACGAGGTCGAGCGGCAGGTCGGTGATCCCCTGCAGCTGCCCCTCGGCGAAGGTGGCGGTGGGGTCGATCAGGCCGCGCGCGAGGATCACGAGCTTGATCGCGCTGTCGAATCCCTCGACGTCGAGGCGCGGGTCGGCCTCGGCGATCCCCTGCGCGACCGCCTCCGCCAGCGCCTCGTCGTAGGTCGCCTGGTGGTCGCGCATGCGCGTCAGGATGAAGTTCGACGTGCCGTTCAGGATGCCGGTGATCTGGTCGACGCGCGCCGCCGCGAACCAGCGGCGCAGCACCGAGAGGCTCGGCAGCGCGCTGCCGGTCGTCGCGCTCGTGCCGATGAAGACCTTCGCGCGCGCCGCGTGCTCCTCGAGCTCGCCCAGCGCGAGCAGCGCCGGCCCCTTGTCGCCCAGGATCAGGTCGAGGTCGCAGTCGAGGGAGTGGCGCGCCAGCGTGAGCCCCGGCTCGCCCTTCTCGAAGTCGGTCGGCAGCGCGATCACGATTCCCTCGACGCCGCTCGCGCGCATCGCGTCGGGCGCGGCGGGCGGCCGCGCACCGGGCGCGTCGGCGAGCTTGCCGCCGCTTTCCTTGAGCTTCGCGAGCGCCTCGACGTCGATGCCGTCGGGCGAGAAGACCGCGCCCGAGCGGTCGGACACCCAGGTCAGGCGCAGGTCGACGGCGAACTGCTCGCGCACGCGCTCGACGCGCGCCGCGTGGTGGCGCGCGAGCGCGCGCCCGACGTTCCCGAAACCGCAGATCGCGAAGTCGTAGCGTCGCATTTCACTGCCTGGAGAATCTCAGCACGAGGTTCGTGTCGCCGTGCGACGGCAGCGTGAACGTCTGCGAATGGAGCGGCGCGCCGTCCCGGACGTAGAGCGACGCACGATACGTCCCGGGCTTCAGCCCCTTCACCTCGAACTTGCGCGTCTTGGGGTCGACCTCCTCGGAGGTCGTGTCGACGTCGCCCTTCCCGTCGCCCGCCGCCTCGATCCCCATCCACCAATCCCCCTCCTCGGAGGGCGCGGCGCCGTCGAACTCGACGCGTCCGGCGCAGCGCACGCCGGGGTCGAGCGTGACCTCGATCGGGTGGTCGAGGCCGCCGCTCGGGACGTCGACGCGGGCGTGCGCCGTGCCGTGGTCCTGCGACTGCACGTTGAAGACCCAGGAGCCCTCCTTGGCGATCGCCACCGTCGCCCGCCCCTCGCCGTCGGTCTGCTGCCAGACGAAGTTGCGGTCGGAATCCTCGTGGCCTTCGCCGCCCTTGGCGCTCTGGCGCGAGCCGTTCACGCTGGCGCCCTTCACGTAGCGCCCGTCCGCGTCGCGCACGACCAGGGTCACGTCGACCCAATGCAGCTCGATCGTGACTTCGCGCACCTCGCCGCTCCGGAGCGTGAGCACCTGGTCGTGCACCGAGGAGAAGGAGCGCTCGCCGCCGGCCGAGACCTGCAGGTGGCACTCGCCCGGCTTCACGTCGGCGACCTCGAAGCGACCGGTCTCGTCGGTGGTCGTGCGGCCGTTCCCCTTGCCGTAGATCATCACGCTGACGTTCGCGGCGGGCCGGCCGTCGCGCCGCACGACGCCGCGCACGACGCAGGGCTGGAGCTGGTCGAGCGGCGTCGCGTCGATCTCGAGCGCCGTCTCCTTGCCCTCGACGATCTCGAAGCTGCCGTCCGCGAGCTCGTCCGGCTCCTTGAACTTGTCGGGCAGGAAGTCGAACGGCTCGGTCGCGAGGAAGCGCGTCATCAGGTTGTAGCGCCACTCGCCCGGCGCGAGGTGCTGGACCTTGAAGGCGCCGTCCGCGTCGGTGAGCGCGAAGTGGAGGAAGCCGCTCTCGAGCATCAACTCGTCGTCGTGCGGGACGAGGACGAGCGCGAGCGGGCGGGGCGGCGGGCCGCCGCCCATGCGAACACGCCCGACCAGCGAGCCGCCGCCGACGAGCTTGAGCTCGACCTCCGCGGCCTCGGTGGCGGGGGAGGCGGGCGGCGCGACCTTCGAGGCGCCGGCGACGAACGCGGAGTGCTTGGCGCTGACGGTGAGCGAGCCGCCGAGCGGCAGGCGGCGCAGCTCGCAGCGTCCTTCGGGGTCGGTGCGCGCGGAGGCGACGAAGGTCGAGAAGAAGTTGAAGTCGCCCTGCTCGACGCGCGCGCTCACGAGCGCGTACTCGATCGGCGCGCCGGCCGCGTCGGTGACGCGCACGCGCGCGCGGAACTCCGGCGGCAGCACCACCTCGACCTCGGTGCCCGCCTCGGGCAGCTCGAAGGGACCGCGCCCGACGCCGTAGCCCTCGACGCGCGCGAGCGCGATCCACTTGCCGACCGGCAGCCCGTCGCAGCGGTAGACGCCGCCCCCCTCTTCCTTCAGGCTGCCCTTCAGCGTGCACGGCTCGAAGAAGAAGGCGGGCGTGTCGCGCGGGTAGCTGCGGGAGAAGCGCAGATCGGCGTGCTCGATCGGCTTGCCGGCGGTGTCGCGCACGCGCACCGTGAGCGGCGCGCGCGGCGGGAGCTCGATCGCGACCTCGTCGCCCTCGAGCGGGCCGAAGAGCTGCCACGGACCCTTGTCCTCGAGCTGGATCGCGACGCACGCCCCGCCGCTCGCCGCCATGCCGCCGAGCGCGAAGCGGCCGTCGCCGTCGGTGGCGCCGGCCGGCTGGCCGATCGCGATGTGCTGTCCCTCGATCTCGATGGCCGCGCCGACGCAGACGCGCGCGCCCGCGACCGGCTGCTTGCCGGCGACGACGCGCCCCGCCAGCGTGCGCCCCGACGTGAGCGTGAGCGTGCCGACGCTCTGCTCCTTGCGGCGCGCGGTCGGGATGCCGCCCTTCACGACGCCGAACTTCCCCGGCAGGTCGGCGATCACGGTGATGATCCCGGTCGGCGCGCCGACCAGCTTGAATTCACCGTTGTGGTCGGTCGGCGTGGTCGGCAGCGGCAGGCGCTCGAAGAGCTGGCGCGCCCACCGCGGCAGCTCGATCCGCGCGTTGAGCTCCTTCGTGTAGATCAGCGCGACGGAGTCGGGCCGGATGTCGGCGATGCCCGTCTCGAAGACCTGCGAAGGGATCCGCGTCTGCGGGATCGCGCGGACGCGCGCGCCGGCGACCGGCGCGCCGTCGTCGTCGACGACCTTGCCGGTGAGCGTGAGCGCGGGGGCGACGACGATGTCGCCGAGGTCGACGAGGACGCCGCGCTCGAGCGCGACGTCGATGACGCGGAAGGTCGGCCGCATCCCGCCGAAGTCGACGCCCAGCAGGTGGAGCGCGTCGACCAGCGCTCCGTCGAGGTGGAAGACGCCGTCCTCGCCCGACTTCGAGGCGGAGACGTCGAAGCGGCCGAGGTCCTCGGGGAACGCGTTGAAGTAGTCGGCGGCGCTCGAGAGGACCGGCTCGAGCTTCACCTCGTAGAGCTCGACCTTGGTGCCGGCGATCGGCGTCCCGTCCTGCTCGACGAGGCGGCCGCGGACGCCGGAGAGCGCCTTCACGTACGACTCGGGGGCCGGCCGCGTGGGCTGCACGTCGGGCACGGGGGCGGGCGCGAGCCTCTCGACGGCGCGCTCGACGGTGAGGCCCTTCTCCGCGGCCGACTCGGGCGCCGCGGGCTCGTGCGCCTGCGCCGGCGCGGCCGAGCGCGGGCTCTCGGGCAGCGGCGCGCCGCCGCCGCCGCGCAGCATCCACCACGCGATTCCGCCCAGCACCGCGACCAGCGCGAGGAGCGCGAGCACGCCGGCCGCCGAAGCGCCGCGCTGCGCCGCGAGCCCTTCGCGCAGCAGCCGCTTCGCGACCTTGCCCGAGCCGGTGCGCGGCAGCTCGTCCTGGAAGACGATCCGCTTCGGCACCTGGTGCGCGCCGAGGTGGGAGCGGCAGTGGTCGAGGAGCGCCGGCTCGTCGAGCGCCGCGCCCGTCTGCCGGACGACGACCGCGACCACCGCCTCGCCCCACCGCTCGTGCGGGACGCCGACCACCGCCGCCTGCCGGACGTGGGGATGCGCGCAGAGGACGCTCTCGACCTCGGTCGAGAAGACCGTCTCGCCGCCCGTCTTGATCACGTCCTTCTTGCGGTCGACGATCTGCAGGAATCCTTCGGAATCGAGCAC
Organism: Planctomycetota bacterium; assembly: GCA_036732755.1. GTDB lineage: Bacteria > Planctomycetota > B15-G4 > B15-G4 > SIAN01 > DASRRB01. Next base: position 94,781 of record DAINBU010000003.1, read on the forward strand.
GGCGAGGTCTCCGGTGAGGAACCATCCGTCGCGGAAGGCGGCCGCGGTCGCGGCGGGGTTCTGCCAGTAACCGGGAGTCACGGTGTCGCCGCGGCAGGCGACCTCGCCGACCTCGCGGCCGTCGGGCCGCACGTCGGAGAGGTCGTCGCGCACGACGCGCACCTCGACGCCGGCGAGCGCGCGGCCGGTCTTGCAGCGCCACGCGAACTGCTCGCGCGGCGGCAGGCGGGCGAGGTGCTCCGGCAGCAGCGACATCGTGAGGTAGGGGCTCGTCTCGGTGAGGCCGTAGGTCTGGACGTACTCGCAGCGGAACGTCGCCATGATCCTCTCGACCAGCGCCGGCGCGATCGGGGCGCCGCCGGAGAGCATGAGCCGCAGCGCCCGATACTCGCGGCTTGGTACCTCGGTTCGAGCGGCGCCGTCACCGGCGGCGCCCGGCGCCGAGGCGTGGACGAGGTCGGTGAGCATGGTCGGGACGAGGTTCGTGATCGTCACGCCGCCGTCGAGGATCTCGAGCACGCGCTCCGGCACGAAGTCGGGGACGAGGACGTGACGGCCACCCACGTGCGTGACGGCGAAGGTCGCCCACGCGTCGGCGAGGTGGAACATCGGCGCGATGTGGCCCCAGACGTCGCGCTCGTCGAGCTTCAGCGCCGCGATGGCGAGCTGCGCGTGGCTCGCGACGTTTTTGTGGGTGAGGACGACGCCCTTGGCCTCGCCGGTCGTGCCGCTCGTGTAGTAGATCTGCGCGGGGTCCTCGGGCCGGACCGCGTGCGGCGGGAGCGGAGCGCCGCGCTCGAGCGACGCGTCGAACGCGGCGTCGGCGACGAGCAGCGTCTGGGTCGAGACGGCCGCGCGCGCGAGCTCTTCGAAGCGCGGCGCGACGAGCAGCGCCCGCACCTGCGCGTGGTCCATCAATCGCCGCATCCCATCGGGGTGCGCGCGGAAGTTGAGCGGGACGAGGATCGCGCCCGCGTGCGCCGCCGCGAAGTACGCCTCAAAGGCGAGGATCGAGTTGGGGGCGAGCAGCGCGACGCGCTCCCCCGGAGCGACGCCGGCCTCGCGCAGCCGCGCGGCGAGGCGGGCGACGCGCTCCCCGACCGCGCCGTAGGGGAGGGTCCGGTCGCCCTCGACGAGGGCCGTCGCGCTCGCGCACTGCCGGACCGCCCGCGCGAGGATGGCTGGGATCAAGGGCAAGCTCCCTCCCGCCGCACGGGCGAGGCATCCCATTGATAAAGGAAGCGACCCAACTCAGAATGCGCCGCCTCTCGGGGTGCCGAAGCCGATCGAGCCGTTTCCCCTTCATGGTCTGACCCGCCGCTCACCATGCGGACTGCTGGTCGCGACCGTGTCTCCGGGGAATCGACGGCGCGGCGCCAAGAACTTCCGCTTCCTGTGTCTCCCGTCTCGCACCCCTTCGCGAGCGGGACGAAGAAAGGTCTCGAGTCATGAATGGTGAGTCCATGGACCGTCCGCCCCAATCCCCCGACTTCGATCGCGGCGAGCCGCGCCCCGATCGCGGAGAGCCGCGCGGAGAGCCGCGCGGCGACTTCCGAGGCGACCCGCGCGACGGGCGCGGCGGCGGTCGCGGCAATCGCGGCGGGCGCGGACGCGGTCCGCGTGGCCGCGGCGGGCGCGGCGGCGGCGGCGGTGGCGGCGGTGGCGGCCCCGGCGGCGGCGGCGGCGGCGGCGGCGAGATGCGCGACCGCGGTCCGCGCGGCGGTCGCGGGCGCGGCCACGGTGGCCACGGCGGTCCCGGCGGTCCCGAAGGCGGCGGCGATCCGCGCGACTTCGGCGGCGAGCGCGGTCCGCGGCCCGAGCAGGGCGGCGGCGACCGGCCTCCTCGCCAGGAGTGGCAGCGCGGCCCGCGGCGAGAAGGCTTCCGCCGGCCCAACATGGCGTGGGAGTCGCCGCTCGACCGCGGCGTCCTGAAGGAGATCGACGTCTCGACCGGCTCGCCGCTGCGCCAGCAGGAGTCGGCCGACATGGTGCTCGCGCTGCTGCGGCTCAATCCGCGGCGCAGCGAGAGCTACTTCGCGCTCGGCTACCTCGACGCGAGCCACGGCACCAAGCTCGACGCCTACAAGTCCGAGGAGCTGACGGGCCCCGACGCCGTCTGGTTCAAGTTCGGCCACGCGCTCGGCCGCATGCGCAACGCCAAGGAGGGCGAGGAGAAGCCCGACATCAAGGCGCTGCTCGGCGAGCCGCTGATCGCGAAGGAGATCCTGCCGCTCCTGCTCAAGCAGAGCCTCGCGACCGGCAACCTCGAGGAGGCGGTCAACACCCTCGAGGCGGTCCTCTCGAGCGGAGCGCCCGACAAGGACACGGCCGAACTGCTGAGGGGCACGCTCTCCGAGGTGCTGCGCCGCGCCGAGCGGCCCGGCGAGCACCTCGAGCCCGACGCCGTGCTGAACCTCCTGCAGCGCTGCATGGGGCTGCCCGGCTTCGACGACCTGCCGCCCGAGATCCGCGCGCCGTTCTACCGCGCGCTCGGCAAGCTGAAGCAGCATCTCGAGCAGTTCGAGGACGCGGCGCGCCACTTCACGAAGGCGCTCGAGGTGGCCGGCGAAGGCCACACGCTCGCGTCGGTGCTGCACTTCGACCTCGCGGCGTGCGCGCTCGGGCTGCGCGGCGTCCCCGACCTCGAGCCGCAGTCCGACCGCAAGGGCAGCGACGCGGCGCTGAAGCACCTCGACCAGGCGACCGCCGATCCCAAGAGCGCGTCGTTCAACGCCTACTTCACGCGCAGCATCCTACGCTTCGAGCACAGCATGCACGCCGAAACAGCGCAGGACTTCCGCGACGCGCTCGACCGCATCGAACAGTACCGCAACCCGCTGCCGATCACGCTGGCCCGCATCCGGTTCTATCTCGCGCTCTCGATGCTGCGCGGAGGCGCGGCCGAGGGGCAGGAGGAGGCGGTGCGCCACCTCGAGCAGGCGATGGACCGCCTGCGCCCGGGCAGTGACCAGCTGAAGGAGCTGCTGCCGCTGCTGGAGGAGAAGGCGCCGCGCGCCGCGGCGCGCATGCTGGCGCGCGTCGACGTCGCGCACATGACCGACCCGGCGCAGCTGCTCGAGATGGGCAAGCACTTCCAGCGCCTCGGCGACACCGACAGCGCGCTGAAGATCGCGGAGCAGTGCCTCGAGAAGAGCGAGGACCTCGCGTTGCGCAAAGAGGCGCTGCTGCTCGAGCTGCGCTGCTTCAACATGTCGGGCGAGCGCGACAACTCCGCCGACGCGCTCTACGACCTGCGCGACGTCTGCTACCAGAGCGGCGACCTCGAGTTCTGGCGCACGGTGATCTTCGACGACGACCGCGTCGGCCAGGCGCTCGACCGGGCGCGCGTGCTCTCGGAGCGGATCGAGCTGTACGGGCGGATCGGCGGCCACGACGCGGAGCGCTTCGCCGCGGTGAAGGAGCTGGCCGAGGGCTACCTCTCGCGCGCCGAGGACCACTGGAAGCTGGTCGGACTGCGGCTGCTCAAGGACTTCTACCGGCGCTACCCCGACGCCTTCGAGTCGACGCTGCGCGCGGCCGAGGCGAAGGCGCCGAAGGACGACCGTCCCAACGATCGCTCCTCGTCGGAGAAGGCGCGCGAGGTCCTCGGCCGGCGGCCGACGGTCCTCGTCATCGGCGGCGACGAGCACCAGGATCGCGGCGAGGACGCGCTCTCGGGGGTCGGCGCGGAGTGGGGCGTCGACACCGAGTGGTGGACGACCGACTACGTGAACCCCGACCGCGTGCTCGACAAGCTGCAGGAGCACCTCAACGCCCGTCAGCCCGACGGGATGCTGATCCTCAACTGGAACCGCGAGGAGGTCGTGCGCGAGGTGCGCAAGCTCTGCAAGACGTATCGCGTCGCCACTCGATACGTCCTCTACGTCGGCGCCGAGTCGCTGCGCGCCGGCGTGGCCGACCTGCTCGACGCGGCCGCGGCGCAGTTCGCCGACAAGGGCGACGCGGCGGCGGCGGGGGGCGGAGGTTACTGAGCTCGGCACTCGCTGAGCCCTGATCGGATGAGATCCGCGGCGCGCCGGCGAACCCGGCGCGCCGCGGTGCTTTTCAGAGCCCACGCAGGGCTCGCGTCAGGAAGTCCGCGAAGGCGAACCAGCAACCCGTGCAGAGTCCCGTGACGGTGAAGAGCACGCGCACGACGCGGGACGGGGCGAGCGCGAACGCGAGGACGGTCATCACGAACACGGCGGGCGGGATCACCAGGAAGAGGACCGCGAGGCCACTCAAGAAGACTTCGATCGGTTCCATCGTTCGGGTCACCGAGCCAACGGTACGCCGACGTCACCGCGAAGCGCCGTTTGCTGCAGTCGAGACCCCGGCACCCTCCCGCCGTTTTCGGTAGCCTGTCCGGCCCTTTTCCGCGGCGCACGCGACCTTCCGGACCGCGCCGCCGACGCCGAGGACTCCCGACCGTGCCGAGCATGAAAGCCGTCGTGAAGACGGCCCCGAAAGACGGGGCGATCGAGGTGGCCGACCGGCCGCGGCCGACCCCGGGGCCGAACGAGGTCGTGATCCAGGTGAAGGCGACCGGGATCTGCGGGACCGACCGGCACATCTGGCACTGGGACCCCTCGGTGCAGTTCATGAAGCCGCCGGTGATCTTCGGCCACGAGTTCTGCGGCCACGTCGCGGCGCTCGGGAAGGACGTCGCCGACCTGAACGAGGGCGACTACGTCTCGGCCGAGATGCACGTCGTCTGCGGCACCTGCTACCAGTGCCGGACCGGGCGCGGCCACATCTGCGCGAAGACGAAGATCTACGGGCTGCATCACGACGGCTGCTTCGCCGACTTCGTGAAGGTGCCGGCGAGCAACGTCCTCGAGCTCTCCCCGAAGATCTCGCCGCGCGTCGGAGCGTTCCTCGACGCGCTCGGCAACGCGACCCACACGGCGCTCGCCGCCGACCTGGTCGGCAAGAAGGTCGCGATCACGGGCTGCGGGCCGATCGGCGCCATGGCGGCGGCGGTGTGCGAGTTCGCGGGGGCGAGCGAGCTCTTCCTGATCGACGTCAACGACAGGGCTCTCACGCGCGCGCGCCACTGGGCGAAGATGCCGGGTCGGCGCGTCCCGGTCACCGTCTTCGACACGCGCGGCGACGGCGCGGCGGCGGCGCTGAAGACCGTGAAGGAGAGGACCGGCGACGGCGTCGACGCGGTGCTCGAGATGTCGGGCGCGGAGCCGGCGATCAACCTCGCGCTCAAGATCGTCCGCCCGGGCGGGCAGCTGCGCCTGCTCGGGCTCACGTCGAAGAAGGACGTGACGATCCGGGACTACAGCGCAAACGTCGTCTTCAAGGGCGTCGACCTGCAGGCGATCATCGGGCGGCGCATGTACGGCACGTGGTACTCGATGCTCGGCATGCTCGAAGCCGGCCTCGACGTCGAGCCGATCGTCACGGCGGAATACGACCTCGAGAAGTTCGAGGAGGCGATCGGGACGTTCGACCGCGGCGAGACGTGGAAGGTGGTCCTCTACCCGGGCGGCAAGCCCGCCCTGGGCCCGACGCGCGCCGCCTAGCTCTCCCCAGCGTCCCGAGCCGGGTTCGGGATCCTGCCAATGATTTCGAACGATCGTCGGTCCTCCGTCGTATTGTCCGAACGATGGACGCCAACGACCTCAAGATCCTGAAGATCCTGCAGGAGGACGCCCGGACGCCGAATGCCGAGATCGCGCGCGCCGTGGAGATGGCGCCCTCCGCGATCCTGGAGCGGATCCGCAAGCTCGAGGAGCGCGGCGTGATCCTCGGCTACGCCGCCCGCCTCGATCCGATCGCCGTCGAGCGCCGCCTCCTCGCCTTCGTCTTCGTCAAGACCGAGGCGTCGCTGCACGACGACGAGGTCGTGCACGCGGTCGAACAGCTCCCGGAAGTGCTCGAGGTCCACGACGTCGCCGGCGAGGACAGCTACCTTCTCAAGGTCCGCGTCGCCGACACCGAGGAGCTGCACCATTTCCTGCGCGAGAAGCTCGCGCGCGTGAAGCGCGTCTCCTCGACGCGCACCGTCTTCGTGTTGAAGAGCTGGAAGGAGACGTCGGCCCTGCCGCTTCCCCCGCCCCGCGACGGCAAGGCGTGACGCTCCCGGACGGAGTGGATTCGATGTCGAATCGGAAGTCCCGTGTGCTTGTCCCCACGATGACCAGCGCGGCTCTCGCGATGTTCACGTCGCTCGTGTCGTTCGTGCCGCTCGGCGCCGCGTGCGCGCCTCAAGAGGCGGAGAAGTCGCCACCGGCGCGCGCCGCGGTCGCGCCCATCCCGTGGACGATCCTGATCTACGGCGCCGCCGACAACAACGCCGACGGCCCGATCTTCGGCTGGCTCGACGACGTGCGCCACGCGGTCGCCGACGACCCGGGACTCCAACTCGTCCTCTTCGTCGACCGGGCGAAGGGCTTCTCGACGAGCGCCGAGCCGCTCGGCGAGGAGTTCACCGGCGGCCGCCTCTACCTCGTGCACGAGAAGAGCGCGGAGCGCCTCGCCGGCAGCGACGAGTTCCCCGAGATGAAGCTCGACGCCGAGTGCGAGACCGATTCGGCCGATCCGGCGACGCTGCGCAAGTTCCTGCGCTTCGGCAAGGCGCGCTTCCCGGCCAAGCACACCGGCCTGATCATCTACAGCCACGCGAGCGGCATCTCCATGTGCCCCGACGCCGAAGCGGGCCGCGACATGGGCATCGCCGAGCTCACCGCGGCGACCGAGGACGAGGACGCGGTCGACTGGACCGCGCTCGAGCTCTGCAACATGGGCGGCGTCGAGATCGCCTACCAGTGGCGGCCGGGCAACGGCGGCTTCTCGACCGAGGTGCTCGTCGCCATCCCCAACGCCGGCCCGCCGCTCGACTGGGACCGCGTCTTCGACCGCGTGCACGCGCCCGGCTCCGCCGCCGCGAAGGGACGCAGCGACGTCGTCGATCCGGGAAAGCTCTCGCCGCGCGAGTTCGGCCGGATCGCCGTCGAAGAGGGCGAGAAGGGGCGGCGCGCGGCGTTCGAGCGCCGGCCCGAGGCGCGCGACCACCTCTCGCACGAGGCCGCCGCCGCCTACGACCTGACCGCCGTCGAGAACGTGAAGCAGGCGATCGATTCGTTCGCGGTCGAGATCGCGCGCGGCGGCGCCGCCGCCCGCGACGCGCTGCTCGCGCTGCGCGGGTCGGTGCCGCCGGCCGCGGGCACGACCCCCGTCATGAACTACGTGGGCGAGGAGCTCGAGCGCGGGCGGCCCTTCGTCGACCTCTACGACCTGCTCGAGCGCGCCGAGCGCAGCGACGCGCTCGACGCCGCGACGCGCGCGACGACGAAGCCCGCCATGGAGGCGCTCGCGAAGTTCATGATCGCGTCGTTTGGCATGGACGGCTATGCCGGCTTCGAGCCGGGCAAGAACGGCGTCTTCATCGTCTTCCCGAGGTGCGACGGGTCGAAGGTCGCGACGCTCTCCGCCGGCCCGCGCGCGTGGTCGTCCTACGCGTGGTACTCGCCGAACGAGTTCCGCGACGGCAAGACGCTCGAGGGCGACTTCGCGTGGTGCCGCGACGGCGCGACCGCCGGCAACGGGAAGGTCGAGAACTGGTTCGAGCTGCTCGACTCGTGGTACGACCCCGAGAACGGCGGCGACGGCGGGCGGAACGGCTGGCGCTGGTAGCGGCTTCCGGCCCGCGCACGAGGCGGGCGATGAATTCGGTCCTCGCCGCCCTAGATTCGGGCGCGGGAGGACTCGCTCGATGCCGTCGCCGGATCGTCCGAACTCGCGCACTGCCCCTCTCACCGTCGTCTTCGCGCTCGCCGCGTGCTCGAACCCGCCGCAGTCCGAGAGCGAGCCCGCGGCCGCGCCGCTGCCGTCCGACCGCCTCGCGCACGCGTTCCTCTTCGTCGAGAACGCGGACGACGGTTCGCGGCGACTGATCGACCCGGGCCGCCAGCTCGCGCAGATCGACTACCGCAGCCGGCTCGACGTGGTGCCCGACCGGATGGCGCTGCTCGCGATGCGCGGCGATTCCGACGACCTCCTGCCGCCGCTCGGGCCGGAGGAGAAGCGGCGCCTCGACCTGCTCAAGGCGGCGGCGGGCCTCGCCGACCAGCTCCACGCGCTCGCGGCCGACCTCGACGCCCGCCGCTCCGAGCTCGACCCGTCGGCGCCGCCGCGCAGCGTGTCGGCGGACGAGGACGCCGCGGCCACGCGCGCTCTCGTCGAGCGCGAACGCGTCGTCCGCCAGGAGGTGCTCGCGCAGGTCGACGCCCTGGTCGCGGCCGACGTCGCGTTGCGCCTCGCGCCGGGCACGCCCGAGTCCGACGCCGAGATCGCGACGCGGGCCGGCGCGTTGCGCCGCGACGCGGCCGGAGCGCCGATCGTCGTCGACGTCGCGCGCATGCGCGCCCTGCTCGAAGAGAGCGTGCGCGACCTCGAGCACTCGCTCGAGCGCGACCGCGGCCTCCTCGAGGCGGACGCGACGTCGCTGCGGCTGCGCGCCCTCCTGCACACGGGCAGCAAGGTCATCCCGGTCCACATCGAGAACTACGACACCCTCGACAAGTGGGGCACGAAGGAGCCGAGCGTCGGCCTCGGCACCGTGCGCGACCAGGGGCGCACCGACGCGGAGAGCCTCGCGCTGCGCGCGCTGGCGGGCGCCGGCACCGACCGCGACGGCCGGCGCGTGACGGTCGCGTCGCTCTCCGCGGGCGTCGCCGCGGCGCTGCGCGACGAGGCCGCGCGGATCGCGGAAGCGTGGCGCGCGCTGGCGCGCGCGAGCGGCGCGGCGACGCTTCCGGCGGCGATCGCGGCCGCGCGCGCGGGGGCGGGCGCTGCCGACGCCGCCGCCCTCGACCGGCTCGCGGCGCTGGCCGCGCGACTCGACGCGATCTCGGGCTCGCTCGTCGACGCGCGCGGCGCCGCGACCGAGGATGTCGCCGTGCACGAACTCCCGCGCGCGACCGAGGCGCTGCGGGCGTGGACCGCCAAAGCGCGTGCGGCCGACCTCGCCGCCACAGCGGCGGCGCTCGCGCGACCCGGGCCGGAGCCAGTGCGCGCACGCGCTGCGGCGCTCGCCGCCGACTGGCCGGTCGCGCTCGACCGCCTCGAGCTCGCGACGAGCTTCGCGAGCGCGCGCGTGCTGGAGATGCCGATCGTCGGCGCGGCGGCCTCCATCGACCCGCGCACCGTCCCGCGCCCCGCGCCGCCGATGGTCCCCGGCTCGATCGACCTCAACGCGACGATCGCCGATCGCGGCGACCAGCTCGAGTTGATCCTCGAGCTGCTGCGCGGCGGCGGCGGCGAGGCCGACGCCTACCCGACCGCGCGGCGCACCTTCGAGGTCGAACGGCTGCGGCTCGTCAACTCGCTGTCGGCGGACGTCGCGTTCGTCCGCCAGTCCTCGGAAGGCCACTTCCGTCCCGCGCCGGCGGCGGCGTGGACGATCCACTACCGCATCCCGAGCGAGCCCGACGATTCGTGGCTCGAGAGCTTCTGGCAGGTGCTCGATCCCGGCGTCGGACTCAGCGCGACCGCCATGAGCACCGACCAGGAGAGCTTCCAGGCCGGCATCGGCCCGCACCTGAGCCTCTTCCACGACATCGTGCGCGGCGGCTGGGGCTACAACCTCAGCGCCGACTCCAACCGCGGCTACGTCTTCGTGAGCATCGGCATCTTCGAGACGATCCAGGGCATCGGGACGCTCATGACGGGCCGCTTCGGCGTCTCGGCGCCCGGCTCGAAGAAGTGAGCCGCCCGCGCCGGATCCGGCGTTGATTCGCGCCCGCCTTCGGCGAGACTCCCGGCCGACCGCGCGACGTCTTCGTCGCGCCTCGCAGCACGAGGGATCCCATGTACGCGAACGCGCAGAAGCACTTCGAGAAGGAGCTGCAGGAGATCCGCGACGCCGGCCTCTGGAAGGAGGAGCGCGTCATCCTCTCGCCGCAGGCCGCGAAGATCCGCGTGCAGCAGGGCGAGGTGCTGAACTTCTGCGCGAACAACTACCTCGGCCTCTCCTCCCATCCCGGGCTGGTGAAGGCGGCGCAGGAGGCGCTCGCCAGGTACGGCCTGGGCATGTCGTCGGTCCGCTTCATCTGCGGGACGCAGGACATCCACAAGGAGCTCGAGGCGAAAATCGCGAAGTTCCTCGGGTTCGACGACGCGATCCTCTACTCGAGCTGCTTCGACGCGAACGGCGGCGTCTTCGAGACCCTCCTGAAGGAGGACTGCGCCGTCATCTCCGACGAGCTGAACCACGCGTCGATCATCGACGGCATCCGCCTCTGCAAGGCGGAGCGGCTGCGGTACAAGCACCTCGACCTCGCCGACCTCGACGGCAAGCTCGCCGCGGCGAAGGGCGCGAAGATCCGCCTCGTCGTGACCGACGGCGTCTTCTCGATGGACGGCGACGTCGCGCCGCTGGCCGAGATCGCGAACCTCTGCGAGAAGCACGACGCGCTGCTGATGGTCGACGACTCGCACGCGACCGGTTTCATCGGCAGGACCGGCCGCGGCACGCCCGAGCACTGCGGCGTGCAGGGGCGGGTCGACCTGCTCTCCAGCACGCTCGGCAAGGCGCTCGGTGGCTCGGCCGGCGGCTTCGTCGCCGCGAAGGCCGGGATCGTCGCGCTGCTGCGCCAGCGCAGCCGCCCCTACCTCTTCAGCAACACGGTCGCGCCGCCGATCGTCGCCGCGACGCTCGCCGTCTTCGACCTGATCGCCGGCTCGACCGCGCTGCGCGACAAGCTCGAAGCCAACACAAAGTGGTTCCGCGAGCAGATGACGAAGGCCGGCTTCCAGATCCGCCCCGGCATCCACCCGATCGTCCCGATCATGCTCGGCGACGCCAAGCTCGCGCAGACCTTCGCGAAGGAGCTCCTCCCCGAGGGCGTCTACGTCATCGGCTTCAGCTTCCCGGTCGTCCCGATGGGCCAGGCGCGCATCCGCGTCCAGATCTCCGCCGGCCACGAGCGCGACCACCTCGAACGGGCGGTCGCGGCGTTCACGAAGGTGGGGAAGCGGCTCGGGGTGGTGAAATAGGGCGAGACCGGGTCGCCCGGGATTCGTCGACATGCAGCGGACCGGCGATCCGGTCCGCGATGCTCGCAGGAGTCGATGCCGAGCAGCCGTCCCCCGCCAGAAACTGACGCGAGAGGAACGGGCACGTGATCCGAGTCGACGTCAAGCCAGTGATGCTGCGCTGGGCGCGCGAGCGTGCGCGACTGAGCATCGAGGAGCTCGTCCAGCGCTTTCCCAAGCTCGACGCATGGGAGACGTCCGCGGCGCAGCCGACGCTGAAGCAACTGGAGGGCTTCGCGAAGGCGACCCGCACACCCGTCGGCTTCTTTTTTCTCTCGGAGCCGCCCGAGGAACGCCTGCCGATTCCCGACTTCCGGACGATCCGCGACGAGCGCATCCGGCGTCCGAGCCCGGATCTCCTGGAAACGATCTACGTCAGCCAGCAGCGGCAGGAGTGGTATCGCGACCACGCCCGGGCGCTCGGCGAATCGAAGCTCGAATTCATCGGCTCGTCGAATTCGAACGACGACGTCGAGGAGACGGCGGCGCGGATGCGTCGGGCGCTCGAATTCGACGTCGCCGAGCGGGGAACCCTCCCGACGTGGACCGACGCGTTGCGGCGATTCATCGAGCAGGCCGACGCGCTCGGCGTGCTCGTCATGGTCAGCGGCGTCGTGCTGAACAACAATCGCCGACGGCTGGATCCGGACGAATTCCGCGGCTTCGCGTTGTCCGATGACCTCGCGCCGCTCGTCTTCATCAACGGTGCCGACACGAAGGCGGCGCAGATGTTCACGCTCGCCCATGAGCTCGCCCACCTGTGGCTCGGGCAGACCGCGCTGACCGACTCGAATTCGGCGAGCGTCCCGGATGCGGTCACCGAACGTTGGTGCAATCGAGTGGCAGCCGAGCTCCTCGTTCCGATCGAGCAGTTCCAGCGCGATTACCGAAGGGATGCGGATCTCGCGGGGGAGCTCGCTCGCTTGGCACGACGATTCAAGGTGAGCACACTCGTCGTGCTCCGACGGATGCATGACGTTCGGGGCCTCAGGAGCGACCAGTATTGGGCGGCCTACGAGGCCGAGATCGGAAGATTGCGCGGCGTCCCGAAGTCGAGCGGCGGCGACTTCTATCTGACCCAGGGTGCCCGGCTCAGCAAGCGCTTCGCGCGAGCGCTCATCGCGAGCACGCTCGAAGGACAGACGCTTCTTCGCGACGCGTTCCGGATGCTGGGCTTTTCGAAGCTCGAGACGTTCCGTGAGCTCGGGCGCTCGCTCGGCGTCTTCGGCTGATGGCGTACCTGCTCGACGCCAACGTCTTCATCGAGGCGAAGAACCGCTACTACGGGCTCGACTTCTGTCCGGGATTCTGGGACTGGCTCGTCGACCGCAATGCGGCGGGCGCCGTGTTCAGCATCGAGAAGGTCGCAGACGAGCTCGCGGCGGGAATCGACGAACTCGCGGACTGGGCGGATCGGAGGGGCGCAGGCTTCTTCCTCAAGCCCGACCAGCCCGTCGTCCCCGGATTGGTGCGCGTGAGCCAATGGGCGAAGGACAGCGGATTCGATGCGGCGGCAGTCAGCACGTTCCTGGACGCCGCGGACTCGTACCTCATCGCGCACGCGCTGGCTCACCGACACACCGTCGTGACGCATGAGCGAGTGGACGGATCGAAGAAGAAGATCAAGATCCCGGTCGCATGCATTCCTCTCGGCGTGAAGTTCATGTCACCGTTCGAGATGCTCAGGAAGGAGCGCGCGCTCTTCGTCCTCGAGAAGCGTTCGTGACCCTTTGACCGGCCACGCCTCATGTCGAAGCTGATCGACCTCTCGCACGAGATCGAGCACGGCCTCGAGACCTACCGCGGCCTGCCGCCGCCGGTGATCAGCGACTTCCTGAGCCGCGAGGCGTCGCGCTCCCACTACGCGGCGGGGACGGAGTTCCACATCGGGAAGATCGAGATGGTCGCCAACACCGGCACCTACCTCGACAGCCCGTTCCACCGCCACGCGGACGGCGCCGACCTCGCCGCGCTCCCGCTCGAGCGGCTCGCCGATCTCGAGGTTGTCGTGGTGCGCGCGCCGTTCGAGCAGGGGCGCGCGATCGACGCGCCGGCGTTCGCGTCCGTGGGCGACGTGCGCGGCCGCGCCGTCCTGGTCCACACCGGCTTCGACCGCCACTGGCGGACGGAGCGCTACTTCACCGGGAATCCGTTCCTGACCGAGGCCGCGGCGAGTCTCCTGGTCGAGCGCGGCGCCGCGCTCGTCGGCATCGACTCGCTCAACATCGACGACACGGGCGACGGCCGCCGCCCGGTCCACACGCGCCTGCTCGCCGCCGGCATCCCGATCGTCGAGCACCTCACCAACCTCGCGGCGCTCCCCGACCAGGGCTTTCGCTTCTTCGCCGTTCCGCCGAAGGTGAAGGCCTTCGGCACCTTCCCGGTCCGCGCCTTCGCGAAAGCCGACTGACTTCAAGGACGGAGCTGGTGGTCGGGGCCCGGCGTCCGCGACGCCAAGATTGGGTCGAGTCGGCGCCGGCCTAGAACTCCCACTCGAGGACGAGCCGCAATTCGTCGTTGTGCTCGTCGCGGTGGTAGATCGCGTACAGGGCGGTCATCAGTACGTGCAGATTCTTGCTCGCGCGCGACGTGACGACCGGTCCGATCTCCGAGAACTTGTCCTTGCTCAACTGCTGCAGGAATTCGAGGCCGATGCCGATCGGGTGGTCGGCGGGCGACTCCCAGCCCGGGATGAAGTCGAGCGTGCGGAGGCAGCCGAAGGTCGTCTCGCCCTCGAACTCCGATTCGTGTTCCTCCCAGACGCGGCCGACGTTCACGTTGACGGTGAAGTCCTCGCCGCGCTCGGTGCAGCAGGAGAGGATCCCCTTCACCTCGAACGCCTGCTCCTCCGCCTCGAAGTCGCGGTTGGGGTTCTCGCTCTCGAGCTCGCCGCCGACGCGGTGCTCGTACTCGAGGTTGAAGGCGGGGAGCAGCTTGCCGTAGCCGAAGTCGAGGAAGTTGAAGCGCAGCTCGATCTCGTGCTCGCCCGCGTAGGGCAGGTGCCAGTCGCGGCTCAGCGTGAAGTCGCGCTCGTGCGCCGACGCGCGGCCGGCCAGCGCGAGGAGCGCGAGCACGCCGGCGAACGGAACGGAGCGGGGACGCGCGGCGGTCAGTCGACGCGCCCGTAGACGAACTTGAGGTAGCGCCCCTCGGGGAAGCCGAGCCGGATCGGGTGGTCCGGGCCGGCGCCGTGGACGCCGGCGATCACGAAGCGGCGCCGCGCGCGCCGCGCCGCGGTCCCGAGCGCGGCGAGGAAGTCCGGCTCCCTCACGTGGCTCGAGCAGCTGGCCGTGGCGAGCAGCCCCCCGGGGGGCAGCGCGCGCAGCGCGAGCTCGTTCAGCTTCTCGTACGCCTTCAGCGCGCGCGGCACCGCCTTGCGGTTCGGGGCGAAGCTCGGCGGGTCGAGGACGATCAGCTCGAAGCGCGGCGGCGCCTGCGCGAGCTCGGCCAGGAGGTCGAAGGCGTCCTGCGCGACGAACTCGTGCGCCGCCGGGTCGAGGCCGTTCCGTTCGAAGTTGCGGCGGGCCGCGTCGACCGCCGGCCCGGCGAGGTCGACGGTCGTGACGCGCGTCGCGCCGCCGAGCGCCGCCGCGACCGAGAAGCCGTTGGTGTAGGCGAAGACGTTCAGCACCCGCCGCCCGCGCGCGAGCGCGCCGACGCGGTCGCGATTCTCGCGCTGGTCGAGGAAGAAGCCGGTCTTCTGGCCGGCGATGACGTCGACGAGGTAGCGGCGGCCGTGCTCGACGATCTCGACCTCGCCGTCGACGCGCCCGGCGACCACGCGCGCCACGCCGTCGGCCATGCGCGGGTTGCGGACGACGATCGCGCGCGGCGAGAGGACGCGCGCGACCGCGCCGACGAACGGCTCCTCCCACGCGACGCCGAGATCGCCGTCGGTCCGCAACGAGGCGACGTCGTCGTAGAGGTCGCACTGCAGGCCGGGGACGTGATCCGACTCGCCGTGGCAGGCGCGGAAACCCGTGACGTCGGGGCGCAGCAGCGCTCTCCGCAGCTCGAGCGCGGCGGTGAGGCGCCGCTCGACCAGCTCGGCGTCGACGCGCTCGCGCGGATCGAGAGTCCAGACGCGGAACGCGAGCGGCGAGCGCGGCTCGACCGTCCCGCGCGCGAGGAAGGCGCCGCGCCGGTCGGCGAGGTCGACCACCTCCCCGTCGCGCAGCCCCGGCGCGGGCGCGAGCGCGTCGGCGAAGACCCACGGATGGCCGCCGCGCACCGCGTCCTCGAGCGGCTTCGTGAGCTTGATCGTCGCCACGCCGCTCACTTCGCCTTCAGGTGGAGGACGCGCGCGCCGGCCGCGGCGTCCGCCTCCTCCGCGAGCGCGTCGAGGTAGACGCGCTCGAGCCGCGACTCGCCGAACTCCTGCCGCAGGTCGCCGAAGCGCGCGGCGCACGCGGGCGCGTCGCCCGCCTGCCACGCCGCGACCGCGGCGGCGGTGAGCTCGATCTCGCGGTCGCTCATGGCCGGCGGCGCGAGCTCGTGCAGCTCGACCGCGACGCTCTGGCCGACGACGACCACGCGCGAGAGGGGACGGAAGCGCAGCCCCGCGCCCTGTGCCTGCTCGCGCGTGCGGCCGTCGACGAGGATGCGCGTGCCGAACTGCTTGTTCGCCGACTCGAGGCGCGCCGCGAGGTTGATCGCGTCGCCGATCGCGGTGAAGTCGTGCAGCAGCGGCGGCGCTCCGCAGTCGCCGACGATGACGCGGCCGGTCGCGATGCCGACGCGCCCGTGGATCGGCTCGCCGGCGGTCGCGGCCGCCAGCGCCTCCATCACCTCGAGCGCCGCGCGGCACGCCCGCGCCGCCTGCTCCGGATCGGGGCGGAACGCCGACCAGAAGGCCATCAGCCCGTCGCCGAGGTACTTGTTCACGTAGGCCTGGTGGCGCGTGAGCGCGACGGTCGCCGCGTTCATGCAGCGGTTGAGGAGCGCGACCGTGTCGCGCGCGCCGAGCCGCTCGCTCACGGCGGTGAATCCGGCGAGGTCGAGGAAGAACGCGGTCACCTCGCGCGGCTCGCCCTTCATCGAGAGCGCGTCGGGGTGGTCGACGAGGTAGTCGACGAGCTCCGGCGCGACGCGCGCCTTGAACTGCCGCGTGATCCGCTGCGCGTCGAGCTGCGCCAGCGCGGCGCGCGTCGCCGTCGCGCCGATCCACGCGACCGCGCCGCTCGCGAGCGGCGCGATGAGCGGGACGACGAGGTGCTCCCCCGCGAAGAGCGCGACGACCGCGACCCACGCGTAGCCGCCGAGCAGCGCGAGCGCCGTCCCTGCCGCCGCCAGCGAGGGCAGGAGCGTCGTCGCCGTCAGCAGCACGCCCGCCGCGAAGGCGAGGAGGGGCGAGGCGAACGGCGCGAGCGACCGGAAGCCGCGGCCGGAGAGGGCCATGTCGGCCGCGACCGCGTGCGCGACGACGCCCGGCGTGCGCGCGCCCAGCGGCGTCGGCACGAAGTCGCTCGCGGCGCCGGTCGCGGTCCAGCCGACGAAGACGAGGCGGCCGTCGAGCAGGCGATGCGCCTTGCGCTCGGCATCATCCAGCGACGCGCGGCCACGGCGGACGATCGCGTCGAAGCGCGCGAAGTCGCGGTACGGCTCGACGGCTGAGCGCTCGGCGTCGGTGAGGCCACCCTGGGCCTCGGCGGCCGCGGCGTCGTCGCAACGGAACCGCGCCTCCTCGCGGACCCTCTCCAGCAGCCGGTCGTCGTCTCCGTCCTTCGCGATGCCGGTCGCCGCGGCGATGTCCTTTGCGAGGAAACTGCGTTGGAGGGTCGGGCGCGCGAGCGCGCCGCGCGTGATCGCGAGGTCCAGCATCCGACCGAGCGAGATGCGCGGCGCCATCCGCAGCCACGCGTCGTCCGTCCCAGCGCCGCGCGGGACGGACGGCCACGCGAGCAGGAGCCGGTCGACCTTCCGCGGCACCGGCGCGTCGTCGCGGAAGACCCGCGCCGCCGCGAAGCCGAACTGCAGCGCGAGACCGCCGGGAACGACGCGTCGCGCGACGACCTCGCGCAGTCCGCCGTCGGAGTCGGCGGTCGAATCGACGAACCCGGCGCCGGCCGCGTGATCGACCAGCTCCGGCAAGGGCGGCCGTGCGGCGAGCGACGGCTCCGCGTCGGCGGGGGCGTCCTCGAGAATCCACCCGCGCATCCGGGCCCAGGCGACGTGGTCGCGGTAGACGTCGGCGAGCAGCGCGCGGTCGGCCTCGACCGGCTCGACGTCCTTTCCGAGCAGCGCGGCCGAGAACGCCGCGAACTCCACCTTCACGGTGGAGTGGCGCTCGAGATGGAGCAGCTCTCGACGCGCGGCGAGTTGCCGCCACGTGCGTGGCCGCAGCACGAAGTCGCGCGCGAGCGTCGGCTCGATCGCGCCGGGGCGGGCCGCGGCGAGGACTTCGGCGGGCGCCGCGGTCCAGCGCTGCGCGATCTCGTGCAGGAGGAGGTCGCGCGCCTCGCGCCGCTCGCGCGGAGCGGCCGTCCACGGGT
>DAINBU010000004.1:0-27976 GCA_036732755.1 Planctomycetota bacterium
GTCGCTGCACAGGGTGAGCAGCCGCGCGGGTGAGTCCGGCGCGCGCGGCCCGCGCACGAATGCGCGTCGCTCCAGTCGGCCGCGAATTCGTGCGCGACCGCCCACGTCGCGCCGTCGTCGCGCGAGAGCAGCAGCGCGGCGCGCCGCCCCGCGCGCCGCCCGACGAGGTCGGCGTCGACGCTCAAGAGCGCGGCGATCCGTCCGCCGCCGAGCGCGACGAGGTCGCGCACCTGCAGGTCGAGGCGGTCGGGCAGCGGCCGGAATTCGGCCGGCGCGCGCAGCCCCGGATCGCGGCGCAGCAGGCCGTTCCGGTCGAGCAGCTCGCTCCCGAAGTGGATCCACGCGCCGTCGGAGGCGATGGCGGTGAAGCCCGACCACGCGCGCTCGACCACGCGCGCGCGCCCGCCGCCGGCCGGAAATGCGAGCAGCCGCCGGCAGCTCGCGAGGTCGCCCGTCGTGACCAGCACGCGCCCGTCGGCGAGCGCGCGCACCGTGTGCATGTGGCGCGCGAACGGGAGGCGCAGCCGCGGCCGCAGCGCCGCCGCGGCGTCGGCGGCGCGGTGGACGACGCCGCAGCGCGCGCCGGGGAAGGTGCCGTACTCGGCGACCCACAGCGAGCCGTCGCGCGCGACGTCGATGCCGTGCTGCCGGACGTAGGCGCGCGGATCGGAGAGGCGCAGCGCCTCTTCGACGACGACTTCGGGAACGACGACCTCGGACGCGCGCGCCGGCGCGCCGGCTCCGCCGATCTGCACGCGCAGCAGCCGTCCGTCCTCGACGAAGGCCGCCGCGAGCCGCCGCGGCGCGACGACCCGCAGCGCCGAGGCGCGCGGCGCCGGCGGCGCGCGCAGCCGCGCGATCGCCCGCGGCGTCGCCTCGCCGGCGCCGGCGCGCAGCAGCTCGCCGTCGCGGACGAGATAGAGCGAGCCGTCGCCCGCGTCGAAGGCCGCCGCCTCGTTGCGCAGGTGCGGCGCGGAGAGCGTCCGCACGCCGGCGGCGCCGCGCTCGAAGGCGCCGTCGCGCCACGCGAGCCGCGGCAGCGGCGGCGCGAGGACGGTCGGCGCGTCGCGGCGCCGCAGCGACGCCGCGGCCAGGCCGCCGACGTGGCGGACCGCCCGCCGCGCGAGCTTCACCAGCTCCTGCGCCGGCGCGAGCGGCCGCGCCTTCAGGTGCGGCGCGTGGATGCAGCCCGAACAGAACGGCGTCCCGCGTCCGCTCCGGTGCGCCGCGCGCAGCCGCCGGAACGGCGCGCCGTTCCAGATCACGACCGGGTCGTCATAGAGCACGTTGCCGAGGCGGTGGTCGGTCGGGATGCAGCACGGGTAGACCTCGCCCGTGTACATCACGCTGAAGTTCTGCGCGATGAACCAGCACACGCCGGCGCCCAGGATCGGGTCGGGGCGTTTCGCCCGTAGCGCCCGCACGCGCACCGGAGGCAGCCCGAACTCGGAGAGGTAGAGGTCGACGCCGGAGCGCCGCGCCGCCTCGCCCGCGCGCTCGAACGCGGCGCGCACCGCCGCCTCGCCCGGGTGCGTGAACGGGTCCTCTTCGGGCGTCGGCTTCACGGTGTGGAGCAGCCGCTGGAAGACGACGCCGTCGAAGCCGAGCGCGGCCGCGTGCTCGACGAACTCCGGGAGGTGGCCGACGTTCGAGCGCATCACGACGGCCGACGCCGAGTAGAGCACGTCGTCGGGAGCGGCGCGCCGCTCCTCCTGGATGGCGCGCAGGTTCTCGTGCACGGCGTCGAAGCGCGCGCCGAGGCGGATGCGCTCGTAGACCTCCGGCACGTGCGAGTCGAGCGAGACGTTCAGGTGGTCGAAGGCGGTCCGGCCGCGCCGGTAGAGTTCGCGGGTGAGCAGCACGCCGTTCGTCACCGCGTCGATGCGGACCGCGTGGGCGAGCGCCCGCTCGAGCAGGAAGTCGAAGTCGGCGCCGAGCGGCTCGCCGCCCGACGTGGTGAGGATGAGCTTGCGCGCCGTCGGGAAGAGCTCGTCGGCGAGGTAGCCGAGGATGCGCCGGTCGAGGCGGTGGGTCCCCTGCGCCAGGTTGCGCGGGCACATGACGCAGCGCAGGTTGCAGAGGTCGGTGTGGTTGAGCGTCACCACCTCGGGCAGCGCCCGGAAGGCGACGCGCCCCTGCGCGAGGTCCTCGCGCAGCAACCGGCTGTTCTCCCGCTTCAGGCACTCGAGTCCGGCGGCGTCGGGCATTGCGGCCCTCGCGTGCAGGCTTCCGGCCGCGGCATATAGCGCGTCGCCGGGACGAAACCGTTGATCGGCCCGCGCGGCGCCCGGATGATGCCGCCCCCATGAACCAGACCAGCGGCAGTGCCTCGCCCGCCGCCGACGCGGCATCGACGTTCAAACCGTACGTCGCGCCCGAGACGCAGATGGTCGAGAGCACGCTCGGCGCGATCGTGCTCGGCTCGATCCTCGGGATCGTCTTCGCGGCGGCGTCGGTCTACGCCGGCCTCAAGGTCGGGCTGACGACGTCCGCGTCGATCCCGATCGGCGTGCTCGCGATCACGATCCTGCGGGCGTTCGGCAGGCCGACCGTCCTCAAGAACAACATCGTCCAGACCACCGGCTCGGCCGGCGAGTCGCTCGCGGCCGGCGTCGCCTTCACGCTCCCGTCGCTGCTCCTGATGGGCTTCGACATGGACGTGCTGCGCATCACGCTGATCGCGCTGCTCGGCGGGTTCCTCGGCACGCTGATGATGATCCCGCTGCGCCACGGGCTCATCGTGAAGGAGCACGGCAAGCTGCCCTTCCCCGAAGGAACGGCGTGCGCGCAGGTGCTGATCGTCGGCGACAAGGGCGGGTCGGGGGCCGGCGCCCTCTTCGGGGGCCTGATCCTGGGCGGCGCCTGGGCCTACCTCGGCCGCATCTGCCGCTTCTTCGGCGAGGTCCCGACCTGGACGCTCGACACGCTCAAGTGGAACGAGAAGGTCGTCCCGTTCTTCAAGGGCGGCTCGTTCAGCTTCGAGACCAACCCCGTCCTGCTCGGCACCGGCTTCATCATCGGCTGGCGCACCTCCTTCATCATGCTGGCGGGAGGGATCCTCTCCTTCCTCGTCTTCATCCCGGCCATCAAGTACTTCGGACCGGAGATGACGTCGCCGCTGGTGGGCGGCGGGACGATCCGCGCAGCCGACATGACGCCGGGGCAGCTGCGCAACGCCTTCGTCCTCTACATCGGGGCGGGCGCGGTGGCGGCGGGCGGACTCATCTCGCTCGCGCGCGCGATGCCGACCATCCTCGGGGCGTTCACGCGCGGGCTCGCCGGGCTCAGGGGGAACGGCGGCCGGATGCCGCTGCGCACCGAGCGCGACCTGCCGATGTCGGTGGTCGCGATCGGCTGCCTCGTCCTGATCCTCGGCATCTGGGCGCCGAACCTCCTCCAGGGGGCGATCGGGCGCGACATCCTCGGCGTCAACTGGCTCTCCGCGATCCTGATCGTGGTGTTCGGCTTCTTCTTCGTGACCGTCTCGGCGCGCATCACCGGGGAGATCGGCTCGTCGAGCAACCCGATCTCCGGGATGACGGTCGCGACGCTGCTGATCACCTGCCTCCTCTTCGTGCTGGTCGGGCGCACCGGCATCTCCAACAAGGAGATGGCGCTCTGCACCGCCGCGATCGTCTGCGTCGCCGCGAGCAACGGCGGCACGACGTCGCAGTGCCTGAAGACGGGCCACCTGCTCGGCGCGACGCCGCGCGCGCAGCAGATCGCGATCTCGTGGGGCGTGCTGACCAGCGCGGCCGTGATCGGCTTCACGCTCTGGTTCATGAACAACAGCTACACGACCTACCACGCGCGCAGCTACCCGGGCTTCGCCGCGACGCAGGCGACGGTCGACTCGATCAATGGGCAGAAGGATCGCGAGGGCGAGCTCGCCTTCGACAAGGAGCCGCTCGCCTTCCGGAACGTCGACTACCAGCTGCTCTACGTGCGCAAGGACCAGCTCGACCCGGCGGCGCCGGCGGAGCAGCACAAGATCCTGATCCCGCGCGGCCACTACCTCGTGAAGGACGGCGCGATCGCCTTCTACATGGACCCCGGCGTGTGCGGGACGGAGAAGATCCAGTACGGGCCGGACGGGGTCACCAAGGAGCGCGAGATCGAGTCGAAGCTCGACGCGCCCAAGGCGCAGCTGTTCCGCCTCATCATCGACGGCGTGCTGGGCGGCGACCTGCCGTGGGTGCTCGTCCTGATCGGCGTCTTCATCGCGATCATGATGGAGCTGGTCGGCGCGCCGGCGCTGCCCTTCGCGGTCGGCGCCTACCTCCCGCTCTCGACCTCGACGTCGATCTTCCTCGGCGGTCTCGCCCGCAAGTGGGCCGACAAGCGGACCCAGCTCACCGAGGCGGAGCAGGAGTCGTCGCCGGGCGTGCTGTTCAGCTCGGGGCTCATCGCGGGCGGAGCGCTGGTCGGCATCCTCGTCTGCGCCTTGAGCGCGCCGAAGAGCGTGATGCACGATGAAGACGGGAAGCAGCTCGAGGTGAAGAGCGAGTCGACGCTCCTCACCTACCTCGAGCGCGAGAAGGGCGTCCACCTCGAAGTCGCCCACTCGATCTTCCCGAAGGGCGAGACCCTCGAGCAGTCGCTCACGCGCTTCCACCTCGACGCGCTGCGCGGCGCCTTCGGCAAGAACTCGCTCGCCATGCCGACGCGGCGCTTCCTCGACACCAACAACGTCTGGGGCCTCGGCTGCTTCCTGATCCTCGGCGTCTTCCTCTTCGCCGTCGCCGCCCGCAAGCCCAGGCGCGAGCCGCCCACCCCGCTCCCGCCCGCGACCCCGCCGACCGGCCCGCCGACTCCGGGCGGACCGATCTCGCCGGGCACCAAGAGCTGGCTCCTGGACGAGCCGACGTCGCCTGAGTCGACCAACCCGATGTAGGACGATTGCACCGTCGCAAGGTCACGTTCGTCGCGCTGTGGGTCGCCGTCATCGGCGCGGCGGGCGGCGCGCTCCTGCTGATGCGCGACGATGCAAGGAAGCTCGAGGTCCCGTCGTCGCGGCGGAGCGCGCCGGACTCCGTGGAATCGCGCGCCGCGGCGGCGCCGGAAACGGCCGAACCCGCGGCGGCCGCGAATCTCGCGAATGACGCGAATCCCTCCGCTCGTGATCGCGCGCGACCGGACGTCGACGTGCGCCGCGCGGCCGAGCCGGCGCCCGAGGTCGACTTCCTCGGCCTCGTCTTGATCCGGAATCCGCCGGAAGGTGCGCCGCCGGAAGAGGGCACGCTGATCCTCCGCTGCGTCGATGCCGCGGCGCCGCCGCGGCGGATCGAGGTCGCGGTGAAGGAGGGGCGCTTCGCCGGACGCGGGCCGCTCGGCGCGGAGGTCGAGGTCGAGCGGCTCGAGCTCTCGGGGCGCGAGCTCGCGACGCTCGAGCAGCGCTGGCCGCTCTCCAAGCGCTGGATCGAGATCGCCGCCTCCTGGTCGCCGGCGCGCGTGCTGCACGTCGTCGACTCCGGGACCGGACGCGAGCTCGACGACGTGACCGTGCGCTTTGACGCGCATCTCGAAGGCGCGACCTCGATCGCAGTGGGCTTCCCGTTCGCGGCGGGAGCGACGCGGTCGGGCTCGCCCGGTGGACACGCGTCGCCGCTGCGCTTCTTCGGCGATTCCTCGCGGCTCGATTTCGTCGTCCACGCCGCGGAGCACGGCGACGAGCGGGTCCGCTTCGATGCGTGGGACAAGGAGCTCACCGTCGCCCTCCGTCCACCGGCGTCCGTCCGCGTGAAGGTCGAGCCGTGGCCGGTCGCCGCCGCGGAGGGTGCATCCGAGCAGCGCCGCGGCCGGCCCGCGGTCGTCGTCGCGTCCGTCGAGTTCGACGGCGACGAGAGCTTCGGGGCATCCCGCTCGCGCGCCGAGGAGCGGTGGGTCGAGAAGGCGCCGCCGTCGCTGCGCGCCGCGGCGCGCGCCGCGCTCGATCGCGGGACGTTGCGGCGCGCCGCCGCCTCGACGCCGCTGCGCCACGTCGCTCCGATCGACGCGGAGGGCGTCGCCCGCTTCGACGACCTCTCCGAAGGATCGTGGGTCGCATGGGTCGACGACGTCGAGCGGGCGTTGCCTCGCGAAGTCACGCTGGTCGACGCCCATTCGTTCCGGGCCGTCCGCAGTTTCGAGGACGCGTGGCGTCACGACCCCGTCCCCTTCACCGCCGCCGCCGGCGGGCGGACCGAAGTCGTCCTGCGCGCGGAAGAACGCCGGCGCGACTCCAGCTCGGTGGTCGTGCACGGGTTCGACGCGCGGACCGGCACGGAGCTCGAGCTGAACCCCGCGGACGTCCGCGTGGTCGCCGTCGACGGATCCGACCCGGCGGAATTCGGCGTTGTCGTAGTCGAAGGCGGCGGCGCGGCGAAGCCGGCGGACGGCGCGATCCGCGCGACGGCGGGGCTCGCGCAGGTCTTCGTCGACCTGGGGTCACGACCCGACTACGAGCCCTCCGAGACGATCGTCGAGCTCGCGCCGGGGTCGAACGACGTCCGCGTCGCGCTCTCGCGCGTCGAGGGCGTCGTCGTCGAGGTCGTCCTGGACGGGGCGGGCGAGTCGGAAGAGGGCGACGGAGCCTGGGCGATCCGTGAATTCCGACTGATCGGCGGCGGCCAGGATCTCCGTTCCGACCTCGGATGGAGTTCGCCGAACGGCCGACCGACGTGCCTGCGGCACCGATTCCGGCCTCTGCCGCCCGGCCGCTACGAGCTGCTCGTGCCCGAGAACCGCGGATTCGACCGCTCCGGCACGATCCCCGTCGAGGTGCGCGCGGGCGAGACGACGGTCGTCGAGCTGCACGGTCCGCGTTCGCTGCGATACGTCGGCGACGCATCGAGCCGCTGAGCCCCGCTCAGAAGAGCTGGAAGTCGCCGCCCTCGCTCGCGGCGATGCCGTCGCTCGCGCCGGCGTCGCCGACGAACCGCTGCCGGCAGATAGAGACGTCGGTGCCCGCAATGCGAGGCGCGGGCGCGGCGAGGCGCAGGCCTTCCCCTCGTGCACCCCCGGACAGCACGGGGCGCGTGGCGGCCCCGCTTCGCTCGATTGCGTTCGGGAACGAATTCACCTCGGGGCGACGGTGGCGGATTGCCCCGGAGCCGACGTGTAGGGGGAGGATCCATCGGC
This sequence comes from Planctomycetota bacterium, assembly GCA_036732755.1. Lineage (GTDB taxonomy): Bacteria > Planctomycetota > B15-G4 > B15-G4 > SIAN01 > DASRRB01. The sequence continues at coordinate 7,120 of DAINBU010000004.1, forward strand.
TTCCCGCCCCGACACATTGCCAGTGGCGGGGGCCGCCCTACGATGGCCGTTCGCATCGGACCGACCGGAGGCGCGGGTGTGACGTCCGGAGCCGAGAGCGACCTGATTGCGACGATCGAGCTGGTCACCCTTGCGAGGCAGGGCGACCGCTCCGCGGCGGAGCAATTGTTCCGGCGCTACCGCCCGCGCCTCGAAGCCTTCCTTTACGCGCGCGTGCCCCTCCGCGCCCGCCACCTCTTCGACACCCAGGACGTGGTGCAGGACGTCTGCGTCAAGATCTTCGCCGCGCTCGATCGCTTCAAGGCGCACGGCATCGGTTCCTTCTGGTGCTTCGCGCGCTCGGTCGCGCGCAACCACCTGATCGACGCCGCCCGCCGCGGAGACGCGGTGCACGAGACGGCGATCCATGAGGGGTCGGGCTCCTGCCCGGAGATGGTCGCGCCCGGACCGCCGGAGGTGTCCCAGGGACACGAGGCGGCCGAGGACTTCGACCGTGCGCTCGAAAAACTCCCCGATCGCGTTCGCACTGCGCTGCTGATGCGTCTTGAACTGGGGATGGAGTGGAGCGTGATCGCGGAGGAGTGCGACTACCCGTCCCCCGACGCCGCCCGCGTCGCGATCAAGCGGGCGCTGCAGGAGATCGCGAAGGAGATGTCGAGGCATGACGACGGCCGCTGAGCTCCCCGCCGGAGCGGCCGAGGCGCTCCGGCCGGGATGCACGCGGGCGCGACGCACCCCTCTCCCAGGATTCCGGTGGCGGACGCGCCGGAGAACGTCGTTCCTGGAGGCGAAGTGGAACCGACCCAAGAGGACACCTTCCTGGAAGTGCTGGCGAGCCCGGCGCATCCCTTCCCGGCACCGTGCGCGTGCAGTCGGTGCCCGACGCCCATGACGGGCGAGGACGATCCGGTCACCGGATCCCTGGCGGCGTACGAGAGCGGCGACGAGGGCGCGCGCGCGGAGCTGTTCGCGCAGCTCTACGACGAGCTCCGTTCGCGGGCGACGCGGCTGGCGCAGAAGCGCGGGCGCAACGAGACGCTCCGCGCGACGGCGATCGTCCACGAGGTCTACCTTCGCCTCGCCCGCGGCGACGGCCTCGGCTGGCGCGATCGCGCGCACTTCCTCGCCGCAGCCGCGCGCACGATGCGCCACGTGCTGATCGACTACGCGCGCAGACGCGAGCGCCGGAAGCGGAAGGCCGAAGGCGTCCGCGTCGCCGTCGACGAGATCCTCGACTCCTACGAGGATCGCGCCATCGACCTCGAGGCGCTCGACCGCGCCCTCGACCGCCTCGCCGGCTTCGACCCGACGATGGCGAAGGTGGTCGAGCTGCGCTTCTTCGGCGGCGCGAGCGTCGAGGAGACGGCGCAGCTCGTCGGGATGTCGAAACGCACGCTCGAGCGGCGCTGGGAAGCCGTGCGCGCCTGGCTCCGGAGCGAGATCGGATGAATCCGGAGCGATGGAAGCGCGTCGAGGAGCTCTTCGAACGCGCGTCGAAGCTGCCCGAGGGGCAGTGGCCGGGGTTCCTCGTCTCCGAGGCGGGCGACGACCTCGAGCTGATCGAGACCGTCTTGAAGATGCTTCGAAGCCGGGGCGCGGAGAAGTTCATCGAGCCGCCGTCCGGATCGAGCGCGCCGGGGACGCTTCCGAGCGGCGACGCGTGGATCGGCCGCAAGCTCGGCGACTTCGAGTTGACGGCACCGATCGGCAAGGGCGCCATGGGGCTCGTCTTCCGGGCGCGCCAGGTCTCACTCCATCGCGACGTCGCCGTCAAGATCCTCCCGTTCGAGATGCTGTCGCGGCCCGACCGCCTCGCGCGCTTCTCGAAGGAGGCGCGCGCCGCCGCCCGCCTCCACCACCCCAACATCGTTCCGATCCACGCGGTCGGACAGGAGGGGGACGTCCACTGGTTCGCGATGGAGTTGGTCGACGGGCCCGACCTGGCGCAGGAGATCAAGCGGCTTGCGGGTAAGGAGAGCGGCCCCGCAGCGCGCCTGCCGCCGTTCGAATCGCGCGACTACCTTCCCGTCGTCGTCCGGCTGGTCGAGCAGGCCGCCGACGCGCTCGCCTACGCCCACCAGAACGGGATCGTCCATCGCGACATCAAGCCTCACAATCTCGTGGTCGATCCGGCCGGACAGGTGCGGATCGTCGACTTCGGACTCGCGCGCGACGAAGAGCAGGGAACCATCACGTCGAGCAGCGACCAGATCGGCTCGCCCTATTACATGAGCCCCGAGCAGGTGCGCCATCGGATGCACGCCGTCGACCAGCGCACCGACGTCTACTCGCTCGGCGTCGTCCTCTACGAGCTGTTGTCACTGCACCGGCCCTTCGACGGAGCCACCTCCGCCGAAGTGTGGTATCGCATCGTCCACGACGAGCCGCGCAAGCTCCGCGCGATCGCGCCGCGCGTGCCGACCGACCTCGCGCTCGTCTGCAACAAGGCGATGGCGCGCGAGCTCGCCGACCGCTACGCCAGCGCCGAGGCGTTTCGCGACGACCTGGGCCGCTTTCTCCGCCACGAGTCCGTCGTCGCACAGTCCCCTTCCATTCGGCGGCGCGCGCGCCGCTTCGTCGCGCGCCATCCGGTCGCCTGCGGCTCCGCCGCGGCGGCGGCGATCGCGGTCGCGACGGGCTTCTGGTTCGCCGACTCGCGCGCCCGCCGGCGAGACGAGACGGCGAAGGCGGAGGAGATCCGCAGCCTCCTCACCGGGCCCGACTGGGATGCACGCCTCAGCGAGGTGGTCGCCGGACGGCGCCTCTGGCGCGATCTGCACGCCCGCGCCGCATCGCTGCCGGACGAGCTGCGCGACCTCGAGCAACAGCTCGACACGCGGTTCGCCGCGGACTTCGAGGCGCGGCGCCGGCGGCTCGAGGAGCACCTCGCGCTCGGGCTGGGCGGACTGCGCGATCCGGCGCGTTGGGGGGGACACGCGTCACCTTCATCGCCGACCGAGCTGGCCCTCTTCCAATTCGAGGGCGAACGGATCCGAGAGATCTACGGCGACCTGCCGGAAGTCGCGCGCCTCTGCGACCCCGCGCGAGCAAGGCCGCGCGTGAACCTTCGCCTCGACTCGGTGACGCAGGCCGACGCGGCCGGGAGACCGGCCCATGCCTCGATGCGCGCGATCGATCCGCTGCTCGGCATGCGCGGCGAACGACAGGAGCTCGGCGTCCTGCCTCTCGCCGACGTGGCCGTGCGTACGGGGAACTGGCGATTCCTCGTCGAGATCCAGGACTTCGGTTTCGCCGAGTACACGCGCTACCTCGAACCGGGCGCCGCGCCGGTCGAGTTGCAGATCCGCGTGCGGCGCAGTGAAGCCGTGCAGCCCGGAATGAAAGCGATCGAGGCCGGACGATTCACGTTCGACGTGATTCGGCCGAAGAGCTGCGACATTGGCGGCCCGTCCGCCGAGTTCGACGCCTTCCAGATCGACGAGGCCGAGGTCTCGAACGGGGAGTTCGTCAGTTTCCTGCGCGAGACCGGCCGCCCCCCCCCAAAGCGATGGAGCAGCCTCGGGTTCAAAGGGGATTGGCACGACCTGCCACTCGGAGAGCTCGGCGATCGCTTCCTCGACCTTCCCGTCGCCGGCATCGACTACGGCGATGCGCAGGCCTATTCGGAGTGGGCCGGCAAGAGGCTCCCGACGCACCTCGAGCTCGAGCGAGCGCAGCGCGGCAGCGACACCCGCCACTATCCGGCTGGCGAGGACAAACTCCCGCTCGCGGCGGAGAACTACAACATCTACGGCGAGGACGAAGGAAGAGGAATCTCGGTGGCCGACAAGTTCAGAATCTACCTGGCCAACGTGAAACCAGTCCGCGACCCGCGCTACCGCCAGCCGCCCGAGGGTCTCTTCCACGCCTTCGGGAACGTCGCGGAGGCAAGCGAGAGCCTCCTCGCCGAGCCTGAGGAAGACGTCCTCGTCACCAAGATCTGGGAGCGTATCGACCTGGGTTCGGCGTGGGACGCGCAGGTCAACCACGCCTCCCTTTCTTCCCATGCGTTCTTCGGCGTCGCCGATCGATACGCCCCGATGTACGTCGGCCTTCGCTGTTGCAAGAGTCGATCACCGTAACAACCGTCGTCGCTCGCAGGGGGAATCCGAATCTCGACGATCGAGTTCCGACGCGCGACGACCCGACAAAAAGGAGCGCATCATGCCCTATCTGGTACTTGGAGCGGTGACGTACTCGCTCGCCAAACCGACCTTCACGGCGGTTCTCCCGCCGCCGCAGATCACGATCGACACCAACAACCAGAACATTCCTACGGAGGCGGATATCAGCGACTTCATCAGCAAGCTGCAGGGCATGCAGGTCATCTTCACGCACACCGAGTACGCCGACATGTGCGACGAGCTTCGGGAATTGGTCAAGAGACGCATCTTCGGCCCCGGCGCCACCAATCCTCTCAATCCTGCGAACAAGATCTTCGACGTGTACGTGAATGACTCACGAGAATCCGGAGACCCGGACGTCTGGCGTAGTTCACTCGGTTTAGGTCTCGCGATCCATCCCGTCACCAATGCCAACTACGCGCCACAAGGGCCGATCAATATCGGCGTCGCCCCGCACCCGAATCCTCAGAATCCGCAGACTACGCAGTATTGGCTTCGTGCGGACGTGGTCGCGTACGGCCCGTGATCGAGTCGACATCGCAGCGACGTGACCATCCGGCCTTTCCAAATTGATCAGGGGGGACATTCCATGGCACATCCTCAAAGAAGCCTCGTCAACGCGCTGCGGTTGAGCTCCGGTCCGGGAGGCAGCGTCCACTCGAGGCCACTGGCCGAAGAAACGATTCGAATGCTGAACGAGAGAGCGAAGCTGCCCAAGACACAGATCGGTCTTGAGCAGAGGAAGATCGTTCGATTCGATGCGTGGACGGATCCGCGAATCTTCAAGATTCTCCAGGATAACCCGAACGGGAAATCGCTTTCGACAGAAGCTCGCAAGCTTTTCTGCGACCTCCGTCCGGACATCAGCTCCACCGAGCTTCGGTGCGCGTTCGAGTTGCTGACTCGCCTCCCGCTCGATCGTGCGCGGAGGCTCGCCGCCGGCAAGGAGTACAAAGTGAGGGTGCGCGTGAAGGGTCAGGCGAAGCTCCTCCTCGATGTGTCCAAGGATCAATTGCTCGGAAAAGTGAACGCTCCGAAGCAACCAGTCCGCGTGTTATTGCCCTTGCTGTTCACGAGAATGGCCAGTCACATGCACGCCATCTTCAAACCGCATTTGTCGTCGGGGGGCCTGCCTCCACCGAAACTCGACAAATTGTTCGCGAAATTCGCTTCGGGGAAACTTCGCATCGAGGAACACGGCCCGCAGGAATGGATGAACGCGGAGCCCGACAGCGCCTACTTCTTTGCGCTCGCGGAATTCTGCATCCAGGCGGCGCACTGCAACGCCGAGCCGGGGCCCCGATGGTGGATCTCCCTCGGCGGACTTTTCGCAGCACTGCAGGACGTCTTCTGCGTGTTCTACCACCGGACCGGCGGCGAACGACGATTCAGCGAGTACCGCGACGTGTTCTTCAACACCAAGCGGGAGATCTCCGAGGACCTTCTGTTGAAGCATGTCGCCTCGGTGCGCCGGCGATGCGACACGATCGAGAAACTGGTCGACCAGGTGACCTGGAATGCGTTCTGGTACTTCTTCGACGACGTGCAACCACCGACGGTCGTTCCGCAGAGCACACCACCGCAGCCGCCTCGTCACCCGCTCCGCTCCTTCCGGAGGAGCTCCTCGACCTCACGTGCGTAGCGTTTGACGAGCGGCGATTTTGGTCGCCACGCGCGGTTCAGAACAACTGGAACTCGCCACCCTCGCTTGCGGCGATGCCGTCGCTCGCGCCGGCGTCGAGCACGAACCACTGCGAGAAGAACTCGATGCCCGCGAGCGCCGGATTGCTCGGCAACGCGCCCTTCAACGTCCCGTAGCCGGCGCCGGCGCCAGAGCCTGACAGGACCAGCGGCACGATCACGGCGATCTGGGTCACGTCGACGTGGAGGGGGATGGAGCGGAGGAAGGTGCCGGGCGGCGTCTTGCCGAGCGACACGATGTCGAGCGCGAGGCTCCCGCCGAGCGCGTCGAACACGCCGAATTTGAAGTCGACGTTGCCGACGTTCGGCGGCACCTGCGCGAGCAGCGCCGGCACGAAGCCGCCGCTGCCGGACGACCCGAAGCCGTAGTGCGCCGGATTCGGCGGCGGCGGCTCGAAGAAGAGGCGCGGCCGGTCGAACGGCGCCTGCTCGGCGGCCACGCGCGGGTCGGTCAGCGCGGTGCGCAGGAACTCGACGAGGTCGTCCGTCTGCTGGAGCGACAGGAAGAGCGGGAAGATCTGCCCGTCGAGATTGTCGTTGAAGTCGCCGCCGCGGTTGTAGAAGTCGACGACCTGGCGCAGGTCGTCGAACTGTCCCGTGTGCATGAACCGGGCGCGCAGCCCGGCGTTGCGCAGGCTCGGCGACTTGAACATGCCGCGGTCGTTGTGGTCGCCGGTGACGTTCTCGCGGCCCGGGTCGGTCGCGGGGTCGCGCAGGCCGATGTTGTGGAACTGGTCGTCGAGGAAGAACGGCGTCAGGTGGCAGATGCGGCAGTTGCCCTGGTTGGTGAAGACGCCGAGCCCCGCCTTCTGCTGCGCCGTGAGCGCGGCGGTGTTGCCGTTGACGTAGTCGTCCCACGGCGTCTGATCCGGGACGAGCGAACGCTCGTAGCTCGCGATCGCGAACGCGATGCGCTCGCTCGTGATCGCCGCGTCGCCGAACGCGCTCGTGAAGAGGTCGGGGTAGGTCGGGTCGGCCGCGAGCGCCGCGGCGACGTCGGTGGGGAGGTTGCTCGCGAGCGCGAGCGGCCGCGACGCGGGGAGCTTCGCGACGATCTCGCTCCAGTCGCGCGCCGCGTGCGCCATCTCGACGTCCGAGGCGGGCGGCCCGACGCTCTGGCTCTCGAGCGCGCCTCCGACCGCGATGCTCGTCGTGCCGGTCTGCGGATCGACGAAGGTCGTCGACGCGCGCCCGTCCCAGAAGAGCTCGGTGTTGTAGGAGGCCATCAGGAAGCCCGGCGAGTTGCGTCCGGTGACCTGCGGCAGGAAGCCGTGCACCGGGTCGGGCTCGTAGAGATTCTGCGCGTCGGAGCGGATCACTCCCGGCGACCCGAACACGTCGTCGTTGGTATTCAGTAGACCGTCGGGTCCGGCGAGCCGGACGATGCGGACGTCGGCGCCGCCGGCGAAGGGCCGATGGCAGCTGCCGCACGCCATCGTGTTGTCGCTCGAGAGCTGCTCGTCCCAGAAGAGGACCTTGCCGAGCACCGCCTTCTCCGGCGTCAGCGGGTTCTCGGGCGGCGCGCCGGGAGGAGCGAGCTGGGCGAAGGCAGACGATGGGAGCAGTACGAACGCGGCGATCGAGCGCGACAGCATGGAGCACTCCGTGCGGCAGGCCGGGCTGCGAGACACGACAGCGGAGGCGCGATCGTAGACGGAGTACGGCGAACTGTCTGCGGATCGCGTGCGCGGATCACTTGTCCTTCGGGTCGACCCAGCGCGCACCGGCGAGCTTTCCCGCGTGACCCTTCCCGGAGAGGTCGGCGAGCTCGTCGCCGTGGGACTTCGTGGCGTCGAATACGACGAGCGTCGTGTCGTCCGATTCGAGCGTCTCTGCCGGCGCGAAATCCTTGAGGTAGCGCGCCTTCGAAGACACGCGGAATGACCGGAAGTCGGCGCCGACGCGGCGGTTCTCGTGCGCGCCCTTGCGCACGCCGAGATAAAGCGGCGTCGGCGCGGCGACAAGTGCGAGGCCGTTCACCGAGCCCTTCGCGGCGCGCGTGCCGTTCCAGAAGACCAGGAGCTCGGTCGCCGTCTTCGAGACGGCGAGGTGGTGCCATCCCGTCGCGTCGACGCAACGTCGACCACCGGTGACGAACCTCTTCCAGTCCGTTTTCGAATTCAAGCGATCGGGTCGTGCCGCGATCGTGAAGTCGATCTTGCGGACTTCACCCGCCTCGAGCGCGGTCGTGCGCAGGATCCAGCCGCACGTCTCCTCGACGTCGGCTTCGGCGCTCATTCCGGACCACGCCTCGTCTCCGGCGAAATAGATCTCGCCGGCCTCGTACGGGCTCCAGCGCACCCACGCCTCGATCGTGAAGTCGCCGTCGAGCCGCAGCATGAACTTCGACTTCTGGATCTCGATGTTGTCGCGGCCGGTCAATCGGACGAACGGCTTCGGCGGGAGCGCTTTGCCCTCGTCGGTCGTCGCCGCGCTCTGCGACTCCGCGAGAAGTCCCGCCATCGTCGCCGCCGCGAGGAGGCGCGCCGCGAGGTTCACCATGCTCTGCTCCGGACCGGGAAGGCGTCGCAGACCGCGACGCGCGCGTCAATTCAGGACCCGCTCCCACGCCTTCGCCTTCAGGATCGCCACGCCGAACACCCCCGCGACGAGCGCGCACCACATGACGAAATTCCACGTCTGCGCCGGGTCGAGCCAGCCGCTCGTGACGAGGATCAAGGGCAGGACCACGACGTACCAGGTCCGCGCCCACGGCCGGCCGAGGATCAGCGCGAGGCCGGCGATTTCGAGCGCGACCGCGCGCACGCCGTAGAAACCGGTGAAGAGCTCGGTCTTGAGCACGCTATCGGGAACGACCGGCGTGCCGACGCGGACGATCTCGACGTCGAGCCAGAGTGCGGCCGCGACGAGCGCCCAGCCGACCACCTGGATCAGCACCGGCGCGCGCGGCAGGGGCGCGGCCGAGGACTCGCGGCGCAGGCGACTGTTCTTGAAGCCGTACCAGGCGTAGACGACGAAGCCGAGCTGCAGCCAGACGAGCAGGCGAATCCAGTTCGAGTGCTCGAGGCCGAGGATCAGGGCGAGGCAGGCGAGTGCCGAGAGGATCGGCGTCAGCGGATAGAGCGGGACCTTGAAGGGGCGCGGCGCGTCGGGATTGCGCTTGCGGAGCACGATCACGCCGATCGAGACGAGGATGAAGGCGAAGAGCGTCCCGATGTTCGTGAGGCCGATCGCCTGGTCGGGCGTGAGGACCGAGCAGAGCACCGCGACGAGCATCCCGGTGACCCAGGTGCTCACGTGCGGCGTCTGGTGTTTCGGGTGGATGCGGCAGAAGACCGGCGGCAGGAGGCCGTCGCGCGACATCACCATGAAGATGCGCGTCTGCCCGAACTGGAACACGAGCAGCACCGCGGTCATGGCGACCATCGCGCCGAACGCGAAGAGAGTCGCGATGTTGCCGTAGCCCATCACCTTCATCGCGAAGGCGAGCGGGTCGTTGGTCGAGAAGTCGCTGTAGCGCACGACGCCCGTCAGCACGGCAGCGACCAGCACGTAGAGCACGGTGCAGATCAGCAGCGACCAGAGCAGCCCGCGCGGCAGGTCCTTCTGCGGGTTGCGCGTCTCCTCGCCCGCGGTCGAGACGGCGTCGAACCCGATGTAGCTGAAGAAGCCGAGCGCGGCGCCCTGCCAGATCCCCTTCACGCCGTTCGGCGCGAACGGATGCCAGTGGTTCTCCCCGCCGCGGACCAGCGTCCACGTTCCGAGCGCGATGAACGTCAGGACCAGCCCGAGCTTCAGGAAGACCATGATCGCGTTGGCGCGCGCGCTCTCCCGCACGCCGATCCAGAGCAGGATCGTGAGCAGCAGCGTGATCCCGAAGGCGGGCAGGTTGACCGAGACGACCCAGTCGCCCAGCCGCGGCGCCGAGGCCCACCGGTCGAGCGTCGCCTGCGCGTCGGCCTGCGCGGCCGCGCTCGCCGCCGCGTCGCCGAGCACGTGCGCCGCCCCGCTCACCGCGGCGGCCGCCGATTGGAGGTCCTTGGTGAGCCAGACCGGCAGCGACCACTGCTCGTTCACGCCGAGCAGGAACGACTGGAAGTAGTCGCCCCACGACTGCGCGACGTAGACGTTGCCGATCGCGTACTCGACGATCAGGTCCCAGCCGATGATCCAGGCGACCAGCTCGCCGAACGCCGCGTACGAATAGGAGTAGGCGCTGCCCGAGGCGGGGCACATCGCCGAGATCTCGGCGTAGCAGAGCGCCGCGAAGCCGCAGGCGAGCGCGGTCAGGGCGAACGACACCATCACCGCGGGCCCGGCGCCGAGCATCACCACCGCGCCGTGCGCGTCGAAGCGCCCGACGATCATCTCCTTGATGCTCGAGAAGAGGCCGGCGCCGATGATTGCCCCGATCCCGAGCAGCGTGAGGTCGAGCGCGCCGAGCGACCGCTTGAGCCCCGTCCCGTGTCCCTCCGCTTCCGCCGGCTCCGTCGTGAATTTGCGGAGGAAGAGGCTGTTGGGATTCATGGGGTCGGGATGGTAGGCGGCGCTCCGCGGCCCGACAACCGCAGCACGTTCACGAGCCCGGCCCGGTCACCGCCTCTCGCCGTCCTTCTTCTCGTCGTCGCCCTTCGCGGCGGGCGCGTCGTCCTTCTTCTCGTCCGGCTTCGCGTCGGGCTTCTCTTCCGCCTTCTCGTCCTTCTTCTCCGCGCCCGGCTTCACCGGCTCGAGCGGCGGCTTGCCGTCGCGCTCCCATGGCCAGGGGTTGGCGGCGTCGACCTCGATGCCGACCTTGCCGCCGCCGGTGTGGACGATGTAGCCGAGCGTCGCGATCACCATGCAGCCGGTGCGCTTCACGAATTCGTCGGCCGGCTCCTTGCCGATCGGGAACTCGAACATCACGCCGGGCGCGTAGGCCTTGCGGAACGCGAGGATCTCGGCCACCCGGATCGGCGGCGCCTGCACCTCGTTGCAGAGGACAGCGAGCCCCTCGCTGAAGAGGTCGATGCCGGGCGTCGGCTTGTTGAACTCGCGCTCGAGGTTGGCGAGCAGCTCGAGCGCGCACGCCCGGTTCTCGAGCTTCTCGGCCACGCCGCGCCAGACTACGTCGCCGTCGCGCTCGTCCTTCACGTCCTCCTTCGCCTTGAAGATCGTGACGAGCAGCTCGGCGAGGTCGGCCTCCTTCCAGAGCCGCTCCTTCACCGACTTGGTGCGGCGGATCTGGTCGATGAAGTAGGTGATCGCGTTGTAACGCAGGTCGCGCGCTTCCCAGAAGGCGCGCTTCTCCTCCTGCGACATCGGGTCCTCCTCGAGTGCGAAGAGGCGGTTGCCCGTGTCGACGATCAGCTTCAGGAACCACTCGTCGACCTTCGCGCCCTGCTCGTCCGACATGGTCGGGCGCGCGCGGGCGAGGCCGACGCGGACGTTCTGCAGCCCGTCCATGCCGAGCAGCTGCTGCGCGCGCGGCTCGGAGAGGCAGCGCAGCACGAGCTCCATCTCGCGCGCGCCGCCGACGTCCTGCAGGAAGGAGGTGCCGGCGCGCAGGATGCGGCCGTCGCCGCCGATCGACTGCGACGCCTTGAGCGCGGAGGTGTCGGAGAGGATCGATTCGACCGCCGCGTGCGCGACCGCGACCGCGCGCGAGCGCAGGAACGGGTCGACGTCGGTCTGCTGCAGGAGGCGCGCGCACGCCTGCAGCACGGTCACCGCCTCGAGCGGCTCGGTCTCCTGCGAGAGCAGCTTCTTCAGGTGCTGCAGCGCGAGCTCGCCCTCGCCGGCGCGGTAGAGCGCCTCGAGCGCCGCGCCGCGCTGGACCGCCTTGCCCTCGGCCGCGTCGGCCTTGACGCGCTCGATCATCTCGTCGAAGCGCGGCGGACGCGGCTCCTGCGTGCGCGCCGTGCCGAGCGCGCGGCCGAGCTGGCGCGCGAGCGGCGTGCGGTTCTCCGGGATCGTCGCGCCGTAGCCGGTGAAGATCGCGTCGAGGTCGGCCACGTCGGGATCGTCGGCCAGCACCATCGCGGCGTTCGTCCCGTTGACGTCGAAGCCGGTCGCCGCCTTGCGCACCAGCGTGCGCAGGAACTCGCGCAGCACCGGATCGTCGCGCACCGGGCCGTAGACCTCCTTGCGGAAGGCGAGGTGCTCGGGCGTGTAGTTGTTCTCCGGGCTGTCGTTGATGGAGGGGAGCTTGCGGTTGCTCGCCTCGTCGTTGGCCGCCGTCACGAGCGTGCCGAAGTCCTTGGCGTCGAGCGACGCGGGGTCGACGGGGGCGCCGCCTTCGGGCGTCCGGGCCGCGTCGAGCAGCTTCTGCCGTGCGGTCGAGTAGTCGTCGCGCGCCGGCCGCGGCCGGTTGGCGCCGCCCGCCTCGCCCCCCTTCGCGGAGAGGTTGCGGTCGCGCCCGCCGCCCGGAGGCGTCTGCGCTGCGGACGCGCACGGGAACAGGACGAGGAGGAGGGCGGCCGCCGGCGCGGCGCGGGACGCGGCTCGGATCGCGGTGGACATCCGGCGCACGCTAGCGCCGACGCGAATCACCCGGAAGCCCGGGAGAGTCCGGGTGCCGACGCTCCCGCGTACACTCCCGCCCCATTCCACTTCCGGAGGTGAATCCATGCTCGGCAAGCTCTTGTCCGCCTCGCTCGTGCTCCTCGGCTTCGCCGTCGTGCCGCTCGCCGCCCCGCAGAAGGCGGGCGGAGCGGACGGCGCCTTCAAGATCGACCCGGTCCACAGCACGGTGCTCTTCAAGATCCGCCACCTGGGCGTCTCCAACTTCTGGGGCCGCTTCAACGAGGCGAACGGCACCGTGACGATCGACGCCGCCAAGCCCGCCGCGTCGAAGATCCACTTCACGATCCCGGCCGCGAAGGTCGACACCAACAACGCCGACCGCGACAAGCACCTGCGCGGCCCCGACTTCTTCAACGCCGACGAATTCAAGACGATCGACTTCGACAGCACCAAGGTCGAGCCGAAGGGCAAGGACGAGCTCGAGGTGACCGGCGACCTGAGCCTGCACGGCGTCAAGAAGTCGATCACCGTGCACGTGAAGCAGGTCGGCTTCGCCGACATCCCGAAGATGGGCCAGCGCGTCGGCTTCGAGGCGTCGTTCCAGGTCAAGCGCAGCGACTTCGGCATGAAGAGCGCCGCCGACCTCGGGATGCTCGGCGACGAGGTCGACCTGATCGTGAACGTCGAGGCGGCGAAGTAGCCGGCGCGCCGCCGGCATGAACGACTACCTCCTTCGGATCTACTTCGAGCAGTGCCTCTCCACCGCGGCGTGGGCCGGCGGCGCCGCGCTCGCCGTCCACCTGCTCGCGTCGCTCGGCACGACCGCGCCGGCGCGCGCCGCGGCGGTCGCGCTCGCGCTCGGGCTCTTCACCGCGCTCTACACGGTCGCCGGCGTGCCGCCGCTGCCGCCGGCGATGCGCTGGCAGTGGGTGCCGTGGCTCACGGCGGCGGCGCTGCTGCTGCTGCTCGTCGAGGAGGGGAAGTCGGCCGAGGGGGCGCGCGTGCCGCTGCTGCTCGCGCTCACGCTCGCGGTCGAGTGGTTCATCCTGCGCCCGAACGGGCGGCTCGCGCAGTTCGGCGAGGCGGTGCGGCTCGCATTCCTGGTCGGGCTCGGGACCGCCTTCCTCGCGCTGCTCTGGGTCGGGGAGACGCGCCTCGCGAAGGCGCCGATGTGGCGGACCTTCGCCCTCCAGTCGCTCGCGACCGCGGGCGCGGCGGCCGCCTACGCGTCGCACTCCCAGGATTTCGGGCGGATCATGGCGGGCTTCGCGGCGGCGCTCGGCGCGACGGCGCTGGTGGGGCTCGCGAAGGCGACGGAGACGACGGGCCGCACCGCGGTCACGGTGTCGGGCGTCGCGGCGTGCGGGATCCTGCTCGTGAACGGGCTCGGCAGCGACTTCCCGATCGCCTGCACGCTGCTCCTGCTCGCGGCGTGGCTCGCGCCGCTGCTCCCCAATCGCGGGACGTTCGTGGACCACGCGCTGCAGTTCTGCGCCGCCGTCGCGCCGGCCGCGCTCGCCGCCTTCATCGCGTCGTGGTGACGAAGCGCGTGATCTCCACGGCGCCGTCGGCGAGGTCGGGGTCGACCAGCAGCAGGTCGTCCTTCCGGTCGCCGTCGAGGTCCTGCACCACGAGGAAGCGGCGCGTCGGGCGGGTCTCCTCGTCGCGGCGGTGGATCAGCGTCGCGGGGTCGACGGTGCCCAGCGCGACGGCGGGCGACCTGCCGGCGATGCGCGCGCGCAGCCGTGCGCCCGGCATCGGCACCCAGTCGAGGACCCCGAGCAGGGGGATCGTCACCCCGTCCTTGCCCTTCGCCTCGCGGTCGTAGTGGTCGATCACGTCGTGCCACGCCTGCGACTCGTCGACGGGCGCGGTCGAGGCCGCGTCGGCGACGCCGAGGTGGATCTCGACCCTGCCGTCGCGCGTCACCACCGCGAGGTCGGTCGCCTGCCCGTCGCCGTCGCCGTCGAACGGGACCGGCAGGCGCGAGAGCTCGTCGCCGAGCTCCTTCAGCTGCTGGTTCTTCTCGAGCTCGTTCGTGATGGTGAGGAGGTTGGGGATGTCGATCACGAGCTTGCGCTTGCGCGACGGACTGCGCGCGAAGCGCAGCCGCTCCTCCTGGAAATAGGTGTAGAGGTCGAGCTCGAGCTTCCCGCCCGCCACCACCCAGAGCAGCAGCTCGCCGATCGAGACGTCGGCCGCCTGCAGCATGCAGAGGTCGAGCTTCTTGTCGCCGTCGTCGTCGGCGACGAACGTCGCGATCAGGTTGCCCGACGTCTTCAGCACCTGCAGCGCCTTGCTGCGGTCGACGCCGCCGCCGTCGATGCCCCCCTTCGTCCCGCCGTAGAGCGCGACCTTCGGGCCCTGCCGCAGCAGGAGGTCGGCGCAGCCGTCGCCGTCGAGGTCGCGCACCGTCGCGTTGACCATCCCCTTCAGCATCTTGAAGAGGTTCGACGGGTCGATCACGCCTTCGTCGTCGCCGCCGAGCTTCTGGCGGATCTCCTCGAGGTCGATCTCGAAAGTCGGCGCCTCGGGCAGGTGGCCCTTCGCGTCGGACCAGAAGAACTGCATGCGGTCGCTCGACTCGAACGCGAGGTCGGGGTGGCCGTCGCCGTTCTGGTCGGCCACGTCGAACGACGGCACGGAGACGTCGACGTTGGCGTCGGGGTGGCCCTGGCCGGGCCCCGGGAAGCCGAGGTCGACCGAGATCCGGTGGCGCACCGACGCGCCGACCACGAAGGACGCGTCGGGCCGCCCGAACCAGAGCTTGAGCCCGGTCGGGACCGGCAGCGCGAGGTCGCTCGCGCCGTCGCCATCGAGGTCGCGCGCGAACGGAAAGGAGAAGACGCCCGAGGGAAGCACGAGCCGCCCCGCTTTCAGGACCTCGCGCGCCGTCGCCCCTTCCGCGCCGAGCTCGACGCGCTTGACGCTCCCCTCGTCGTCGACGAGCCAGAGCTCGTCACGGGCGCCGTGGTGCTCGACGACGCACCACGCGAGCGAGCGGACGCTCCCCTGCTCGGCGCGGAAGCGCTCCGGCGCCCCCTCCTCGAGGCCGCGCACGCCGAGCCCGTGCGCGCCGCCGACGAGCAGCTCGCGGCGGCCGTCGCCGTCGAGGTCGATCGTCGCGAGCCCGCTCACCGGGCCGGGCAGCCGCAGCGACTTCGGCGTGAACTGCGGGAGCGCCGGCGTCGCCTGCGCGAGCGCGCCCGAGAGAGCGGCGCCGGCGAGCGCGGGCCCGATCACTTCGGGCCCTCCTTCTTCGAGACGAAGAACGTGAACGACTTCTTGTGGCGCAGGAAGAGGTCGGCGATGCCGTCGTCGGAGACGTCCCACGTCTCCATGCGCTCGACCGGCGCCGGCGGCTGGAACGACGCGAGCGGCCTCGTGTCGAGCGCGTACGCGTCTCCCTCGTGCTTCAGGCGGCGGATGTCGACGCGCCCGTCGATCTGCGTCAGCACCAGGTCGTTCAGCTTGTCGCCGTCGAAATCTCCGGTGAAGCTCGTGAGCAGCGTCTCCTGCACGCGCGCGAGCTGCTCGGGCCGGTAGGTCCGCTCGAGCTTGACCGCGACGTCGCGGTCGAGGGTCGCGCGCGCGCCGCCGCGGAAGAGGTAGAGGCCGGTGTCGAGCCGGACGTTGGCGAGCGAGGTGAGCCCGGTCGGCACGTCGACGCGGCTCGCGATGACGTCCATGTTGCCGTCGTGGTCGACGTCGATCGTGTCGTAGTCGACGTCCATGCCCTCGAGCTTGAGCAGCGCGCTCGCCGCCTCCTCGGGGCTCCCGTCCGCCTTGCGCCGCACCACCACGAAGGAGTGCTCCTGCCCGCTGCCGCGCCCCTCGCTCTTGGTGAGGACGAGCTCGGAGCGGCCGTCGCCGTCCATGTCGAGCAGCTTCAGCCGCTCGTGGCGCCGCCGGCCGCTGCGGTCGACGTTCTCGGCGCGCAGCGCGTCGGGGAGGCGGAAGGTGCGGACGTTCGGCTCGAAGCGGCCGGGCGCATCCTGGAGCCGCACGCGCACGTCGTCGACGTCGAGCGCGACGAGGTCGCGCCGCCCGTCGCCGTCCCAGTCGAAGAGCGCCGGGATCTCGAAGCTCACGCTGCGCGCCAGGAGCAGCTGACCCGCGAAGAACGGCCGCGATGACCGCGCACCCGGGAAGAACGACGAGAGCCCGCCGCGCGACTGCACCGTCACGCCCGCGTTGCCGAGCGAGACCTTGGAGTCGCGCGCGTCGGCGTCGGCCGGCACGCACGGCAGCGTGAGGACGGTCCGCAGCGACGGGCCCTCGCCGTTGGGGCCGGGCGGCTCGTCGCGCGGCCGCGGGGCGAGCGCGACGAGGGCGCCGTCGCTCACCACCAGGAGCTCGTCGCGGCCGTCGCCGTCGACGTCCTCGATCATGCGCCAGCACGGAAGCCGGTCGGGGTCGGGCAGGTCGGGGAAGATCGGGATCGCGAGCTCGCGGCGCAGGTTGCCCTGGAGCCCCTCGCGCGTCGCGGTGAGGGAGAAGAGGCCGTTCCGCGTCAGCAGCACGACCTCCTTGCCCGGCTCGGGCCGCAGGTCGAAGGTGGCGAACGCGACCACGTCGGGCGGGACGGTCATGCGGAAGTCGGGCTGCGCCGGGTAGTGCGAGTCGGGGTCCAGCCGGTAGAGGCGCAGTGTGCGCACGCCCGCCTCGGCGGTCGTGACGAAGAGGTCGATGCGGCTGTCGCCGTCGGCGTCGGCGAACTGGTACTCGCAGCGGTCGCTGCCGATGTCGATGCGCGACTCGACGAAGCGCGCCGCGGGCGGCGCGAGCGGCACGCCGACACCGCCGGACGCCGCGAGCGCGACAAGCAACGCCGCCGCGAACGCCGTCATCGCGCGCCCCCCGCCGGCTCCTCGGAGAGCTCGCCCTGCCCCGACCCCCACTCGATGAAGCGGAGCACGCTCCACCCCTTCGTCTCGCCCTTGCGCTGGTAGCGGTAGATCCAGATGAACCAGAGGTCGATGAAAGTGAGGCCGCTCGAGGAGCCGTCGGCCGCCTCGTCCCACTCGATCAAGGGCCAGAGCATGAAGCCGATCAGCTCGCGGTCCGGCTCGTAGAGCGTGACGTCGACCGTCTCGAGCTCCGCGCCGCGCACGACGCCGAGCTCGACCGACGCGCCGAACGGCAGCTCCGAGATGCGGCGCGCGAAGTCGCCGGCGCCGTTCACCTCGACGCCGTCGAGCTCGGCGATGCGCGTCCCCGCCTCGAGGCCGGCCTTCTTCAGCGGGCTCGAGGGGGCGACCTCGACCACCTCGCAGAGCGCGCGCGGCTTGCCGCCGCCGGTGTCCATCTTCGTCTCGACGACAACACGCGCCTTCCGGCGCTCGATGAAGCGGCGCGCCGCCCCGCGGACCACGATCGCCCCCGCGCCGCGCGACCCGATCGTGACCGGGACTTCCTTCAGCGCGCCGTCCCGCTCGACCGTCAGGTTCGCGACGTCCCCCGCCTTCTTCGAGGCGAGGTAGGCCGACCACTGGTCGCGCCGCTCCATGGCGGCGCCGTCCGCCTTGACGAGGCGGTCGTTGGCGCGCACGCCGGCGGCCTCCGCGGCCGAGCCCGGGGTGACCGCCGCCACCCGCAGCCCCGAGAGGAACTCCATCTGGTCGAGGGAGCCGGCGAGGGTCTCCTCGAGGTCGAGCCCGACGAACGGCTCGACCGTCCCGCCGCCCGTCTCCTCCGCCTCCTCGTAGGCGGGCGTCCCGCCGAGTTCCCCCGCGTCGTGCACGAGTTCCCGGAACTGGGCGCAGCCGGCGAGCGTGAGAGCGCTCGCTGCGGCGGCGACGAATCGATGCGTGCGCAAGCTCACCTCCCGAAAAGAGGGCGCCGTAGGATATCCCGCCCCGCTGCGCGTCCGGCCTCGTGCGCCGCCCGTGCGCGCGCGGCGAAACCCACGTTGGAGGAATTCGCGTGACGCCTCTGTGCTCCCTCTTCGCCGTGCTGGGTGCGATCGCCTTCGCCGCGGCGCCGCTGCAGGAGACCAAGCCGCCGGAGACCAAGACGCCGCTCGAGCGGACCGGCACCTTCGTGCCGGGCGGCGCGAAGCCGGGCGTCGAGGTGCGCCTCGGGCTCGAGTCGTACGCGGGCGCGCTCGAGTGGGTCGAGGTGATGGCGCACGGCTCGCAGGCGCGCGAGGGTGACGTGCTGGCGCGCTTCGACTCCAAGGCGATCGACGATTCCGTCGCGGCAGCCGAGCGCGACCTGCGCTCGACCGAGGTGAGGCACCAGAACGCGCGCGACCAGGCGCGCCTCGACGACGAGGCGGCGGCGCAGAAGATCGAGGCGGCGAGCGACGCCGCGAAGGACGCGCAGGAGGCGCTCTCCAACTACGAGAAGGTCGACGTCGTCCTGAAGAAGCGCGGCGACGACCTGAGCGAGTCGTACGGCAAGGACAACATCGACGACCAGAAGGACGAGCTCGCGCAGCTCGAGAAGATGTACAAGTCGGAGGAGCTGACCGAGTCGACCGAGGAGATCGTGCTCCGCCGCTCGCGGCGCAACCTCGCGCGCACCCAGATCTCCTTCGAGCTGCAGCAGGCCCGCAAGAAGTACGAGGCCGAGTACGCCGAGAGGAAGCAGCACGAGGCGAAGCAGAAGTCGTCGCGCGACGCCCAGCGCAACCTCGACCGCACGCAGCGCCAGGTCGAGATGGAGAAGCGCGCCCGCGCCGACGCGATCGCCCGCCTCGAGCCCGAGATGAAGGACGCGCGCGAGCGCGTCGAGAAGCTGCGCCGCGACCGCGAGCGGTTCACGGTGCGCGCCACGGCGTCGGGGCTCGTCCTGCACGGGAGCGGCGACGACTACCGGCCCGGCCGCACGCCGCCGCGCCACGAGGTGGGCGGCACCGCCAACGCGAAGGCGATCCTCTTCACGATCGCGCAGCCAGGCGGGCTGCAGGTCGCGCTCGACCTGCCCGAGTCGCAGGTCGCCACGGTTTCGCAGGGGATGGCGGCGAAGGTGGTCGCGACGTCGGACGCGTCGCTCGAGATGGTCGGCCGGCTGCGCTTCGACCGCTTCCCGAGCTCGCGCAGCGCCGGAGCGCCGGAGAACGCCTACGACGCGACCGTCGAGCTCGATTCCGTCGCCCCGACGCTCTTCGCGGGGATGCGCTGCAAGGTGCTCCTCGAGGTCGGGAAGAAGTGAACGCGCTCGCCGCTCGCGCCGGCGCGCTGGCGCTCGCGCTCGGGGCCGGCGACGCTCCGGCGCCGCAAGCGGCGCCCGCCGCGCCGCCCGCTGCTGCGATCAAACCGGCGTCCGCGCCGGTCGTGATCGACGCCGGCCTGCGCCGTCAGGTGACGGAAGCGGTCGACGGCGCGCGCGAGTGGCTGGTCGCCCACCAGAACAAGGACGGCTCGTTCGGCTCGTTCAAGTCCGAGCGCTGGTGGGAGATCTCGGCGTCGGTCCCGTCGGCCCACGAGGCGTTCCGCTTCGCGACGACGGCGCTCGGCGTGATGGCGCTCGACCAGTGCGCGCGGCCGAACGAGGCGACGGCGAAGGGGGCGAGCCGCGGCATCGACTGGATGCTCGCCCACAACAAGGTCAAGCGCAACGACGGCTCGGAGTTCTACAACACCTGGGCGCTCGGCTACGGGCTGCAGTGCTACGGCGAGTTCCTCGCTCGCCACGCGGATGACCCGCGGAAAAGTGCGATCGGCGCCGCGCTCCGCGCGACGCTCGACCGCCTCCCGCACTACCAGGTGATCGACGGCGGCTTCGCCTACTACGACTTCGGGGTGCAGGCGCAGCCGCCGAGCTGGTCGTCGACGAGCTTCACGACGGCGACGGTGCTGATCGGCATCGAGCGCGCGCAGAAGCTCGGCTTCATGGCGCCGCCGAAAGTCGTCGAGAGGGCGACCAAGCTGCTCGCCTCGAACCAGATCCCCGAGGGCTCCTACCTCTACGGCCGCTACCTCTGGACCCGGCCGCGCATGGGGATCAACCTGCCGAAGGGCTCGGCGTGCCGCACGCCCGGCAACGATTACGCGCTGGATCTCTTCGGTCAGCCGCCCAAGCGCGGCGCCTACGTCGAGTCCCTCGAGAACCTCTGCACCAAGTACGTCGGATTCCAGCAGATCGCCGTGCACCGGCCCATCCCGCACGAGGCCTGGTACAACATCAGCGGATACTTCTATTTGTACGGCTTCTATTACGCGGCCGTCGTGCTGGAAGAGAAGCTGCCCGTCGACGAGCAGCACCGCCTCTTCCCCGCGCTCGCGCGCGGCGTCCTCTACTGCCGCGAGAAGGACGGCTCGTTCTGGGACTACCCGATGTACGACTACCACTACCAGTACGGGACCGCCTACGCGCTGCTCGCGCTGTCGCGCGCGCCGAAGGGGTTCTTCGACTCGTGAGGCGGTTCGTCCCGCGGGGGCTCGTGCTGGCGGTCGCGCTCGCCGCCGCGGCGTGCGCAGGCTCGGGCGCGCGCGGGCCGGAATCGCGGAAGAGGCCGCATCCCGGTCCGGCTACGAGGATCAAACCGACGAGAATCCACGAGGAGCGCGCCATGGACCTATGGTACGCGGTCCCCGCGGAGCTTCAGTGCTTCTCGGCGCGAT
>DAINBU010000004.1:27986-45029 GCA_036732755.1 Planctomycetota bacterium
GACGGAGCTGCCGGCGACGGCGCCCTACGTCGTCGTGCTCGGCACCGCGCAGGACGGCGGGCTGCCCCACATCGGCTGCGACAGCGGCAACTGCGCGGCGGCCAAGAGCGACCCGTCGCGGCGGCGGCTCGTCACCTCCTTGATGCTGTGCGACCCGCGCAGCGGCAAGCGCTGGCTCTTCGACTGCACGCCCGACGTGAGGGAGGAGCTCGATCGCGCGCGCGGGCTGCCGGAGAAGCGGTTCGCGGCGCCCGCGGACCCGGCGGCTCCCGCCGCGCCGCGCCCGCCGCCGTTCGACGGGATGTTCCTGACGCACGCGCACATGGGCCATTACGGCGGACTGCTGCAGCTCGGGCGCGAGGCCTACTCGGTGACGGGCGTGCCGACGTACGTCACGCCGCGCTTCGCCGGCTTCCTGCGCGGCAACGATCCGTGGAAACGCATGGTCGACGACGGCCGCCTCGTGCTGCGCGATCTCGTGCCGGGCGATCCGGGCGGCGCCGGCGGCGGCGGTGCGTCGGTCGAGCTCGCCCCTGACCTCCACGTCGACTGCTTCCGCGTCCCCCACCGCGACGAGTTCTCCGACACGGTCGGCTTCGTGATCCGCGGCCCGCACCGCTCGCTCGCCTACCTGCCCGACATCGACAAGTGGGAGAAGTGGGACGCGTGGACGTGGGCCGAGGCGGGCGCCGGCGCGCCCGCGCCTTCGCTTTCGCCCAGCCAGGGACAGCGTGTGGAAGCGCTGATCCGCGCCGTCGACTACGCGCTGCTCGACGGCTGCTTCTTCGCCGACGGCGAGATCCCCGGCCGCTCGATCAAGGACATCCCCCACCCGTTCATCGCCGAGTCGGTCGCGCGCTTCGCGCCGCTGCCCGCGGCCGAACGTGCCAAGGTCTTCTTCACGCACCTGAACCACACGAATCCCGCCGCCGATCCCGCGAGCGACGCGGCGCGTTCGGTCGGCGCGGCGGGCATGCACGTGCTCGACGAGGAGCACCGCTTCGGATTGTGAGGCGCGACGCGAGCGTCAACGCTTGAGGCAGTACTGCGTGAACTTCTTGTCCAGCTCGTCGACGCTCATCCCGAGCGACTCCTGCACCGCGGCCGCGGCGCACTCCGGCGCGACACCACCGACCCGGTCGACGAACGCGGCGAACTTCGCCTTGGTCTCTTTCGACTCGTGCAGGAATTCGATGAGCAGCGACGCGAGCGTGTAGAGGGTGTTCCCGTCCACGTGCGTGCCCGCCCCGCCGCTCCAGCCGCCGATCAGGTCGTCGATCTTCATCAGCTCCGCGAGCCGCGGCATGCGCCCCTTCACGACCTGCAGCGCGACCGCGTTGCGATCGCCGCGGCCGGTGCACATGTACTCGGCGAGGCCCTCCTGGAACCACGATCCACCGTGGCCTCGGCGGATCCGGTTGATGAAGAGCTGGTGCGTCGACTCGTGGATGTGGACCGGGTCGTTCGGCGACTCGTAGGAGGTCGCGTAGTAGTCGTGCCACGCGTGCCCCTTCGAGACGGTCATCGACTCCTTGAACGCCGCCTTGCAGAAGAGCTGGTACTGCTCGTCCGAACGGAACAGGAGCACGGGCAGCAGGCGTCGCCCCTTGCGCTCCGGGAACGGGAAGGTCGCGCGGATCTTCGCGTAGTTCTCCTCCATCTTCTTCGCGAAGAGCGCTCCGCCCGCCGAGTTGGTGAGCACGATGTAGTGAGCGGTGCGGATCGGCGGGCGCAGCTCGTCCTTGCGCGCCGCGACCGGGACGTCGGCCTCCCAGCGCGCCTTCGCCTCGGCGTCGGTCCAGCGCGGATCGGGCGGCTTGCCCGCGAACGTGGCGCCCTTCGTGAGCGCGTCGCGCAGCAGCTTCAGCTCGTCGGCGGAGGCCTTCGGCTCGAGCGAGATCGAGACGCAGCACGACCCCTTCTCGACCACGGTCCCGAGCATGAGCAGGCTCGACTCCTGCGCCCCGTCGCCGGCCGGGACGAAGCTCGCGTGCGCGAACTCGGCGTACGTCCGCGCGCCGAAGGACCCCTCGATCTCCTCGCGCTCGAGCGACGCGAACGCCGTCGTCTTGCGCTCGTCGCGGAAGTAGGCCTGCATGAAGTCGACGACGTCCGCCGGGTCGCCGCAGCGGTACTCCTTGGCGGGCAGGAGCCAGACTTCGAGCGTGAGCTGCTTGCCGCCGAGCATTCCGAACATCCAGCGTTCGAGCGTCTGGGTCTCGGCCGGCGTCGCCTCGAAGCCGTCGATCGGCGGCAGTTCGAGGGTCAGGCCCGCGGCGGGGACGTCGACCTTCGACTGCGCGCGCGCGATCGGGACGGCGACGACGAGAACGGCGAGCAGGCACGACGCGTTGCGGACGCTCATGAAGCCGACCCCCGCTTCCCTTCGCGCGCGAACGAGCGGCGCGGATTCTCCGCCCGGTCGCACCGAGCGCAAGGCGGCCCGCGACGACCCTCCGCTGGGAACGGCTTTCCCGTGAACTCGCCGCGGGCGCGCCTTCTTCGTTCCCGTGGCGCGGCGAAGATGGTCGGCGTCACGGAACGTGCCTGCGGACCGGAGCCGCTTCTTGCAGCCCTTCCAGGTCGAACCCCACCTCACCACGCGCTGGATCACGTTCGAGAACCCGAACGGGGCCAAGGGCATGGGCGGCCGGGCGGCGAGCCGGCTGGGGGTCGGCCGCAAGGGCGCGCCGTCGAAGATCCTCGAGCCGGGCGACACGGTCCAGCTCTGCGACGTCGAGGGGCCCGGCACGCTCCGCCATTTCTGGTGCGCGACCGATCCCCATCCGCTCGTGCTGCGCGGCCTGATCCTGCGCGCCTGGTTCGACGACCAGGACCACCCGAGCATCGAGTGCCCGCTCGGCGACTTCATGGGGGTCGCGCACGGCAAGGTGATGCCCTACTGCAGCGTGGTCCACTCGGTCGGCGAGCGCGGCGCGCTCAACTTCTGGCTGCCGATGCCGTTCGCGCAGCGCGCGCGCCTCACCGTCACCAACGACGGCGACCTCGAGACGCCGCTTTCCTTCCAGCTCGCCTGCACCCTCGGCGACCGCCACGCGAAGGACGTCGGGCGGCTCCACTGCCTGTTCCGCCGCGAGAACCCGACCACGCTCGGGCGCGACTTCGAGCTCCTGCCGCTGCGCAGCGGGCGCGGCCGCTTCATCGGCGCGGTCATCGGCGTGCGCTCGCTGCAGGACCGCTGGTGGGGCGAGGGCGAGGTGAAGATCTTCCTCGACGGCGACCTGGAGTTCCCGACGCTCTGCGGCACCGGCAGCGAGGACTACGTCGGACTCGGCTGGGAGATGCAGGCGACGCCGTTCCTCTACCACGGCTGCAACCTGCACCAGCGGCCGTTCACGTCGATGTACCGCTGGCACCTGCGCGACCCGATCCTCTGGCAGAAGGACGCGCGCGTGACGATCCAGCAGATCGGCCGCCACGACGGCTCCCTGATCGAGACCGCCGACGACTGGAGCACGGCGTCGTTCTGGTACGAGCCGACGCCGAGCCTGCGGTTGCCGTCGCTCCCGGACTGGGAGGCGCGGGCGAAGGATCTGCCCAGTTGAGCTGCGGCGCGGTCGCGCGCCTCAGATCCCGAGCGTCAGTTCGAGCCCGTCGGTGAACGAGAAGCCGTCCGTCGCGCCGGCGTCGAACTCGACCGCCTGCAGGTCGATCGTCGCGCCGAACAGGTCGATGTCGCCCGGTAGCGTGGCCGTGAGCGACGCGCCGAGCGGCGGAATCGGGAAGAGGTAGAGCGGCAGCGCGATCTGCACGAGCAGCGTCCCCCCCAGCCCCGTCGGGAGCGACGCCTGCGAGAAGCCGACCAGCAGGTAGCCGAGGTTCGAGGCGCTGGTCGAGTTGCTCACGTCGACGGAGAACGGCGCGCCGAGGAGCGGGTCGCTCGCCGCCGTGATCGTCGGGACGCCGAGCGTGCCCGGGTACCCGGTCCCGTAGTTCGTCCGGCTCGCGCCGTAGTGGGCGACGCGCAGGTCGCGCACGAAGACGTCGATGTGTCCGTTGGTGTCGGCCGGGACGAGGTTGTCGGCGCCGCTCAGGAAGGCGACGAGGTTCCCGTCGTCGGAGATCCCCGGGAACGTCGAGTCGGCGTCGCCGAGCGCGAGCAGGCTCGTGCTGATCGGCGTGTTCACGCCGGGGTCCTCGTCGAAGACTCCGTCGGCGTCGGGATCGCGGTCGTGCAGCACGACGTCGGCGTGGTGGTTCCGGTCGCCGGAGAGCAGGCTCGCCGCGGTCGTCTGATGCGTGACGTAGCGGCCATCGCCCGAGATGGTCGGGAAGATCGAGTGTCCGTTGCCGACGGCGCCCGCCGCGTCGACGCTCATGCAGGTCGTCGTCCCGTGGACGAGGTCGCGCACGAAGACGTCGGCGAAGCCATTGCCGTCGCTCGCGACGAGGTTGCCGGCGGCGCTCCAGAAGACGACGCTCGAGCCGTCGCGGGTCATCGCCCCGGGCTCGAGGTCGCTCTCCCCGTCGCCCTGTGCGCCGGAGGAGTCGACGCTCGCGAGGACGGTCTTCCCGAGCACGAGGTCGCGGACGAAGACGTCGCGCCGCTGGTTCGCGTCTCCGGCCACGAGGTCGGAGGCGAAACTCGAGAACGCGACGGAGTTCCCGTCCGCCGCGAGGTGGCAGTGCAGGCTGTGGTCGTTGCCGCCGGTTCCGCCGCGGGAGACGCTGACGAGGCTCGTCGCGCCCGTCGTCATGTCGTGCAGGAAGACGTCGAGCTTGTACGACGTGTCGGCGGGGTCGAGGTTGGTCGAGTAGCTGACGAACGCCACCTTGCGGCCGTCGGCGCTGATCGAGGGCCGGAAGCTGCCGCTGGCGCCCTCGACGCCGTTCGAGTCGACGCTCGCGCGCGTCGTGACGCCGTTGCCCTCGTCGAAGATCCCGTTCCCGTCGGGATCGCGGTCGTGGACGAAGATGTCCAATTCGTGATTGGTGTCGCCCGCGACGAGGTCGTCGGCGGAGCTCTCGAACGCGACGAAGCGCCCATCCGCGGAGATCGACGGCTCGCCGCTGCCGTTGTTCGCGTCGTCGCCCGACGCGTCGAGCGAGACGCGGACGATGGTGTTCGCCGTGAGGTCGCGCACGAAGACGTCGGTGATGCTGTACTTGTCGTCGGAGACGAGGTTGGTCGCGTTGCTGGCGAAGGCGACCCAGCGGTCGTCGGCGGAGAGCGCGGGCGACCTCGTCAAGAACGGGACGTAGCTGTCCTGGTTGCCGAGGTCGCCGTTCTGGCTCTTGCTGACCAGCGTGACCGGCGCCTGCGCCGGCGAGCGCGCGGCGGCGAGGGCGACGGCGAGTAGGGCGAGTGCGAGGCGGCTCATCGCTGCGACTCCTGCACCGGGTCCGCGCTCACTTCCCGAAGGTCGCCTGCAGCCCGGGCGTGAACGAGAGCCCGAACTGCGCGCCGGGGTCGAGCTCGATCACCTGGACGTACGCCGACACGCCGCACAACGCCGGGTCGAGCGGGAGCGTGAAGGCGACCGAGAGCCCGCCCGGCAGGAGCGTGATCGCCTTGATCTGCAGGAAGTCGACGAGGATCGTCCCGCCGCGCGATGTGCCGAGCGACGCGGAGTCGGCGCCGACGAGCCGGAAGCCGATCGTCGACGTCCCCGAGGAATTCCCGACGTCGAGCGAAGGCGTCGTGCCGAGGACGGGGTCGGCGCTCATCGTGAGGGTCGGGACGCCGAGCGTGCCGGAAAACCCCGTGCCGTAGTTCGACCAGGTCGCGTCGGGCTCGACGATCGTGAGGTCGTAGAGGAAGACGTCGGTGGCGGCGTTCGCGTCGTCGGCGACGAGGTCGTCCGCGAAGCTCATGAACGCGACGAACCGGCCGTCGTCGGAGACGCACGGGAACATCCCGTTGCCGTCCGCGGCGACCCCGCCGCAGTTGACGTTGAGGGCCAGCGTCGTGTCGGCGGCGCGGTCGCGTGCAAAAGTCCGGAAGTCGTCGTAGTACCACCACCCGTATCGGTCGTACTCGAGAACGTAGCGCGTGAAGGTCACGACGTCGCCGTCGCCCGAGAGCGACGGGCTGCCCGAGAAGTCGCTGGACTGCACGCCGCCCGGATCGACGCTCTCGCGCGTCGTCGCGCCGCTCGTCAGATCGTGCACGAAGACGTCCGGCGTCGCGTTCGTGTCGCCGGCGACGAGGTTGTCGGCGAAGCTCGTGAACGCGACGACGCTCCCGTCGTCGGAGAGCGGCGACGGACCGAAGCCGCTCGCCTGGTTGCCCGAGGAGTCGACGCTGACGCGGGTCGTCGTCTGGTTCGCGACGTCGTAGACGAAGACGTCCGACGTCGCGTTCGTGTCGCCGGTCACGAGGTTCGAGGCGTCGCTCGTGAAGGCGATGAACTTCCCGTCCGCGGAGATCGAGGGCAGGTCGCTGTCTCCGTTGCCGCCCTTGGTGATCCGGGTCGTCTTGCCGGTCGACAGGTCGCGGCGGAACACGTCCCGATGTTGGTTTTGGTCGCCGGCGACGAGGTTGTTGGCCCAGCTCGAGAAGACGACGAGGACCCCGTCGGCGGAGATGGAGGAGGTCGTGCTCGCGTTGTCGGCCTGCTTGCCGCTCGAGTCGACGCTCACGCGCTCGGTCACGCCGTTGCCTTCGTCGAGGATGCCGTTGCCATCGGGATCGCGGTCGTGGCGGAAGATGTCGTACGTCTTGTTCGTGTCGCTCGCGACGAGGTTGTCGGCGAAGCTCGTGAAGGACACGAAGCGGCCGTCCGAGGAGATCGCCGGCCAGTAGCTCGCGCCGTTCGATTCCTGGCCGGAGGAATCGATGCTCACGCGAACCGTCGCTCCCGTGACGGTGTCGTGGACGAAGACGTCGGTGGTGAGGTTCGTGTCGCCCGAGACGAGGTTCGTCGCGTCGCCGTCGAACGCGACGTAGCGGCCGTCGGAGGAGAGGGTGCCCGGCAGTCCGAAGGTCCAGAGCACGCCCGGCACTCCGAAGAAGCCGCTCGGCCCGTCGCCCTCGTGTCCGCTCGAATCGACGCTCACTCGCGTGATCGGGTACTGGGCGCGCGCCGTCGCGCCGAAGGCGGCGGCGACGAGCGTGAATGCGAAGACGCGGGCGACGAGGCGGCAGTGCGGCGCGAACATGGGCGCTCCTCATCTTCCCGGCCGACCGGCGGCGAACCCTCCTTCGACGGGAGACCCGACTCCCGCGAGCCTAGGCATCGATCAGCGAATTGGACAGCCGGTCGCGCCGCCGGAAGGGGCGACGGAGCGCACGCTCGAACAGCTCGGCCGCAGCGACGGCGCCGGGCTTCGCGGACTCGCCCGCGCTCCCGGACTGGGAGGTGCGGGCGAAGGATCTGCCGGGCTGAGCGGCGGCGCCGTCGCTGCGGCTGCGCGACTCAGATCCCGAGCGTCAACTCGAGCCCGTCGGTGAACGAGAAGCCGTACGCCGCTCCGGCGTCGAACTCGATCGCCTGCAGGTCGATCGTCGTGCCGAGCAGGTCGATGTTCGCCGGCAGCGTCGCGGAGAGCGTCCCGCCGACCGGCGAGAGCGGGAACAGGAGGAGCGGCAGCGCGAGCTGCACCAGCAGCGTGCCGCCCTTGCCGGTCGGGATCGACGCCTGCGCAAAGCCGACCAGCAGGAAGCCGAGGTTCCACGCGGTGGTCGAGTTGCTCACGTCGACGGAGAACGGCGCGCCGAGGTAGGGATCGCTCGCCGCCGAGATCGTCGGGATGCCGAGCGTGCCGGGGAAGCCGGCGCCGTAGTTGGCGCGGCTCGCGCCGAAGTGGTCGACGCGACGGTCGCGCACGAAGGCGTCCCACCAACCGTTCCAGTCGCGCGGCACCAGGTTGTCGGCGGCGCTCAGGAAGGCGACGAGGTTGCCGTCGGCGGAGATCACCGGGAGCACCGACTCGTCGTTCCCGAGCGCGAGCAGGCTGGTGCTCATCGGTTCGTTCACGCCGGGCCCTTCGTCGAAGACGCCGTTCTGGTCGGGATCGCGGTCGTGCAGCACGATGTCGGAGACGAGATTCACGTCGCCCGTGATGAGGGTCGACGCCCACGTCTGGAGCACCACGAACCGGCCGTCGCCCGAAATCGAAGCTTCGAAGCACGCGCCGTTGCCGACGGCGCCCGACGCGTCGACGCTCATGCAGGTCGTCGTCCCGAGGACGAGATCGCGCACGAAGACGTCGGGAACGCCGTTCCCGTCGTTCGCGACGAAGCCGTCGGCGTAGCTGATGAAGACGACGCTCGAGCCGTCGCCGGTGGTCGCCCCGCGCCGGAGGAAGCTGTCATCGTCGCCCTGCGCGCCGTTGGAGTCGACGCTCGCGAGCACGGTCGTCCCGTTCACCAGGTCGCGGACGAAGACGTCGCAGCTCAGATTCGCGTCGCCGGCCACGAGGTCGGACGCGTAGCTCGAAAACGCGACGGAGTTCCCGTCGGCCGTGAGGTGGCAGTTCCAGGTCGAAGCATTGCCGCCCGTTCCGCCGGTCGAGACGCTGACGAGGCGCGTCGCTCCCGTCGCCATGTCGTGCAGGAAGACGTCGCTGATCCCCGACGGGTCGGCCGGATCGAGATTGGTGGCGGAGCTGATGAACGCCACCCAGCGGCCGTCGGCGCTGATCGAGGGCGAGGTGCTCCGGCTGTTGGCTTCCACGCCGTTCGAGTCGACGCTCGCGCGCGTCGTGACCCCATTGCCCTCGTCGAAGATCCCGTTCGCGTCGGGGTCGCGGTCGCGGACGAAGACGTCCCACATGTGGTTGGTGTCGCCTGCGACGATGTCGTCGGCGAAGCTCCAGAACGCGACGAAGCGGCCGTCGGCGGAGAGCGACGGCTCGAAGCTGTCGTTGTTCGCGTCACCGCCCGAAGCGCCGACCGAGACGCGGACGATCGCGTTGCCCGTCAGGTCCTTCACGAATACGTCGGCGCGGCTGTTGTTGTCGTTGGGGACGAGGTTGCTCGCGTGGCTCACGAAGGCGACCCAGCGGTCGTCCGCGGAGAGCGCCGGGCAGCACGGGAAGAACTGATCGTTGCTGTTGCCGTTGCCGAGCACGCCGTTCTTGTTGCGGCTGACGAGGGTGACCGGCGCCTGCGCCGACGCTCCGGCGGTGTCGACGGCGACGAGGAGGAGGACGAGGGCGAGTCGAATCATCGCGGCGACTCCTGCACCGGACCCGTGCTCACTTCCCGAAGGTCGCCTGCAGCCCGGGCGTGAACGAGAGCCCGTACTGCGCGCCCGCGTCGAGCTCGACCACCTGCAGGTACGCCGAGATGCCGCACCACGCCGGATCGAGCGGGAGCGCCGCGCCGAGCGAGAGTCCGCCGGGCCACAACGCGATCGGATCGATCAGCGTCCAGTCGACGAGGAGCGTCCCGCCGCGCGAGGTGCCGAGCGACGCCGAGTCGGCGCCGACGAACAGGAAGCCGATCGTGAACGTCCCCGCGGAATTCCCGACGTCGAGCTTCCTCGTCGTGCCGAGCACGGGGTCGGCGCTCATTGAAAGCGTCGGCACGCCGAACGTGCCGCCGAATCCCGTCCCGTAGTTCGACCACGCCGCGTCGGGCTCGACGATCGTGCGGTCGTAGACGAAGACGTCGAGGGTCGCGTTGGTGTCGCCGGCGACGAGGTCGTCGGCGGTGCTCATGAAGGCCACGAATCGCCCGTCGGCGGAAAGGGTCGGGTACATCCCGTCGCCGGCCGCCGGCTGGCCGCCGCAGTTCACGTTGAGGGCGAGCGTCTGGTCGGCGGCGCGGTCGCGCACGTAGGGGCGGTAGTCGGCGGGATACCAGCCTTCGCTCCCCAGCTTCATCCGATGGCGCATGAACGTCACGAGGTTGCCGTCGGCGGAGAGCGACGGGGTGTCGGAGTCGTCGTCGAGCTGCACGCCGCCCGTGTCG
The DNA here is from genome assembly GCA_036732755.1 of Planctomycetota bacterium. Lineage (GTDB taxonomy): Bacteria > Planctomycetota > B15-G4 > B15-G4 > SIAN01 > DASRRB01. The sequence goes on from DAINBU010000004.1 coordinate 37,867, forward strand.
ACGCTCTCCCGCGTCGTCTTGCCGCTCACGAGGTCGCGCACGAAGACGTCGGTGTGGTCGTTGGTGTCGCCGCCGACGAGGTTCTTCGCGCCGCTCATGAATGCCACGACCGAGCCGTCGTCGGAGACGGGCGACGGCCCGGTTCCGTACGCCTGCTTGCCGGAGGAGTTGACGCTGACGCGCGTCATCGTCGCGGCGGCGCGGTCGTAGGCGAAGACGTCGTAGGTGCCGTTCGTGTCGCCGGAGACCAGGTTCGACGCGTAGCTCGTGAACGCGACGACGTTCCCGTCGGCCGAGATCGACGGCCAGTAGCTGTGGCGGTCGGCGCCCACCGTGATCTGGGACGTGACGCCGCTCGTGCAATCGTGCAGGAAGATGTCCCCGGTACCGTTCGCGTCGTTGGCGACGAGGTTGCTCGCCCAGCTTCCGAAGACGACCAAGTTCCCGTCGGCGGAGGTGGCGGAGCTCGAGCTGATGCCGTTCGCCTCCGCCCCCGACGAGTCGACGCTCACGCGCACCGTCACGCCGTTCCCCTCGTCGAAGACGCCGTTGCCGTCGGGGTCGCGGTCGTGGCGGAAGACGTCCTCGAACTTGTTGCCGTCGTTCGCGACGAGGTTGCTGGCGCGGCTGGTGAACGTCACGAAGCGGCCGTCGGACGAGATCGTCGGGTAGAGGCAGTCGGCGTCGGCCTCGGTGCCGGAAGAGTCGACGCTGACGCGGACCGTCGTGCCGGCGACCGTGTCGCGCACGAACACGTCGACACACGTGTTGGAATCGGCGGGGACGAGGTTCCATGCGTCACTCGTGAAGGCGACGTGGCGGCCATCGGACGAGACGGCGCCCGGCTGCCCGTACATGCCGCTCGGCCCGTTCCCTTCGTTGCCGCTCGAGTCGAGGCTCACGCGGGTGATCGGGAACTGGGCGCGGGCCGTCGCCGTCGCGGCGCAGCCGGCGAGCGCGAATGCAACGACGCGGCGCGACGGACCGAGAAGGGTCTTGGACATGGGGAGGAACCTCTTCCCGAAGGACTGCCGTCGGCGGCGCGGCGGCCGGACACCGGACGGCGCGGAGCGTAGGTCCGGGTCAACGAAGTGAACAGTCCGACGAACCCGTGGGGCACGAGCCTCCGCGGCGAGCGCCGCGGAGGGAATCGGGATTCCCGACGCGCCGGGCACCGCCGTTGCCAAGGCGGCGCCCTCCCGCCTTCGAGGAGCGAACCTTCGTGCCCCCGTCCGCGCGCCGCGTCGACCATGAATCCGCGACTCCCGTCCTCGGCGCGCTCGCGCTCGTCGTCGCCGGCATCGTCGCGCTGCTCGCGGGCCTCAGCTCCGGTCCGGGCGGCGAGCTGGCGCGCGTCGCTCCGCGGATCGGGACGTTCGAGCGCGCGCGGCTCGTCGAGACCTGTCGAAAGCTCGGCGCCGATGCGCGGACGCTCGACGAGCTCGCGCGCGGCGGGCCGCTGCTCGACGTGGCGCTCGTCGCGGAGGTCGCCGCGGCCGAGCGCGTCGTCGGGATCACCGAGCTTCCGACCGCGCCCACCGTGACGTGGCGCGCGGCGGACGTCGAGCGCGTCGACGTCACCGAGGCGCTGGCGGAACGGCTCGCGCGCGGAGAGGGGCGGTGAGCGCGGCGCGCGCGGTCAGCTGCCGAGCACGTACGCGGCGACCTCGGCGAGCGGCAGCGACTTCTGCTCGCCGGTCGCGAGCTGCTTGACGGCGAGCGTTCCCTTGGCGAGCTCGTCGCCGCCGAGGATGCCGACGAAGGGGGCGCCGATCGTGTTGGCGTACTGGATCTGCTTGCCGAGCGAGGGCGTGTCGGCGAAGAGCTCGACGCGCAGGCCGGCCGCGCGCAGCGCCGTCGCGACGCGGATCGCCGCCGACGCCGGCACGTCGGCGAAGCGACAGACCAAGAGCTGCGGCGCGACGCCGAGCGCCGGGAACATCTGCCGCTCCTCCATCACGAGCAGGATGCGCTCGAGCCCGAGCGAGAAGCCGACCGCGGGGACCGGCTGCTTGCTGAACATCCCGATCAGCTGGTCGTAGCGCCCGCCGCCGCCCAGCGAGCCGGCGAGGTCCTTGACGGTGATCTCGAAGATCGGGCCGGTGTAGTAGGAGAGGCCGCGCGCGAGCGTCGGGTCGAACTTCAGCGCGCGCGCCGCCGGTCCGTCCGCCGCGATCCGCAGCAGCTCGACGAGCTCCGCCGCCGCCGCGGCGCCGGGCTTCCCGCCCTCGCCGGCGCGCGCCGCCAGGAACTCCGGCGCGCGCGCCGCCTCGAGCGCCGCGAGCAGCGCGACGCCACGTTCCGCGCTGATCCCTTTTTCGACCAGCTCCTTGGTGACGCCGTCGCGCCCGACCTTGTCGAGCTTGTCGAGCGCGACGAGCGCGGTCGCCTCGAGCTCGGGCGCGATCCCGGCTTCCGAGACGAGCGCGCGCAGCAGCTCGCGGTGGTTCAGGTGGATCTCGAAGTCGGCGAAGCCGAGCTGCGTCAGGACCGTCGCGACCGCCCCGACCACCTCCGCGTCGGCGACCAGCGACTTCGTGCCGGTGATGTCGACGTCGCACTGCCAGAACTCGCGGAAGCGTCCTTTGGCGGGACGGTCGGCGCGCCAGACCGGCTGGATCTGGTAGCGCTTGTAGTACGTGGGCAGGTCGTAGTTGGCGACGACGCGCGCGAGCGGGACGGTCAGGTCGTAGCGCAGCCCCTCGTCGGAGAGATCGAGCTCGCTCGGCCCGCCGCCGCCCGGCTTGGCCGCGAGCGCGCGCGCGAGCCGTTCGCGCCGGTGCAGCAGGCGGTAGAGGAGCTGGTCGCCCTCCGGCCCGTACTTGCCGAGCAGCGTCGAGAGGTTCTCGATGGTCGGCGTATCGAGCAGTATGAAGTCGAACGATTCGTAGACCCGCTGGATCACGCCGACCACGTGGCGCCGCCGCGCGACGTCGGGGGCGAGGACGTCCCGCATGCCGCTCGGCGGCTTGGTCGAGATCGCGCCCACGTTGGCCGTCGTCTCGGGGCGATCGTTCGACGGGCCGGAAGGCGAGGCTGGCGCGGTTCCCATGAGGCGTGCGATCGTAGCGGGAGGTTGCGCGCACGCGCTCCCGAGGAGACCGAACTCGTGCCGACCCGCCTGCCTCGCGCGGTCCGACTCGCCGCGCTCGCGCTCCTGCTGCCGGCGTCCGGGTGCTGCACGATGTTCACTTGGGCGGCCGCGCCGCGCGTGCGGCCGGAGCGGCTGATCGGGGCGCGCGTCGACGAGTCGGGCGGGCTCGCGATCGGCGTCGAGCTCAACGACGGTCGGCGACGCGTCTACCGCGCGCCGCCGGTCGACCGCAGGTACGTGTCCTCCGTCACGATGGCGACGGAGCCGGACGTCGATGCCGGGTCGACCTCCTGGCCCTGCACGCCCGACGAGCACGGCGTCATCACGCTCCGGCCGGCGCCGAACCTCCTCGCCGGGACCGTCGACCCCGAGCTCGTCGATCCACACGGGGAGTTCGGGCTGCTTTTCCTTCGGACGAAGGATCGGAAGAACGTCGTCAGCCTCGAGCTCCCGGAGACGGACGACGTCCGGTGGGGCCATCCGGGCAGCTGGCTCTGCATCGTCGCGACGCCGGTGACCGCGGCGGTCGACGTCGTCACGTTCCCGGTGCAGGTCGTCGTCCTCGTCTTCCTCCATCCCGGCGTGTGAGAAACGGCCGCGTCGAGGTACCGGACTGGTACCGCATCCCCGATCGCGGGAGCGGACCGGTCGCGATCGTCGTCGATCGCCACGGGGGCGGCACGCTCGAGATCGTCTCCGCGGTGGGCGAGCGGCGCGGCTTCGTCGGCCATCCCGGGACCGGCGCGGTCGACGTCGTCACGTTCCCCGTGCAGGCCATCTTCTTCCTCTTCTTCTTCCGCACCTGAGCCGCCGGCCCGGGCGCTCCCCCATCGGGAAGCGGATTCGTCCCGCGGCGGATGCGAAGGCGTTTCCAACCGATTCGCCGCTGCAGGCTCGCGTCGCGACTGACGACCACCACGGAAGCCGTGCCCACCGTGGGGCGACTCGGACGCGAACGATGATCTCAACGATCCGCTACCTGCTACGCGCCATGGTGCTCGCGGTCCCGCTCTGCTGCACCGGCTGCTTCACGATGCTCGCCTGGAACGGCGCGCCGCGCGTGCACGTCGACCGGCTGCTCGGCGCCGACGTCGACGCCGCGGGCGAGCTCACCGTCGGCGTGCAGATGAGCGACGGACGCGTCGCGGCCTACCGCGAGACCACCCGCTCGGGCGACAAGTTCGGCCCCGACCGACCCTGCTTCCTCAGGATGGCCGCGATCGACGGCCGCGGCGACGACGCCCCCTACCCGTTCCCGCCGTCCGAGGACGGCAGCCGCGTCGAGCTCCCCGACTCGGTGCACCTGGAGAACTGCGGCGGCGCCGCGCAGCTCGCGCTGATCGTCGACCCCGTCTCGCGCCGCTCGCTCGAGATCGTGTCGGCCGACGGGCAGTGCCGCGCGTGGGTCGAGATCCCCAAGACCGGCGACACCAACTGGACCCACCCGGGCACCTGGCTCTGCGTCGTCGCGACCCCGCTCACGGCGATCGCCGACCTCGCCCTCTTCCCGTTCGAGATCCTGGTCGTCTACTCGATGGTCCCGAAGGGCTGACGCGTCACCGGGTGGAACGGCGCGCGACGCGGCGCATGATCGGCCGCGTCGGCGAGCGGCGCGCGACCTCGCGGAAGCCCGCCTTCTCGAAGGCCGAAGCGATCCCGGTCCACGCGAAGACGTCGGGCATCGCGTCCTGCTTCGGCTCCTGCGGGTAGCCCTCGACGATGCGCGCGCCGCGCGCGAAGGCGAAGTCGGCCGCCGCCCGGATCAGCCGCGCGGAGAGCCCCTGCCGGCGCGCGTCCTTGCGCAGGAAGAGGCAGACGATCGACCAGACCGGCGCGTCGTCGACGGGCGCGAGAACGCGCGAGCCGGCGAGCTGGCGGTACTCGGCGCGCGGCGCGACGGCGATCCAGCCGACGGCCGCGCCGTCGCGGTAGGCGAGGAGGCCGGGCGGCGGGCCGCGCTCGACGAGGCGGTGCATCGCGCGGCGGTTCGGCTCGCCCTTCCGCGCCTCGTAATCGCGGCGCGACAGGCGCGGCGTCATGCACCAGCAGCCGCCGCAGGCGCCGCGCGGCCCGAACAGCTCCTCGAAGTCGCGCCAGCGCGCGGGCGTCAGCGGGACGATCGAGAGCTTGCCGCGCACGACCGTTTTCTCACGCGTTCCGGCGCAACGTCACGAACCACGCGATCAGGAGGAAGGCGAGCCCCTCCGCGCCCGGCACGAGGCAGGCGCGCGCGAGCTCGCCCGGCTCCCACGCCGCGTCGTTGAACGCGCGCACCACCTTCGCGACGCGCGCGATCGGCGACTGGTCGGAGAGGAACGGTACGTAGGTCGTGAAGAGCTTCGGCCCGAGCGCGCCGAGCGTCGCGTGGAAGAGCGCGAGCAGCGTGAACGGCACCAGCGTCGCCACCGCCGCCGCGCCGACGCCCGCGCTCATCGCCGACATCATCACGCCGAACGCCCCGCAGCAGAGCAGCGCCGGCAGCCCGCACACGAGCCCGCGCACCATCTCGCGCCAGAGGTCGGGGAGCGACATCGCGACGTAGCCGTCGTCGACGTGCGCCGTGAAGTCGGCGCCGAGCGCCGCCGCCCCCATCGCGGCGAGGAAGAGCAGCACGAACGAGAGCACGACCCAGCCGCAGATCGCGAGCAGCTTGCCGAGCACCACGGAGCCGCGCGGCGCCGCGACGAAGAGCTGCGCGAGGCCGCCGCCGTCGCGCTCGCGCGCCAGCGCGAAGGCGCCGATCAGCAGCGCCGCCATCGCCAACACCGGCGCGCCCCAGTTGATGCCGTCGGCGAGCGGGCCGAACGCGGTCAGGTCGTGCGGACCGGCCGCCTTCAGCCCCTGCGCGACGCGACGCGCGTTGCCGAGCGACTCGATCAGCGTGCCGCCGACCACGCGCAACGCGCCGAGCAGCGCCGGCGCGAAGAGGCCGAAGCGGCCGCCGCGCGTCCGCGTCAGCCGGAAGAGCTCGGCCCGGAACGTCGCGAAAACGGTCACGCGGGGCGCTCCGTCCCGCTGCCGCCGGCGCGCAGGAGCGTCCGGCGGAACAGCTCCTCGAGCGTCGGCCGCTCCGGCGCGAGCAGGCTCACCGAGATGCCGGCCTGGTGCAGCGCCGCGTTGATCGCCGCCGCCGCCGCGGAGGTTTCCTTTGCGCCGCTCACCCGCAGCTCGACGCGCAGCAGATCGAGCCCGTCGGCGCGCAGATCGTCGACGCGCGCGACGGCGGCGTGGCGCGCGAGGAGCGCCTTCGCCGGCGCGGCCGCGCCGCCCGCCGCGATGCGCAGCGCCGGCGCGATCGTCCCGAGCAGGTCCGCGAGGGCGCCGTTCAGCAGCACCTCGCCCTTGTGGAGCAGGACGAGGTGGGTCGCGACGCGCTGCAGCTCGGCGAGCTGGTGGCTCGTCACGAGCGTCGCCGCCCCGCGCGCCGCCGCCTCGCGCACCAGCTCGAGCGCCGCCTGCGCGAGCGCCGGGTCGAAGTGAACGACCAGCTCGTCGAACACGAGCAGATCGGGGCCGAGCAGGAGCGCGCGCACCAGCGCCACGCGGTACTGCTCGCCCTGGGAGAGGCGCGCCGCGCGCCGCCGCGCGAGGCCGCCCAGCCCGAGCCGCTCGAACCACGGCGCGGGGTCGGGCGCGGCGCGGCCGTGGCGGAGCGCGTGGACCTGCAGGTTGTCGAGGACCGAGAGCGCCGGCTCGAGCGCGGGACCGTCGATCAGGACGCCGACGCGACCCCGGTGGCGCGCGATCGCGCGCGCGGGCGTCGCAAAGACGCGTGCCGTCCCCTCGTCCGGCGCGAGCAGGCCCAGCCCGACGCGCATCGCCGTCGTCTTGCCGGCGCCGCTCGGCCCGACCAGGCCGACCACCGCGCCGCGCGGGACCGCGACGTCGACGCCGCGCAGCGCGGCGCCGCTGCGCCAGCGCTTGACGACCCTCTCGAGCTCGAGCGCGAGCTCGGCCACGCCTTCCCTCCCCGGGCGACGGACGCGATCAGTAACCGCGGCCCATCATGCCGTGCCAGTCGTCGAGCGTCGGCGCGGCGAGGTAGGGGTTCTCGCGCGCCTCCTCGCCG
>DAINBU010000004.1:45039-50354 GCA_036732755.1 Planctomycetota bacterium
CCGCGATCGGGCCGTAGTGGTGGCCCGGATGGAGCTGCGTCTCGGCCGGCAGGCGCTTGAGCACGGTGTGGAGGCTCTGCCACATCTGCTCGCTGTCGCCGCCAGGCAGGTCGACCCGGCCGCAGCCGCGGATGAAGAGCGTGTCGCCGGAGAGCAGGTGGCCGTGGCAGAGGAAGCACTGGCTGCCGGGCGTGTGGCCGGGCGTGTGCAGCAGCTGGATCGCGACGTCGCCGACTTCGACCTTCTCGCCGCCGTCGTGGCCGACGAGGTCCTTCTTCGAGACGCCGGTCACCTTGGCCACGCCCTCGAGCTCGTGGCGGTTCACGTGGATCGGGACGCTCTTCTTCGTGAGCAGGGTCGCCAGACCCTCGATGTCGTGGCCGAAGAGGTCGCCGCCGACGTGGTCGGGGTGCCAGTGGCTCACCAGCGCGCCGACCACCTCCATGCCATCCTGGTCCGCCTTGCGCAGGATCGCGCCGACGTCCCAGGCCGGGTCGACCACCAGGCACTGCCGCTTCGCGCGCGAGCCGATCAGGTAGGCCCAGTTCTGCATCACGCCGACGTCGAGGCGCTCCAGGTAGAGCGGGCCTTCGCGCGGCGAGGCGGCGCTCACCTCACCAGTTCCTTCAGCGAATCGGCGTGGTATCCGACGACCACGAGCCCGCCGCGGCGCAGCGTCGGCGCGCGCAAGTTTCCGGTCGGCCCGACCATGCGGGCGAAGAGCGCGCCGCGGTCGCAGTCGCGCGCGGAGAGGTCGAAGCGCGCGAGGCTGCGCCCGTTGCTCACCAGCACCGTCTTCGCGCCCTTCACGACGTCGGCGAAGCCGCTCGGGCCGATGCGCGTGCGGCGGGCGTCGACGCGCTCGTGCACCACCAGCTCGAAGCCCGCGAGGAAGTCGTGCGCGCGCTTGCACGCGGTGCAGCCGACGCGGTGGTAGTACCAGTCGATCGGGACGATCCTGGCCATGGGGGCGGCGATGAAAGCAATGCGCCGCGGGGATGGGAAGGGCGTCAGCGGGCCCCGCGCCGGCGCGGCGGGCGCCGGCGCGGACTGTCAAGGCCGGTTGCGGACCGTCAGGGCAGGATCTCGATGTCCTCGACGTCGTCGTTGGTGTCGTTCAGCCCCTGGGACGAGCCGTCGAACGTGAGCGCCCACGACCCCGCGGGGTCCGACCCGAGCTGCGTGAACGTGAACGTGATCAGGTCGTCCTTGTGGCCGGTCAGGAAGACCGGCACCTGGAAGTCGCCCTCGGTCGAGACGGTGAGCATGCTGTTCGTCGCGTCGAAGTCGAGCCCGTCGATGTCCTCGCCCGGGCTGCCGAGCTTCACGTCGGTGTCGCGCCCGTTGAACAGCATCGACCAGGTGCCCGAAGTGGCCGAGCCCAGCGTGGTCGGCGTGAACAGGACGAGGTCCTCGTCCTTGCCGGTCAGCCCGCCGCCCACGTCCCACGGCCCCGTGAACGAGAAGATCGGGAAGCCGCTGCCGTCGAATGCGACCGCGTCGATGCCCTCGCCGTTGGTGTCGAGCGCGACGTCGCTGCCGTCGAAGTAGAACGACCACGCCCCCGACGTGAAGTCGCCGAGCGTCACCGGCGTGAACTCGACGAGATCCTGGGGATCGACGTTGGTGCCGCTCGGGCCGCCCGTGAGCCCCGGGATGCTGAGCGGCGCGCCGAAGCCCATCACGATCGTGCCGCCCGGCGTGAGCGCGAACGACTTCACGTTCGGGTAGGTCGGCAGCACGTCGCTCAGGTCGAAGTACATCGAGTAGACGCCGTTGTTCGTGTTGCAGCGGACGATGTCGCCCTTCGCGAACGACAGCCCGCCGGTCGTCTTGTTGCCGTTCAGCGTCATCAGGATGCCGGTGGTCGGCGCGTCCCAGGTCGTGTCGAAGTCGAAGAGGCGCGTGCCCCACGAGTTCGAGCTGCGCGTGTACTCGCCCACGCCCCAGAACTTGGTCGCGTCGGACGGATCGGGGCAGCAGTCGAAGTAGTCGCCCCAGCGGAAGTTGCTGTAGCTGTCGACCCCCTGCTGCACGCGCACGATCTGCGTCATCACGCCGTTGGTGTCGGTCGTCTTGTGGGTCGCGTAGGCGATGCCGGCGTACTCGTTGGAGCCGGAGTAGGCGAAGGTCATCCCGATGCCGCCGTTGCCGTTGTAGGAGAGCGCCGGGAACCAGGCGGCCGTGTCGCTGACGTTGTCGCCGAGGTCGACGTCGCCGCTCTGCTTCAGGACCGGCGAGCTCGACTGCGGCCAGGTCTTGCAGTTCACCTCGTACCAGCGCGCGGTCGACTTGCCGTTGCCGTTGATCTCGACGCCGTGGCCGCAGACGAGCTTGCCGGCGCGGTGCTCGAGGTTCATCAGACGGCCGTCGAGCGTGTCGATGCCGCTGCCGCCGAGGTTGGGCGCGTCGGGCGGGCTCGAGAAGGAGTTGACCGAGATGGTCGTGGTGACCAGCGTGGGATTCGTGATCGGCGTCTTGATCGCCTGCAGTTTGAGCGACGTGGTCGAGTTGATGCTCATGAAGAACGGCGCGTTGGGGGTCGAGTGGTGCTCGCCCGCCTGCACCGAGAACGAGCCGCTGTCGCGCAGGTCCGTGTAGGCGACGGTGCCGCCGCTCAGCATCGTCGACTTGTCGAAGATGCGGTACTTGGCGCCGCCCGAGCCGCCCGACGAGAAGTCGAACAGGTTGCCGGTCACGTAGTACCCGACGTCGTCGAAGCCGAGGCTCGGGTAGTCGACCCAGTAGGTCGAGCCGCCGACCGTCGTGGCCGCGTCGGTCTGGTAGGCGTACCACGTCCCGTTGGGGTCGGAGTCGTCCGACACGGCGATGTCGATGTACGCGGTCGACGAGTAGACCTCGGCGCACATGACGACGAAGCGGCCGGCGATGTCGTCGTAGAGGCAGCGCGGGTCGAAGCAGAAGCTGCCGGCGCCGACGCCCTCGAAGAAGCCGGGGCTGCCGGAGCTGTCGAACGGCGCGGCGAACTGCAGCGCGCCGGTCGTCTTGTCGAACCACGCGACGGTCGAGTTGACCGTCTCCACGATGTGGCTCGGCCCGACCGCGAGCGTCGGGTCGGGCGGGATCCAGCCGGTGTCGTTGATGCCGCTGAAGTTCGCGTAGCAGCGCGGGCGCGGCGAGAAGCCGCGGTCCTCCGGCTTCTGGCCCACCGGGATCGGCAGCTTGTGGATCGGCACGATGCGCGGGCGCGGCAGCTCGGGCGCCGTCTCGATCTGCGGATGGTGCGCCCAGCTCGACTCGACCACGCACGGCGCGGTGCCCTGGGTCCAGTCGTCGATCACGTAGTCGATCGACGGCGGGCCGGCGTCACCGCCCGCTTGCGTCCGCGCGCCCGGAACCAGCAGCGCCAGCGCCGCCGATACGGCGGCGCACCACTTCGTCGCCGCCGACGCAGCGACGCCGAACCTCATCCAAGAGGCGACCTTGGCCATGACGACGGGACCTCCAGAGCGCGAACCGTTCCCGGGCCCTTCCCCAGGCCCTTAACGACGACGGCCCCGGGTCTTAGCCTCGTTCGCCTCCGTGGCAAGCCAGGAGCGAGTGCCGGAAGCGAGGGCCCGGAGCGAGAGCCAAAAGAGGGAATGATGAGCACGTCGTCGTTTGCGGCCTCTTCGTGGTGCCTCGCCGCCGGGATGTTCCTCGCGACCTCCGACGTCCAGGAGCCCGGCCCCCCCGCTCCCCCCGGCCAACCCGCGCCCGACCATGCGGTCGCCCGCGTGAACGGTCAGGAGATTCCCTTCCTGCAGTTCCAGGAGTGGCTCGTCCACGCGCACGGCTGGCGCCACCTCGACGACTTCGTCGACCTCGCGCTGCTGCGGCAGGAGGCGACCCGGCTGCAGATCCCGCTGCCGACTGCGGCCGACCTCGACCTCGAGTTCGAGCGCGACTGGAACGTGCGCGTCGAGATGCGCGGCGACGAGGCGGCGCTGCTCGCCGAGCTCGCGCGCGCCGGCATCGACAAGGTCTCCTACCGCGACCGCCAGCTCGGCACGATCGAGCAGGACTACCTCGGCCGCCGCATCCTCGCGCTGCGCGACCCCGACGAGGCGACGCTGAAGGCGCTCTTCGCGAAGGAGTTCGGCAAGGCGGCCGTCCGCAACCACGTGCGCGTCGCCTTCTTCGACCGCCTGAAGGGCCTGAAGGGATTGACGACGGGCGGCACGGCGAGCAAGGAGGCGGTGAAGGGGCTCGCCGACACGGCGAGGGCGCGCGCGCAGGCGTTCTTCGAGGCCGTGCAGGCCGACCGCACCCGTTTCGCGGAGCTCGTCGGCGGGAGCGACCGGCTCCTGGTCGACCGCTTCGACGCGATGCCGCTCGACCCGCGCAAGGAGGGCGGCGAGATCGCGCGCCTCCACGTCGACTGGTTCGGCGGCGCGCTCGAGAAGCCGCTGCAGGAAGCGAAGGCGGGCGACCTGCTCGGGCCGATCGAGGCGCCCGCCGGCTGCTTCGTGGTCGAGGTCGTCGCGCGCGGCCCCGTCGCCTACGCTGACGTCGAGGCGGAGCTGCGCGCGGTCTGGAAGGGGCGCACGCCGTCGGGCGGCGAGCTCTTCTGGCTGAAGGACGAGCTGCACAAGAAGGCGAAGATCGAGAAGCTCGGCCTGAATCCGCCCTCCCACTGACTCGCACCGGTGCCGAGGGGGCGAGGGGACGAGGGGAAAAGATCGCCGCAGGGTGGCGCCGAAACCTGGAAGGGCGGCGTCGGGTTCGTGCGCGCCTTGGCGCGGCCCCGACGCGGACCGCGACACGAGGGCCATGACGATGAAGCTTCCCTCCGCGCTCCCGCCCGGCACGCGCACCTTCTCCCGGCGCGAGCTCCTCTCCCTCCTCGCCACCGGCGCCGCCGGCGCCGCGCTCGCGCCGTCGCTCGTCTCGCTCCTCGCGCGCGACGCGCTGGCGCAAGGAACCAAGCTCGCGCAGAAGCGGCTGATCCTGCTGTGGCTCGAGGGGGGCCCGAGCCAGCTCGAGACCTTCGACCCCAAGCCCGGCACCGCGGTCGGCGGCCCGACCAAGGGGCTCGCGACCGACGTCCCCGGCTGGCTGCTGAGCGACAACCTCCCCGGCCTCGCGAAGCGCGCCGGCGACCTCGCCGTGGTGCGCACGATGACCTCGAAGGAGGGCAACCACTCGCGCGCCCGCGCGCTGGTCCACTGCGGCTACACGCCCAACCCGACCGTCGCCTTCCCGTCGCTCGGCTCGATCGTGGCGCACGAGCTCGGCGACCTCGAAGGCGAGCTGCCCGCCTTCGTCCAGGTGAACGGCGCATCACCCGCGACCGCCCAACCGGCGGCGTAGTG
>DAINBU010000004.1:50364-111514 GCA_036732755.1 Planctomycetota bacterium
CCTCGGCATCGAGTGCTCGCCGTTCGTCGTGAACGACCCGACCGGGAGGATCGAGAACCTCTCCTACGCGCGCGGCGTCGATGCGAAGCGCCTCGACCAGCGCGAGCGGATGGTCGACCTGCTCGACCAGGAGTTCGCGAAGCGCGGCGGCGCCCCCGCGGTCGACGCCAACAAGAGCGAGCGCAAGCGCGCGCGCCGCCTCATGGACAGCAAGCTGCTCGCGGCCTTCGACGTCGACGAGGAGAAGGAGGCGACGCGCACCGCCTACGGGCCGGGCAAGTTCGGGCAGGGCGTGCTGCTCGCGCGGCGGCTGATCGAGCGCGGCGTCTCTTCCGTCGAGGTGGTGCTCTCCGGCTGGGACACGCACCAGGACAACTTCAACCGCACGAAGAAGCTCTGCGACGAACTCGACCCCGCGTTCTCCGCGCTGATCGACGACTTGAAGAAGCGTTCGCTCTTCCAGGACACCCTGATCGTCTGCATGGGCGAGTTCGGGCGCACGCCCGACATCGCGGGCGGCGACGGGCGCAACCACTGGCCCGGCAACTGGTGCGTCGCGCTCTCGGGCGGCGGCGCGAAGGGCGGGACCGTGGTCGGCGCGACCGACGAGCTCGGCAAGAAGATCGCCGAGCGTCCGGTCGCCGTGGCCGACCTCTTCTCGACCTTCGCCCGGCTGCTCCGGATCGAAGGCGACAAGGAGTTCCACGCCGGGCTGCGTCCGATCCACCTGGTCGATCCTGTGGGCAAGGCCCTCCCGGAGCTCCTCTCATGAGCCCCTCATTAATGGTGGGTCTCCCAGGGAGGGCGGTCTTCGTCCTGGGGGTGGCGGCTGCGGGGCTCCCGGGGCAGACCGCTCCGCCGGCGCCGCAGAATCCGGTTCCCGCGACCACGACCGCCGCGCCGCAGGAGGTCGCCCCGCCTGACCTCTCGGTCGCGGAGCAGAAGCGGCTCGCGCGCAAGGTCGACGCGGCGCTCGAACAGGCGTGGAAGGACGAAGGGCTCGCCCCCGCCGCGCCGGCCGACGACGCGACCTTCCTGCGGCGCCTCTCGCTCGACGTACGCGGAGTGATTCCAGCGCGGGAAGAGGTCGCCGAGTTCCTCGCGTCGCGCGCCCCCGACAAGCGCGAGCGGAAGATCGACGAGATCCTCGAGGACCCGGCCTTTGCGCGCCAGCTCTCCTACCTCTGGTCGCGCGCGCTGCTCACCTCCGCCGCGAACGGCGGCGAGGCGCGCGCGCTGCGGCCCTATCTCCAGGCGCGCTTCGCCGAGCGCGCGCCGTTCGCCGACGTCGTGCGCTCGCTGGTCGCGGCCGAGGGGCGCAAGCGCGAGGACCCCGAGGCGAGCTTCGTCCTCGCCTACGGCGGCCAGCCCGAGGCGCTCGCCGGCATCACCGCGCGCGCGCTGCTCGGCGTGCAGATCCAGTGCGCGCAGTGCCACGACCATCCCTACGACAAGTGGAAGCAGACCGACTTCGAGGGCTTCCAGAGCTTCTTCGCCAACGTCGGCCGGGGCGCGGCCATGGACACGATGGTCGACCCGCGCCGCGAGCGCTTCGCCGCACTCGAGCTGCTGCAGCAGGGCCTGAAGGCGACCGAGGAGAAGGAGGCGGCCGAGGCGGCGACGGGCGACGGCGCGACCGGCGGCGATCCCAAGGCCGATCCCCCGGATTCTGGACCGAAGAAGCGCCGGCCGCGGCGGCGCGGGCGCCTGAGCGGCGACCTGGCGAAGGTCGACGACCCCTTCGCGCTCGAGACGAGCGACCCCGACCTCTACCAGCGCTGCGTCTCCGGCATGCCGGCCAAGACCAAGGAGAGGTTCGACGCGCTGGTGAAGCGGCACAAGAACGCCGCCGGCCCGCGCTTCCTCGACGGCCAGCCCTACCAGGAGACGCCCGAGCTGCCGCGCCGCGCGGCGCTCGCCGCCTGGATCGTCGCGCCGGAGAACCCGTGGTTCGCGCGCGCGACCGTGAACCGCGTCTGGAGCCACCTCTTCGGCCACGGCCTGATCGATCCCGTGGACGACCTCACGGGGAGCAGCGACGTGGTGGCCGCGCCGCTGCTGCACGAGCTCGGCGGCGAGTTCCAGGCGCACGCGACCGACCTGCGCTTCCTGGTCGGGGCGCTGGTGCGCACGCGCGCCTACGCGGCGGGCAACGCCGCGGGCGGCGACGCGGCGGCGCGCGCGAAGCGGGAGCGCGGCTTCGCGGCCCACCCGATGCGGCCGCTCGAGGCGGAGCAGATGCTCCATTCGCTCGAGCGCGCGACCGGCCGCGGCGACCGCGCCGACGACGCCGCCTCGCCCGAGCGCGAACGGGCGCGCGACAAGCAGCTCGCGAAGTTCCGCTACTACTTCGACGACGACGAGGGCGGCGCGGCCGACTCCTTCGAGGGCAGCCTCCCCGAGGCGCTCTTCATGATGAACGGCGATCGCACCAACCAGCTCCAGCTCGAGCTGAAGGACGTGCTCGCCGAGATCAAGGACAAGGACGAGCGCGTGCGCGCCCTCTTCCTCGCCACGCTCTCGCGCGAGCCGACCGAGGCCGAGCGCGGCCGCCTCGCCCCCTTCGTGAGCCGCGGCGCGGCGAAAGACGGCTTCGGCGACCTCTTGTGGGCGCTGCTCAACTCGGCAGAGTTCAAGCTCGAGCGTTGATCCGCGCGACGAGAGGAAGCGGGGGACCCGACATGCCGAGGTCGGAGGGAACGATCACGCGTCGGGACGTCTTGAAGGCCGGCGGCGCAGCCGCGGTCGCGACGTTGCTCCCGACGGGTCTCGGATTCGCCGCGGGACCGCGGCGCGCCCGCCGCCGCTACGCGATCGTCGGCACCGGCGGCCGCGGCAGCAGCATGTGGGGCGCGAGCGTGCTCGCGAAACACGGCGACGCGGTCGAGCTGGTCGGCCTGTGCGACGTGAATCGCAAGCGGGCCGAGCTCGTGCAGCGGCGGCTCGGCGCGAGCTGTCCCGTCTTCACCGACTTCGATCGCATGTGCGACGAGACGAAGCCCGACCTGCTCACCGTCACGACGGTCGACGCCACGCACTCCGATTACATCGTGCGCGGACTCGGCCGCGGCATCGACGTCATCACCGAGAAGCCGATGGTGACCGACGAGGCGCAGTGCCGCGCCGTGCTCGAGGCCGAGAAGAAGAGCGGCCGCAAGCTGACGGTCGCCTTCAACTACCGGTTCGCCCCGAAGCACGTGACGATCAAGGAAACGCTGCTGTCGGGCGCGATCGGAGACGTGAAGTCGGTCGACTTCGCCTGGTACCTCGACGTCCGCCACGGCGCCGACTACTTCCGCCGCTGGCACCGGCTGCGCAAGAACAGCGGCTCGCTGCTCGTGCACAAGGCGACGCACCACTTCGACCTGGTGAACTGGTGGCTCGACTCCGGGCCGGCCGACGTCTCCGCGTTCGGCAGCCTGCGCCACTACGGGAAGAACGGCACGTTCCGCCACACGAACTGCCGCGGCTGTCCGCACCAGGCGAAGTGCCCGTTCTTCTGGGACATGACGAAGGACCGCGGGAGCATGGAGCTCTATGCCGGTTGCGAGTCGGAGGACGGCTACCTGCGCGACGGCTGCGTCTTCCGCGAGGACGTCGACATCTTCGACACGATGAACCTCGCGGTCCGTTACGCGAACGGCGTCCAGATGAGCTACTCGCTCAACGCCTGCATGCCGTTCGAGGGCTACCGCCTCGCGTTCAACGGGACGCGCGGCCGGCTCGAGGTGCGCGACCACGAGCGGCAGCCCTGGAAGCCCGACGCCGAGACGGAGATCTTCCTCACGCGCAACTTCGGCGCACGCGAGGCCGTGAAGGTCGGCCCCGCGGTGGGCGGCCACGGCGGCGGCGACGACGTGCTGCGCGCGCTGGTCTTCGCCCCGACGCCGGTCCCCGAGCACCTGCGCCTGCCCGATTCCCGCGCGGGCGCGCGCTCGTGCCTCACCGGCATCGCGGCGCGGAAGAGCATCGACGAGGGGCGGGTGGTCCGGATCGAGGAGTTGGTGGCAGGCCTGTGAGGACCGGTTTTGGGCGCGGCTCGATCCGGCGGAGTTCAAGCTCGAGCGGTGAGCGCGACGGACTCGCCCGCGATGCGAGCTCAGCGGGTTCGCTCCAATGCGATCGCGTGTTCGACGAACACCCCCGGCGGCACTTCGATCGTGAAGGGCGGGATGGGTCGATATCCGGCCAGATCCGGGACCGTGACTTCGTAGGAGCCCGCGGCCCGCAGCCGGATGCGGAAGCGTTTCAGGTTGGAGCTAAACATCGTGACCGCATCCGACCCGTCGGCGGACCGCACCCGCGTCGAGGCCACGACGTGATCCTCCCAGGACGTGACGTCCTCTCCGTCGATCAGCCGAAGGACGACTCCGCATGAACGACGCGCTCGCAGCGTGAATTCATTGGGTCCCGGACGGAGCGTCACGATTGGGTTCGGGTCGGCGAACTCGTAGTCCTCCGCGCTCATGTTGAATTCGGCGTCGCCGGCCGGTGCGCGGAGGAGATAGCTCCGCGACACGGCGTTCCAGGTCGCGGTGCCGGGGATCCACGCCCGGCTCTCCTGCGGACGACTGACGTTCCACGACAGCAGGTTCTCCTGATCACTGCAGACGACGGGCTGGCCGTCCGACGAGTCGACCACGTGCACGACGGCGTCGGCGGGCTCCGCGATCTGGATCGCCACGTCGGTGCGACCGTGCGGCCCCGTGTCCACGATCGTCTGAAGGAAGATCTGAAGCGAGAATTCGTCGCACTCGATCAGGTACCGGCCAGGAAGGACTCGGCCGGCGTCCCATCGAAACAGGTCGCTCGCGCCCGATCCGGAGCTCGAGAGTTCGAGAGATCGACGCCCCGAGAGCTTGGCTCCCTCTTTCCCGACGGGCTCCATGTCGAGGGATGCCTTCACGCTCCCCCATTGCGCCGGGATGTAGAGCGTCCCCGCAAGCGGCACCGGCTCCGGAGTCTTGGGAGGACGCACGCAGCGGATCGTCACGCGGGTCGTTGAGCCACCACGCAACTCGACCTCTGCGCATCCGAAGACCGTTGGATCGGGGCCAGGACCCTCTCGTTCGATCGCGACGACGTAGGAGCCCGGCGTGATTCCCCGGATCGTGGTCGGCGCGTCGCGCTCCAGGGTCGACTCGAGGTCGATCGGTCCGATCGGACTGGAAGAGTCGTTTGCCCCTCGATACGGGCGAAGGCGCAACTTCGGAGACTCGTCATCGTCCGGATCGACGATCCACTTCGTCCCGTCGACTTCGACGATCCCGATCCGCGTTTCGCGAACTGACGTCGGATCCGCAGCGGGCTCTCGACTCCAAGGCGATTCCCCCTCGACAAGCACTTCGAGATCGGCTCCCGGCACGAGTTCGACGACGCGATCGACGAAGTTGCAGCGGACGAATCGCACCGACGTCCATGCATGCCCAGGCGCTCCGATCCACGTGCTGACGACGTTGCCGAGGGCGAGGTCGTCGAGCCACGGACCCACGTCGAGCGGCGACGGAGCGTCGGCGGCGAGTGTGGAGTACATCGCGAGATCGCCAGGATGCGCAAATGCCATCGAGCGGAGCCGATTCGCCTGCAGGACCGTCACGCCCTGCAGATCCGCGTGCGTCTGCGCGTCGACCACGTGCAACCATCGGTCATCGGTCTGACGCGCCGACCAATGCGCCCGGACCACGAACTCGACGCCGCTCTCGACGTGGAAGCCCGAACCGTCAACCAGCGCAACGCGCTCGCCGAGGCTCAGGTCGCCGACGTCGACGTCGGAGTCCGGCGGGACTTGCAGCGTGAAGCGGCCCTCGGTGACGGCCACCCAGTCGCCGACGACGCTGCGACGTCGTGCCGGTCGTTCGTCGTTCGCCCGAAATCGGAAGGTCGGAACGAAGGTGCCGCTCTCCTTCTCCCGATCGGGGCCGTCGGGTTCCGTGACGATGACCCGCCCGAGGATCTCGATCGTGCCGTCGAATCGGTTCTTTCCGCCCTCGGGCGCCGCCGAGCCTGTCTCTTCCGAGCCAATGCCTTCGGCGGGAACGCGAGTGGGCGTCGCATCCGTTGCGGGGCGATCTCGATCAGGATCGCCCTCTCGTTCCATTGCAGTTGACGTCGCCGCGTGCACGTCTTCGTTCGATGGGGACCGCAGACACCAGACGGCGATGGCGACCACCGACAGCAGCACGACGATCGCGAGCGCCCGCATGAAGTCCCCCTGCGGCGTCCGGTCCTATTCGCCTTCCCGGCTCCGATGCCTGCGCCATCTTCCCCACTTCCCGGATTGCGCGACAGATCGAACCAATGTGGTCGCAGAGGAGCTGGTGGCAGGACTGTGAGGACCGGCTCCGGGCGCCGCTGAGCTCGGCGGAGTTCAAGTTCGAGCGGTCGGGCTCCTCGCGGCGCCGAGCAGGCTCTTGGTGAGCTCGCCGCCGTCGACCAGAAGCTCCTTCAGCGCGGCGTTCATGTGGGCGTCGGTGACGACCGGGTTCGGCCCCGCGTCGGCGGCGTGGAGCGCCGCCTTGCGCAGGAGCTCGCGCAGGAACGCGGCGCTCACGCCGGCCGTCCGCTCGACGAACTTCTCGCGCTCGGCGAGCTGCAGCACGAGGCCGCGCGCGTAGCGGTCGATCAGGCGGCGCCGGCAGGTCGCGTCGGGGAGCGGCACCTCGATCGCCTGGTCGATGCGGCCCGGGCGCGCCGCGAGCGCGGGCTCGAGCAGGTCGGGGCGATTCGTCGTCAGCACGAAGAGGACGTCGGCGTCCTCGGAAAGCCCGTCCATCTGGTTCAGGAGCTCGAAGAGGAGCGACGTGCGTCCCGCGTCGGAGTGCGTCCTCTCCTCCGCGACGAGGTCGACGTCCTCGATCACGACGGTGGACGGCGCGAGCAGGCGTGCGAGGCGGCACGACGGCTCGATCGTCGAGTGACCGCGCCCGGTCAGCACGACCACGGTGCGGTCGGGCATGCGCGCCGCGAGGTACATCGCCGTGAGCGTCTTCCCGGTCCCGGGCGGCCCGTGCAGCAGGATGCCCCGCTTCAAGTGGCGGCCCATGGCGCGCAGCCGGTCGCGCAGCTCGCCGAAGCGGACGGTGTGGAGCTCGATCGCGTCGAGCAGCCCGTCCGGCAGGACGATCTCGTCGCGCTGCACGGCGGCGAAGCGGTGGAATTGGAGCTCGGGCGTGCCGTCGCACCCGAGCGCGAGCGAGATGGCGCGGCCGCGGTAGACGTTGTGCTCCCGCATCGCGGTCCGCAGCTCGGCGAGCAGCCGTTCCGCCGCGGAGCGGTCGGACGCCATCACCTCGACCTGCAGCACGTCGCGGTAGCCGCGGTCGGTGCCGTGGACGAGGACGACGACGCGCTCGTCCCGGCGCCGGACGAGGAAGAGGCCGCTCTTCACGCATGCGAGGACGCGGCCCTCGTCGAGCGAGACGTTCACGTACCGGACCGGCCCGATCGACGGCTCGGGGCCGGGACGAGAGCCCCCACCCGCCGAGAGCAGCGCCGCGAGCGAGAGGCCGTGGTCGCCGTAGGGCGTCGAGACGCCGAACGAATCGCTCTCCGTGCCCGGAGTCGCGAGCAGCGCCTCGAGCGCGAGATGGAGATTCGGGCGCTCGTGCGGCGCGAACGTCTCGGCGACGACCGGCAGCCGGTCGGGCTCGGC
This sequence comes from Planctomycetota bacterium, assembly GCA_036732755.1. Classification (GTDB taxonomy): domain Bacteria; phylum Planctomycetota; class B15-G4; order B15-G4; family SIAN01; genus DASRRB01. The sequence goes on from DAINBU010000004.1 coordinate 58,016, forward strand.
GCCGACGTGCAGGCGGATCCGCTTGCGGATCTCGGCCTCGCGCTCCGGCGCCTGCGCGACCACCTGATCGAGGAAGCTCTTGAACGACGCGCCGAACTTCTCCGGATCGAGATCGGGACCGGCCATCGTCGCCTCTCCACGCGACCGCGGCGGCTGGACCGGAACGCCCGTCCGTTGGATCGCCGTCGATCGGACCGACCATTCAAGGGGGCGCCGATCGCCGGTCAATCGGACTCGTGACGAACGACGCGGCCGGCAGCGTTTCCGCTGCCGGCCGCGTCCCATTTCCCGAGCGCATCCGCCAGGAAGCGCAGCCGATCGTCATCGAGTGGCGACCACGATGTTGCGGGCGAGCGCTGCGGCCATCGCGTCGAGCCGCGTCCGGAGCCTGGCCGCCGCGTCACCGCTGGTCGAGAGGTTGCCGGGCATCGGGCTGCCGCTGACCGACCTCTCGCGCACCGAGGCGCCGGAACGCACGAGGTAGTTCGCGTCACCGGCCGCGGCCGCGATCGAGCGGCGCAGCGAGTCGAGCGCGCCGGCGTCGAGCTTGTCGCTCGCGAGCGGGGTCGGGTAGCCCGAGCCGTCGACGAGCCGGATCGTGCCGTCGACGAAGATCAGGAGGTGGCGCACCGGGACCGCCGGCGCGGAGACCAGGTGGTCGTAGATGATCGGGTGCCACGTGCTCGTCACGCTTCTGTCGGCGCCGCCGCTCCCGACGCGCATGCCGCCGCCGCCGATCGTCCCGACCTGCGCCTGCGCCGTTCCGCCGAGGAACGCGAGCGCGAGCACGCTGCCGCCGAACCCGAACGCGAGCTTCATCGTCTTCATGGCTTCGCTCCTTGTCGGTTGCCCTGCCGGAGTCCACTCTCCGGCGATCGACCGGACGGCAGAGAGGAACGGGGCCCGACGACGAAGCGAACAGGGATTCCGGCAGGCGCGGCGCGGAGCGTCACGCGTCGCGCAGCCCCGGGAGCTCCTTGGCGACGTCGACCAGCGCGCGCTTGATCGCGACGCGGGCGGCGTCGGGAGACGGGAAGCCGCAGTCCTCCGCGATCACGCTCCAGTCGAGGCCGAGCTCGAGCCGCATGGCGAGCCCGTGGCGCGTCTTCTCCGGCAGCTTCTCCAGCGCCGCGTCGACCGCCGCCGCCGCCTCGTGGTCGACCGCCTCGCCCAGCGGCCCGCGCGCCGGCGCGGCCGGCGCGACGTTGGTCGCGGTGTCGAGCGGCGTCTCGTGCGCCGCGCCGCGCTTGCGCGCGACGTCGATGAGGTGGTTGCGCGCGAGCGTGCGCGCGAACCACCAGAACGACCCGATGCCGCGCGGCTCGAAGCGGTCGAGCGCGTTCCAGACCTTGACGCAGACGTCCTGGACGACGTCGTCGACCTCGGTCGCGCCCGGCCGCAGGCGCGCGCGCACGAACGCCGCGATGCGCGGCCGGTAGCGTTCGAAGAGCGCCTCTCCGGCCGCGCGCTCCCCCTTCCGGACCCGCGCGAGCAGGTCGCCGGTCTGCAGCAGGTCATTGGGGTCCGACGGTTCCACGCTTCGCACCTCGTCCGGTGCCGCGCGTCATTCCACGTTACGTCCCTGGCCACGTCACGTCCCTGGCCGCGTCACGTCCCCGGCGTCTTCTTCACGGTCACGCTGCGGCCGCTCTTCGCCGCCTCCTCGATCGCGAAGCAGATCTCGTGGACGTGCGCGCAGTGGTTCAGGTCGTTGTGCGGGCGCCGGCCCGCGCGGATGCAGGCGACGAACTCCTCGAACTGTCCCTGATACGGATGGTGCTCGACCTTGCCCGAATCGGGCAGGTCGGTGGCGACGGTGGTCCAGCCGGTCTGGCCGGGCCACGTCGTGGTGAAGATCTTGTCGTCGACGATGGAGCCTTTCACCCCCTGCAGCCGGATCGGGAGCGAATAGGGGCCGCGGCACTCGATGCTGGTGTGGACGCAGCCGGTAGCGCCGTCGTCGAAGCGCAGCAGGGCCGTGGAGTTCGGCGCGTACTCGTACTTCAGGGGGTTCGTCTTCGAGGTGTTCTTCATCGCGGAGACGGCGACGACGCGCCGCTCCATGAACCAGAGCAGCGCGTCGATCGCGTGGCAGCCGGCGGTCAGCTCGGCCGAGCCGCCGAGCTCCTTCTTGATGTTCCAGGCCCACTGGCGGTACCACGGCCCGCAGCCGTGGCTGTAGCCCACCTCGCCATAGAAGAGGTCGCCGAGCAGCCCCTGCGCGAGCAGCGCCTTGATGTTCTGGAAGAGGCCGCTCCAACGCAGCTCGAAGCAGACGCTGGTGAGCACGCCGGCGGCGTTCACGGCGGCGACCATCTGCTTCAGCGCCGCCGGGTCGAGCGCGACCGGCTTCTCGATCACGACGTGCTTGCCGGCCTTCGCGGCGGCAATCGTCTCCGCGGGATGGCGGTCGTGCGGCGTCGCCAGCACGACGACGTCGAGCTCCTTCACGGCGAGGAACTTCTTCAGGTCGTCGCACGGCGCCGCGTCGGCGAGCCCCTTCTCGGCGATGAAGCGGCGCGCGTTCGCCTCGAAGCGCGAGCAGACCGCGACGACGCGCGTGCCGGCGGTGCGCCGGAAGTTGTCGGCGTGCGCGCCGGCGACCCAGCCGGTCCCGACGATCCCGATCCCCAGCGTGCGTTCCGCCACCGGCCTACCTCCCGCCGTCGTCCCGCCGTCGTCTGGCCCGCCGCGCTCAGCCGCGCGGCCCCTCCGGATGGTCCGCGTACCAGGTCTGGATCGTCGCCCACGCCTGCTCCGCCGTCTCGGCGAAGCTGAAGAGGTCGAGGTCCTCGGCCGCGATCATTCCCTCGCCGACCAGGAAGTCGAAGTCGATCAGCTTCTCCCAGTACTCCCGGCAGACGAGCACGCACGGCATCTTCGAGATCTTGCGCGTCTGGATCAGCGTCAGCGATTCGAACATCTCGTCGAGCGTCCCGAATCCGCCCGGGAAGAAGACCAGCGCGCGCGCCCGCATCAGGAAGTGCATCTTCCTCATCGCGAAATAGTGGAAGTCGAAGCAGAGGTCGGGGTGGATGTAGGGATTGGGCTTCTGCTCGAACGGCAGCATGATGTTGAGGCCGATCGACTTGGCGCCGACCTCGTCCGCGCCGCGGTTCGCGGCCTCCATGATCCCGGGCCCGCCGCCGGTGATCATCACGTAGTCGCACCGCTTCCCGACCTGGCACGACTGCGAGACCAGCGACGCGAACTTGCGCGCCTCGTCGTACCAGCCCGAGTAGGTCGCGAGCCGGCGCGCCGCCGCGAGCCGCTGCTGCGCCACGGCGTCCTGCGACTTCGCGCTCGCCCGCGCCTCCGCCTCGGCGACGAAGCGCGCCGCGTCCTCCGGCGCCGGCACGCGCGCACTCCCGAACACGACGATCGTCGAGATCACCCCCTGCTCGCGCATCAGCAGGTCGGGCTTCAGGAGCTCGAGCTGCAACCGGACCGGCCGCAGCTCCGGCCGCGCGAGGAACGGGATGTCGCGCTCCGCGAGCACGAAGCTCGACGAGTCCTGCTGGGCAGTGCGGTCGGGTCGACGCGGCATGGCTCCCCCACGGGCGAAGTCGGGGCGGGGACTCTATCGCCCGCGGCGGGCGGTCGGTCGCGAGCCCCGGACGCCCTTCATCGAGGTGTGTGACAAGACTCCTTCGCTCCGGCGCTCCGCAGCTCGTCGCGCGCGCCCGCGCCCGATCCTCAGGATTCGCCGCGAATTCGCGCTCCGGCCTCAATGAAGAGGTTGGAGCGCACGAAGCGAGTGGCGTTCACCCGTCCGTGCCCTCATGTGTCTTCAGGAAGGGAGGTTCGTCATGACGCGGATTCGCATTTCGGCCATCGCCTCGCTGGCGATCGTCTGCCTGGCAGCCGTGATTCCGTTGCGGTCGGCGCTGTCGCATCCGGCCGCGCTGGACAATCCGTACGCGGGGTCGTGGGCCGGACCCTACACGTACATTCCGAACGAATTCACTGGCTACCAGGAATTCACGGTCACGGATGAGGGTGTGACCGAGGGGACGTTCGGACCCCTCGACGGTCCGCCTGCGGGATGGTTCCGGGGCGTGATCCTCAGCGACGGGTCGTTTCACGCCGTCGGGCACGGAGAGGTTCCCGGCCCGGGCTCGTCGGGACAGGAAGTGGACGGCACGGTGTCGATCGACTCCCGAGGTCACATGCTGATGGAGTTCGGCCCGCGGCCGGACAACGTCACCGACTTCACGGGGGACATGACGCTGCAGTAGTCCAGGCGTTGGTCGCGCCGCGCCCATGCACGAGGCCGTGCGTGGGCGCGGCCGCCCTCAGCCACGGTTCGAGATGGAGAGAGGGTGGCCCGCGCGTGAGCGCGCCGTTCGGTGTACAAGGGTCGTTCCTCGCGCGATGAATCCATCTCCGCGCGGGACGGCCAGCGACGGGAGTAGTGCAATGCGTATCCCGGACGGGTCGAGCTCCACCGACGGCGACGATGCGCTCGATGACGGACTGCGCGCCGCATTCGTGCCCGTGAGCGATGCCGGGCGACCGAGGGTCCGGGAGATCGTCGCTCGAATCGCCGGCAGCGCCCCGCAGGTGAATCTGCGCGGACCCGACTTCGAACACACGCCGATCGTAGACGCGAATTCGCCGGAGGCGCGCTCGCTGCCGCTCGGCCGCGGCTCCTACCAGATCCTCGGCGAGATCGCGCGGGGCGGGATGGGGGTGATCCTGCGCGGCCACGACCAGGACCTCGGTCGCGACATCGCGATGAAGGTGCTGCACAAGGACCTTTCCCGTCGCGCCGACATCCTGCAGCGCTTCGTGGAGGAGGCGCAGATCGGAGGCCAGCTCCAGCATCCCGGCGTCGTCCCGGTCTACGAGCTCGGGCTGATGGCCGACGAGCGGCCTTACTTCACGATGAAGCTCGTGAAGGGACGCACGCTCGCGGCGCTGCTCGCCGAGCGGCCGAAACCCGATCTCGACCGCCGCAAGCTCCTCGAGGTCTTCGAAGCCGTGTGCCAGACGGTCGCCTACGCCCACTCGCGCGGCGTGATCCACCGCGACTTGAAGCCCTCGAACGTGATGGTCGGCGCGTTCGGCGAAGTGCAGGTCGTCGATTGGGGCCTGGCGAAGGTCCTGCACCACGGCGGCACCGCCGACGAACTGCGCGCGAAGGCGGCCCATGAGTCGAGCTCGATCATCGCGACCGTGCGCAGCGACCCGAACCAGCGGGGCTCCGACTCGGTCGCGGGCTCGGTGATGGGGACGCCGGCGTACATGTCGCCGGAACAAGCGCGGGGCGAAGTCGACCGGCTCGACGAACGAGGCGATGTCTTCAGCCTCGGCGCGATCCTCTGCGAGATCCTCACGGGAACGCCGCCGTTTCCCGGCGAGCGCGACGTCGCGCTGACGCGCGGAGCAAACGCAGAGCTCGGCGAGACGCTCGAACGCGTCGATGGATGCGGTGCCGACGCCGACCTGATCGACCTCTGCAAGCACTGCTTGATGCCGAATCCCTCGGAGCGGCCGCGCAGCGCCGAAGTGCTCGCGCAACGGCTCCACGCCCATCTCGTTTCGGTCGAGGAGCGCGCGCGGCGGGCGCAGATCGCGGCGGCGCAGGCGCAGGTCCGGGCGTACGAGGAGCGCAAGGCGAGGAAGCTCACCCTCGCGCTCGCCATCTCGGTACTCGCGACGGTGCTTCTCGGCGGCGGAGGATGGCTCGCGTTCGAACAGCGTGCGCGACATCGTCGCCTCGAAACGGAGCAGTCGGTGGTCGCGTCGCTCGCCGACGCAGCGCTGGCGCGCGGCCGTCAGGACTGGCCCGCAGCGAAAGCGGCGGTCGCACGGGCGCAGGCTCGACTCGAAGGCGAGGAGGCGGGCGACTCCCTGAAACGAAGGGTCGCCGATGACGCATCGGCCATCCGGAGCGAGTCCGAATCCGCAGAGGCGGCGGCAGCGCTCGCGATCGACAACGAACGACTCGTGGACCAGCTCCAGGACATCCGCCAACCTGAAGGCGACGGAATCCGGCCGACGGATGTGTACACGACCGACTTCGCTGCGCTCGATCGGACGTATTCCGATCTGTTCGCGCGCCACGGGCTCCGTCCCGATGAAGAGTCAGTCGACATCGCGGCGGCGGCGTTCCGGGCGCGCGGGATCGGGCCCGAGCTCGCGGCCGCGCTCGACGAGTGGGCGTCCGTGCGTCGCGAGGCCGCGGACGAACCCGGCGCCATCCGGCTGCGGCGGATCGCGGAGCACATCGACCCCGACTCGGGTCGGCAGCATCTCCGCGAGGCGATGTCGTCGAAGGATCTGGCGGCCTTGCGCGCGGTCGCGTCGGCTCCCGACCTCGCGTCGCAGCCCGCGACGACGCTGCGCCTGCTCGGCGGTGCACTCGGTGCCGCGGGCGATCGCGAATCCTCGCTCTCCGTCCTGCGTCTCGCGCGTCGTGAACATCCCGACGACTTCGTCCTCGCGATGCTGCTGGCGCGCGCGGAATTCGCGATCGGTCCGGAGAAGGCACCCGAAGCGGCGCGGCATCTCACCGCCGCGCTCGCGCTGCGACCCGACAGCATCGAGGCGTGGCACGAGCTCGGCCGCGCACTCGCTGCCATGGAGGGGACGCACGAGGCGGCGCTCGATCTCCTCCGCCGCGCCGCCGCGCACTGGCCACGGGACGGACATTTTCACTACCACATCGCCCTCGTCCTGCAGAACGACGGCGACGACAAGGCGTCACTCCGGGAGTGCCGGCTCTCGATCGAAGCGGATCCCAACTACGCTCCCGCGCATAATGCCCTCGGCAACGCCCTGATGGCGCACGGCGACGTGGCGGGTGCAATCGCTGCCTACCGGCGCGCGATCGAAGTCGACCCCAAGCATGCTCCGGCGCACTCCAATCTGGGTGTAGTACTGGTCAGATGTCGGGATGATCTCGCAGGCGGCATCGCGGAGATCCAGCTCGCGATCAAACTCGACCCGAAATACGCCAGGGCGCATGCCAACCTCGCGTTGGCCCTGCAAGCGAGCCGCGACCTGCCCGGTGCAATCGCGGAGTGTCGTCTCGCGATTGCGCTCGATCCGGACCTCGCCGTTGCGCACTTCAATCTCGGCGTCAATCTCCTGGAGAGCGGCGACGCGGCGGGCGCGATCCCCGCCTACCGTCGCGCGATCGAACTCGACCCGAAGTGCGCAGACGCCTACTGCAGCCTCGGCAATGCCCTCTTGAGGCAGCGCGACGTGGCGGGCGCAATCGCCGCGTGCCGGCTTGCGGTCGAACTCGACGGGACTTTTGCGAAGGCGCACCACAACCTCGGGCAGGCTCTCGCCGCGGGCGGCAACGCTCGCGCTGCGATCGAGGCCTACCAACGGGCGATCGAGCTCGGCCTGGACGATCCAGTGGTCCACACGAACCTCGGGAATGCGTTCTATGAACTGGACGATCTGCCGCACGCCGTTGCCGAGTACCGGCGCGCAATCGACCGCAACGCGAAACTCGCGCTGCCGCACAACAACCTCGCGCTCGCCTTGCTGCAGCAGCAGGACATTTCGGGAGCCATCGACGAGTGCCACCGCGCTCTCGAGATCGACCCGAAACTGTCTCTAGCGCACTACAACCTCGGCAAGGCGCTCCGCGCTAAGGGCGACGTCCCGGGCGCGATCGCGTCGTGTCTCCGTGCCATCGAGCTCGATCCGCAGCTCGCTGGGGCATTCAACACGCTCGGGAACGCGTACATGCAAGGCGGTCAGCCGGCCAAGGCGATCGCGGCCTTCCGGCGCGCCATCGAACTCAGGCCGATGGATGAGCTTTATCGCAGCAACCTCACCATCAATATGGCAGAGCAGGGGGACATCGGTGGCGCGATCACCGCGTACCGCGAGTGGATTGCCGCTCTTCCTGACTCCGTGTCGGCGCTCAACTCCTTCGCCTGGCTGCTCGCGACCTGCCCGGACGAGAAGTTCCGGAATCCCGAGGAGGCGGTTCGCCTGGCTAGCCGCGCCGTCGAGCTCGCCCCGAAGGAGGGCAACTCGTGGAACACGCTCGGGGTCGCGCTCTGCCGGCAGGGCGAGCACCTCAAGTGTGTCGATGCATTGCGCCATTCGATGGAGCTGCGCAAGGGCGGTGATGCCAACGACTGGCTGTTCCTCGCGATCTCCCTGCAAAGCTCGGGGAATGCGGACGAGGCGAAGCGGTGGTACCAGCAGTCGGTCGACTGGCTCGCGAAGCAGCCCTCCGTGAGCGACGAGTTGCAGCGCTTTCGGGAGGAGGCAGCGCGCGTGCTCGGCATCGAGAAGGCGCCGAGGAACCGGTGAGAGAATGTCGGTCGGCGAAGGACTCCGCGTGGCGCTGGAAACCTGCTGGACGCTGATCCGCGATGCCGCGCACGGGAGCGCGCGCGCGCGCGACGACTTCGTGCGGCGCTACGGCGGCGTCCTCCACGGCTTCTTCCAGGGCCGATGGCGGAGCGGACCCTGCCGCGACGGAGTCGACGACGCGACGCAGGAGGTGTTCGTGCGCTGCTTCGAGCAGGGTGGCGTGCTCGACCGTGCCGACGACGAGCGGCCCGGCGGATTCCGGGCCTTCCTCTTCGGGGTGGCCCGCAACGTCGCGCACGAACACGAAAGTCGCGTCCAGCGCCGCTCGGGCGAGGTGACCGACTCCTGTCTCGAGGAGCTTGAGGGCGGGGATGCGAGCGCGAGCCGGCTCTTCGACCGCGGCTGGGCGCGCGACGTCATGCGCCAGGCGCGCGAGCTCCTGCACTCGCGCGCGCTCGCCGCCGGCGAACGCGCCCGCCAACGCGTCGAGCTCCTGCGGCTTCGCTTCGAAGAGGGGCTTCCGATCCGCGAGGTCGCACGCCGCTTCGGAGTCGATGCCGCCTGGGTCCACCACGAATATGCGACCGCACGGAACGAGTTCCGCGCTGCGCTCGGGGACGTCGTGACCTTCTACGTCTCCGGCTCCCCCGAACGGATCGACCAGGAGTGCGAGCAGCTCCTCGCGCTCCTCGCCTGAGCGCGCGGGCTCCTGGCCGCTGCGCGCTCCGGCCGGCTGCCCGTTCGGCGCGTTCGGCTGCGGGATCGGGGTTTCCGCGAAGACCGTCACCGCGAATCCGGTCCCACGACTCAAGTACCTCCTGAGGGACGGGTGCGAGCCGCGTTCTCGGTGGCGAGAAGACCCGCGCCCGCGCTCTTGGGAGGAAGACCCATGTACCTCGTCGTCCTCACCGCCGCGCTGGCGGGGCTGATCGTCGGACTGGGCGGCTGGCTCCTATTCCAGTTCCTGCGCCAGAACGGCCGGATCCTGATCCGTCTGGATGCCATCGACGAGGCGTTGCGCGACCTCTACGAGGAACTCGAGCCCCGTGACGAGGGGATGCTCCGCCCGCCCGCGCCCGCGTTCGAGCTGCCCGATCTGCACGGGGAGCCGCGACGACTCTCGCACTGGCTCGGGCGGCGCCTGCTCCTGATCTTCGTCCAATCCGATTCGCACTTCTTCGCGGAGCTCGCGCCGGAGTTGGCCGCGCTGCCGATCGACGGATCGAACGGCAGCCCCCTCCCGGTCCTCATCACCACCGGCGACTCCGCAAAGACGCGCCGCCTCGTGACGGAACATGCGATCCGTGCTCCCATCCTCGTCCAGCAACAGATGGAGGTGGCGATGGCCTTCGGCGCGCGGAGTACGCCGTCGGGCTGCCTCATCGACGAAGAGGGAGCGGTCGCGAGCAAGGTCGTTCAAGGCGGTGCCGCGATCCTCGCGCTGGCCGATGGGACCGCGCCGGGAATCGGCGAGAGCACCCGCGACGTGCGGCGGCGCCGTCGCGGTGAGCCGAAAGGGTTGCCGGCCGGGACGCTCGCTCCGGAGTTCCGACTCTCCGATCTCGATGGCCGCGAGGTGTCGCTCTCGGACCATCGCGGACGAACGGTGCTGCTGGTCTTCTCCGATCCGCATTGCGGCCCATGCGACGCGCTCCTGCCGAAGCTCGCGGAGAGCGCCCGAGCCACGCCGGGCGTGCAGGTGCTCATGGTCAGCCGCGGCGAACGGAAGGAGAACCGCAAGAAGGCGGAACGGCACGGGATCGACTTCCCGGTCCTGCTCCAGAAGAAATGGGAAGTGTCCAAGGCGTATCAGGCGTTCGGCACTCCGACCGGTTACTTCATCGACGAGGAGGGCCGGATCGCCATGCAGGCGGGCGTCGGAGGCGAGGCGGTCCTTGAACTGTTGACACTCGGCGGGCGATCACACTTGTCGACGCGTCTGACGTTGGTGTCCTGATCGAAGCAACCAACTCAAAGGAGGAGGTCATGGAGAAGCCATTCGACAAACTGGCCAAATCACTGGCAGCGGGTGTCTCGCGGCGCGAAGCGATTCGCAAAGCGGCTGCGCTCGCCGCGTTCGCTTTTGCGGGATTGCTTGGCCTCGCGTCGCGCGCGCAGGCCGCCACGGGAGACTGCAGGAAGGACAAGGACTGCGCCCCGGGCTACGTGTGCTGCAATTGCCACCACTACTGCAACAACCCGTTCTTTACGAAGCACTGCTCGCCGAAGGGTTATTGCGGTTCCGTGTGCTGCGGGGATCCGGGTTAGCGGCGTCATCGCTGCTGGCGGCGACGAAGGAGAAGGACATGCAGAACAGAAGCGACGAGCTGATCCATCCCGCGGCGGCGAGCGTGTCGCCGTGCGAGACGATTCCCAGGGTGGCCGCGGTTCGATTCGTGCGCGACGTCGCGATCGCGGCTCTCGGAGTCCTTCTGCCGACTGCCAACGCCGACGCGCAGGAGACCACGCGAGTCAGCGTTGACTCGTCGGGCGTGGAGGGGAACGACGCCAGTGGCGATGCGACCATCTCGGCGGACGGGCAGATCGTGGCGTTCGGGAGCACCGCTTCGAACCTGGTCGCCGGCGACACGAACGGAATCTCGGACATCTTCGTCCACGATCGATCGACGGGGTTCACCGAACGCGCGAGCGTCGACTCATCGGGCGCGGAGGGAAACGGCAGCAGCTACTCGCCGTCGATCTCGGCGGATGGGCGCATCGTGGCGTTCATGAGCTACGCCAGGAATCTCGTCGCCGGCGATACGAATGGCGTCTACGACGTGTTCGTCCACGACCGATCCACGGGACTCACCGAACGCGTCAGCGTGGACTCGTCGGGCGCGGAGGGGAACGGCGTCAGCGGCGATCCGGCGATCTCCGCGGACGGCCAAGTCGTCGTGTTCATGAGCAACGCCTCGAACCTCGTCTCAGGCGACACGAACGGGAAGCGGGATGCCTTCGTCCACGACCGTGCCACGGGGATCACCGAACGCGTGAGCGTGGACTCGTCCGGCGCGGAGGGGAACAGGACGAGCGATTCTCCGGCGATTTCAGCGGACGGTCGGGTCGTGTCGTTCATCAGCAATTCCACGAATCTCGTCGCCGGCGACACGAACGTGGCTTGGGACACGTTCGTACACGACCGCGCCTCGGGGATCACCCAACGCGTCAGCGTGGACTCGTCGGGCGCGGAGGGGAATGACGCCAGCGATTCTCCGGCGATGTCCGCGGACGGGCAGATCGTGGCGTTCCGGAGCTACGCCTCGAACCTCGTCGCCGGCGACGTGAACGGATGCCCGGACGTCTTCGTCCACGACCGCTCCACCGGGCTTACCGAACGCGTCAGCGTCGACTCGTTCGGTGCAGAGGGGAACGGCAGCAGCGGCCACTTTGTCGTTTCGCAGTTCATCACAGCGGACGGCCGGATCGTGGCGTTCGTGAGCGACGCCACCAACCTCGTCATCGGCGATACGAACGGGTGGAGCGACGTCTTCGTGCACGACCGGTTGACCGGGACAACCGAATGCGTCAGCGTGAGCTCGTCGCGAGAACAGGAGAACTGGCTGAGCGAGAATCCGACGATCTCGGCGGACGGACTCGTCGTGGCGTTCGACAGCAACTCTTCGAACCTCGTCGACAGCGACACCAATGGGGTTTGGGACGTCTTCGTCCACGACCTCTGCTCGACTCCCGCCTCCTGGTCCAACTACGGAGCCGGCTTCCCCGGCACGAACGGCGTCCCGGCGTTCACGTCGCAGCAGAATCCGGTGATCGGGACGACGATCACGCTCGACCTGGCCAACTCCTACGGGAATCCGACGGTGGGCCTTCTCTTCATCGGCTTCCAACAGACGATCATCCCGACGAACTGGGGCGGCGACCTGCTCGTCCTGCCGGTGCTCACGATCCCCATCACCTTCTCCTACGGCGGCGACACCTTCACCGGCGACATTCCCGATGACCCCGCGCTCTGCGGCGTCGCCGTCGACCTCCAGGCGATCGAGTCCGATCCTGGCGCCGCGAAGGGGGTGTCGTTCACGCCGGGTCTCGAGCTCGTGATGGGGCATTGAACGGGCGGCGGCTCGGTCCCGCCCGCTCACACCGTTCCTTCTTCCGCGAACAAGTGCTCGGCGCGCGCCGTGCCCAGGTACCCCTAGACGAAGCGCGCCGCGTCCTCCGGCGCCGGCACGCGCGCGCTCCCGAACACGACGATCGTCGAGATCACCCCCTGCTCGCGCATCAGCAGGTCGGGCTTCAGGAGCTCGAGCTGCAACCGGACCGGCCGCAGCTCCGGCCGCGCGAGGAACGGGATGTCGCGCTCCGCGAGCACGAAGCTCGACGAGTCCTGCTGGGCAGTGCGGTCGGGTCGACGCGGCATGGCTCCCCCACGGGCGAAGTCGGGGCGGGGACTCTACCGGAGCGCGCCGATTGCATTCCCGCAGACGTCATCGCAGGCGAGTCCCAGAGGGGCAGCGCGTCGGACGACCTTGGGCTCGCGCGATTCCGTGTCCGCGTTACCGTAGCGACAGCGTTGCGTCTGGATGGAGTTCGTCATGAGTCGGACGAGTCGCCGCCTTGCGTTCGGATGCATGCTGGGCGTGGTCGCCGCGCTCGGCCAAGTGTCCGCGCGAGGGCAGGAGCTCATCTGGAAGAGCTTCGGAACCAACGGCAACGAGCAGCTCGGGAGCGCACTCGACGTGCTCGGTGACGTGACGGGAGACGGAGTTCCGGAAGTCATCGCCAGCGGATCCACCGACGACACGAACGGACAGTATGCGGGCAAGGTGACCGTCCTTTCGGGCGCCGATGGCTCGACCGTCTTCTCGCTCTTCGGAACGAACGCCGACGACATGTTCGGGTTCTCCCTCGCGGGAATTGGCGACATCGACGGAGACGGCTCGCCCGACTTCGTCGTGGGTGCGCCGTTCGTGACGAACAACCTCATGTCTCAGGGCGTAGTGACGGCGCATTCAGGGAAGACCGGCTCGGTCATCTACTGGGTGTTCGGTGCGAAGGCGTTCGACTGCCTTGGAATGGCATTGACGTCGATCGGCGACGTCGACGGAGATGGATTCACCGACTTCGCCGTCGGCACGTTCGCGACGCTCGCATATGTCCTCTCGGGGAAGGACGGCGCCACCCTCTGGACGCTCTCGGCGCCGAAGTCTACGTCGCGTTTCGGCCAGTCGATGGGCGGCGGAGGAGACGTCGACGGGGACGGCGTTCCGGATGTGATCTTGGGCGACACCGACTCGAGTTTCGGAGCCGCATTCGGAGGGTCGGCATCTGTCTTCTCGGGCGCAACCGGAAACCTGATCTTCCAGGTCGGTTCGACGACCAGGTACGCGAAGTTCGGATACGCGGTCGCGATCGTCGGCGATGTCAATGGCGACGGTGACGCGGAGTTCCTCGTCGGCGCTCCCGAAGACGACCGCGTCACGACTGACGGCGGTTATGCGGCGCTCTACTCTGGAGTCGACGGCGCTCTGATGATGTCTTTCGCCCAATCGGATCCGACGTTTCCGTGGACGCTTGGATCCGCAGTCCGTGGCGTCGGCGACGTCAATGAGGACGGGGTGGTCGACTATGTGATCGGCGCGCCTTCGTTTCCTTCCGAAACTGGCGCTTCATTCCTTTACTCGGGTCGCGACGGCTGGCCGATCTACCACTTCCAGGTCCCTTGGTGGGGGACAGGTGGCTCGATCGGGCCCGCCGCCGATTTCGATGGTGATGGGCATGTCGACTACGCCTTCGGGACTCCGTTCGAGTCCTATGGTTCGCTCATCCAAGCTGGAAGCGTGACGGTACTGAAGGGTTTCGAATTCAACGTCGACCTCGTCCCCCACCAGGCAACTTCCTACCAGGCCGTTGACGTCACCATCGCCCAAGGCGTTGCCGGCAGCCCCGACGCCCTGTTCCTGCGCGATGTGAACGGGACCCCGATGTTCACGCTCGTCCGCATGGGCGTCCTCGACGCCACGGGGCGCGACGTCACGTCGGCGTACATGCCTCTTGATCCAGGGGTCAACACCATCGACGTCCAAGCCTTCACGCTCGACGCGAACGGCCATCTCGTGTCGAGCGGGGTCGAACACTTCTCGACGTACTGAAGGCCGACGTACCGCGCGGCGCCGAGCACTCGATCGACATATCGCGCAGAGGCTTGGCCCGACGCCGGCGAGTCGCGAAGATCACCGCCCTCCAATCACGAGAAGGAGTGCCCGCCATGGTCGCGATGCTGCTCGGGCTGCTGTTGTCCGGAATCGCGGTGCGCGCAGACGGCTGCGCCACCTGCTCGCCGACGGCACTCTGCGCGGTGCACCAGAAGGAGGAAGCCGCCGCCGTCGCGGAGCTGACTCCGAAGTTCAAGTCGAAGGATCCGGGCGACCGCCGCGGCGCGATCGCAAAGCTCGTCGCGCTCGATGCCAGGCATCCACTCTGCCCCTCGCTCGAGAGCGCGAAGCTCGTCGCCGCGACGCTCGACGACGAGAAGGTCGCCGTCCGTCTCGAAGCGGTGAAGGCGTTGCAGCGCGGCATGCATCCCGACGTCTCGGTCGGCGCGCTCGCGACGGCGCTCGAGGAGACGCGCAAGGAGCTCGCGAAGATCCCGTTCGGCAAGGGCGACTGGGGCGGCGGCGCGCCGGGCGCGAAGGAGGATCCGAAGGTCGTCGAGCGGCGCAAGGCGCGCGACGAGCTCCTCGGCCTGGCGCAGCAGATCGTGAAAGGGCTGCGGGAGCTTCCGGACGACCGCAGCGTCGCGGCCCTCGCCGATCTGCTGCCGACGCTGTCGCGTTGGAACGGCGAGCTGCTCTCCTCGACGGCCGACGCGCTCCTCGGTCTCGGCTCGCGTGACGGCGTCAGCGCCGTCGTGCAGCGGCTGAAGAGCGCGCCCGTCAACGACACCGGCGGCAAGTACGGCGGCGGGCCCGACACCACCAACAAGATGCTGCGCGACCTGCTCGCGGCGGCGGCACCGAAGAAGGGGACCGAGCCGGTCCCCGCCTGGGACGAGAAGGAGGCGCCCGACTGGGAGCACTGGCTCGCGAAGAACCAGAAGCACTTCCCGGCGAAGCTCGGCCGGTACGGGATCGAGCAACTGCGCAAGGCGAGGGGCTGACGGCGCCGCGCGGCGACGCTCGGCGGGAGCGAAGACGGATCGAGCGGGCGCTCCCAGCAACGAGTTCCAAGGTCTGGTACGGAGCGCCGGTATGGTTCGTCGGGGAGACGCCGGTCGTCGGAAGCGGGCCCGCGCGCTGCGCAGTCGCAAAGGAGGTCGGACATGACGCTGACCCGTCGATGGCTCGCGGTCGCGGTTCCTGGCGTGGTGATGTGCGCGCTCGCTGCGAATACGGCGTGGCCGCAGGTCGAAGCGAAGCCGGGCGAGAACCGGGTCCCGGTCGCGACCGCTGAATCCTTCGAAGGCGTGCACGTCGCCGTCTTCTGGGACGCGAAGGCGGGCGCCGCGGTGAAGAAGGTCGGCGACCGGAAGGTCAAGAGCGACGAAGAGCTCCAGCTGATCCTCACCCAGGCGCAAGCGGACTGGCAGAAGGTGAAGAAGCCCGACGTCGTCCTGGCGATCGACGCTGCCGGCGAGGTGCCGTGGCGAGATCTCGTCTCGGTCGTCGCGATGGGCAGGAAAGGCGGCTGGAAGAAGATCGAGTTCGTGACGCCCTAGCCGTCCGCAACGCCCCGCCTCCGGGGGGGGCCGGCGCGCAAGTGAAGATCCGCGTCCCTCGTATGAGCAAGGGATTGCGAGGTATGGACGTCGCCGTACCATTCCGGCCCGAACCAAGACTGTCGTCTTGGCGATCCAGTCCTATTTCGCCCTGGAAGAAGGAGACGAACATGCTCATGAAGTCGCTTCGCTTCTTGCTGCCTTCAGGCGCGGCCGCCACGGCCATCCTCTCGATGGCCGCTGCGTCACCCGCCAACGTGGCGCCGGCGGCCTCGGTGACGTTGACGGACACTTTCGGGTACGTCTGGGCTCTCACGATCGACGAGCAGACCGCCGAGGGCTGGTTCCTGGGTGGCACCTGCACGACGACGTTCGACTCGCGCAATGGCAACGGCCTGCTGCTCCTGTCGAACGGAGCCATCAACCTCCTGGCGGATGGCGGCTCCACCGCGATTCCGTTCGCCTACAGCCTGAAGTTCAAGAGCGGCACGGGAGACGGCATCTGGACCAATCAGACCGGTCCCGCTTCGTTCCACGGAACCGTCTCGGCCACGGTGACGGGTCCGAATCCGCCGCCCCCGCCCACCCTCCCGGACAATGCGATCCGTCCGGGCGCCCTCGACGTCGAATAATCGGCGACGCCGGGACGACTCGATCGAGTTCGTGCTCCCCTTCTCCGGATGGCCGGAGGAGGGGAGTCTTGTTTCGAGCCGACCCCGCGAGCCGCCCGAACGACGCGGTCTTCCCGCTGGCTCAGCGGCCGTCCGATCCGGACGAGCGACGCCTTCGCGAAAGAATGAACCCGCCGATCAGGATCATGAATGCGCAGAGGACCTGTCCGGTCGAGAGTGCGGTGGTCAGCCCTCCGGTTTGCGCCGCATCGCCCTCCGACTGCGCGGGATCCCGCAGAAACTCGAGACCGAAACGCAACGCGCCAGCACCGACGAGAAACCAGGCGCAGTAGCCACCCGCGGCCAGCGGCGTCGCGCGGGTCGCTCGATAGAGGCCCCCCAGGATCAGTCCGAGGAGCAGTCCCTCGCCCACGGCCTCGTAGAGCTGGGTGGGATGGCGGAACGGCACGAGGTCCCGGTGGCGGCGCACCGCGGCCCAATCGAGCTTTTCCTCCCATGCGATCGGTCGTCCGCTCGGATAGGTCTTGGGAAACCGGTCCCGGATCTCCGCCCACGGCACGCGTCCATAGGCGCATTGGACGCCGAGCTCGATGGTGCGCTGGTCCCCGAGCAGCGTGAGCCCCATGTTGTGCAGCGCCAGTCGATCGGTCGGAAACTGCATGGCGCCCCAGGTGTCGGCCGACGTCGCCTTTCCGTAGAGATCGCCGTTGATGAAGTTGGCGATCCCGACCAGGAAGATCCCGGGCGTCACGACCAGCGCCGCGCAGTCCATGATCCGCGGGAATTCGAGCCCGCGCCGGCGCGCAAACACCCAGAGCACGACCGCGACCCCCAGCACGCCGCCGTGAAAGGAGATCCCTCCTCGCCAGAGCTCGACCAACCGCGCGGGATTCAGGAGCGAGGAGTCGTACAAGAGCGCGAAGCCCAGGCGCCCGCCGACGACGACGCCGACGACGCTCCAGAGGATCAGCTCCCAGGCCGTGCCGGCCGAGCCCGGCCAGAATCGGGCCCGTGCGAGTCGCACCAGGATCCACCAGGCCGCGAGAAAGGACAGGACGAACAACAGTCCGAAGTACCGGACATCGATCGGTCCCGGCAGGTCGATCAACACCGGGTCGATGGCCGGGAACTCGAAGTGCATTGCCACACCATATCGCTCGACCAATGTCCCTCTGGATACGATCCGCTGCATTGCACGCGAGTCCGGAGTCCCACCATGACGTGTCGGTCTTCGAGCGTCGTCGTCGCGTTGCTCCTCGGTGCGCTGTCGGGACCGGGCGTCGCCCAGTCCGCTCCCGCCGGACTCGTCACGACGGAAAGCCTGAAGGCCCACGTCGACTTCCTCGCTTCGGACGTGTTGGAGGGCCGGGACGCCGGATCACCGGCGGCGGAAATCGCCGCTCTCTACGTCGAGACGCAGTTCCGACGACTCGGGCTGCAACCTCTCGGCGACCATTGGCAGACGAGCTTCCCGCTGCCTGGCGTGGAGCCGCGGACCACGGCCCTCGTCGGAGTCGGCGACGTGTTCTTCGCCAGCAGCGAGCTCGTCGCTGCCGCGAACGGCTCGGCGAACGGGAGCGTGGTCGCGCCGCTCGCGCTCGCCGGCCAGGACGTTCGGGACCGGATCGCGATCGCCGAATCGCGGGAGTCGGCGGCGCGCGCGCGCGAGCTCTTCTCTCGGGGCGCCCTGGCAGTCGTGTTCTTCGCCGAGACCGCCGTGTTCGCCGGACGCGAAGTCGGCGACCTCCGACGCAAGGGGGGCGTGGCGGACGCGCTGGGCGAGTTCCTGGCGGCAGCGAGCCGCGGTGAGGCGGACGAGCTCACGGGCGAAGCGCCCGAGGTGTTTCAGCGAATGTTCGGGCGTGCTCCGTCCGGAGATTCCGGCGAGCCGGTCGCGTCGGCGCGGCCGCCCGCTGCCGGCCCGGTTGCGGCGGGTTCGAGCGGCGACCGGGTCGCGCCCGCGATCGCTCCCGGACCGGTGGTGCTCCTCGGCCATGCCCTGCGCCCATTCATCGAGGAGACGCTTCGCGAAGGTCGCCCTTGCCGGCTGGAGGTGATACGGGGCGCGCCGGCGACCTCGACCAACGTGCTGGCACGGATCGAAGGATCCGATCCAGTGCTTCGCGAAGAGTATGTGCTCGCCGGCGCCCACTACGACCACGTCGGGAAGGACGCGTACGGCAACGTCTGGAACGGCGCCGACGACAATGCGTCGGGCGTCGCGGCCCTGCTCGAGATGGCGGCAGCCCTCGCCGCCCAACCGGTCAAGCCGAGGCGCTCCATCGTCCTGGCGGCCTGGGGCGCCGAGGAGCGCGGCCTCGTCGGTTCGTCCGCATTCGCGCGCGACCCGCCGTTCCCGCTCGAGCGCATCGCGGCCTGCATCAATCTCGACATGATCGGCCGCAATCCGGCGGACGCGGTGAACGTGCTCGGCGCCAGCAGCGCCCTGAAGAAGTGGGCGAAGGAGCAAGCGGAGAGCTTGGGGCTGCACGCCCAGGACGGCCCCGTCTTCTTCCTGCGCACGAGCGACTGCGCGCCGTTCGTGCAGCATCAGGTTCCGACGGTGTTCTTCTTCTCCGGGATCCACGAGGACTACCACCAGCCAAGCGATGATCCCGAGAAGCTCGACGCCGACAAGGCGTGCCGGGTGGCGAAGGCTGCGCTCGGGGTCCTGCTCGCGGCCGCCAACGCGGACACGCGTCCGGACTTCGAGCCACCCGTCGTCGGCGCAGCGACCGCCTCGGGCCGCCGCACCCTGGGAGTGGTCGAGGCGAGGCGAGCGGGGAGCGACGGTTTCCTCGTGGCGAGCGTGCAGGCCGGCTCGATCGCCGACCTTGCCGGCGTCAAGTCGGGAGACACCATCGTGCGCATCGGCGACCACGCCGTGCGCAATGTCCGCGACCTGCGCGCGGCGCTGGCCGCCCGCACGCCTGGCGTCGCGTTCGCTCTCGAAGTGCGTCGCAATGGAGAGACGGTCGTCCTCGAGGCACGATTCCCCGAGACGGGCCGCTGAGGGAGCAGCGCTCGCGACGGGCTCCGCCGCTCACGCCGTTCCTTCTTCGGCGAACCAGTGCTCGGCGCGCGCCGAGACCAGGAATTCCTCCAGCTCGCGCCGCTGGAGCGGCGTTCCGAAGCGTTCGGCGAACTCGCGGCAGACCTCGTCCGGCGCCTGCCGGCCGTCGCATCGGGCGAGCAGGAAGTCCTCCTCCTCGCCGATCGCATAGGTGGCGCCGCGAAGGGGATCGTGGAGGTGGCGCGCGCGCGGCTCCGCGGCGGCCGCGATCGTCAGGTCGCGGCGCAGGACGGGCATCCCGGCGCGCTGCACGATCGCGCGATAGGCGCGGGCCGACTGGCGGGCCGTGTGCACGGCGCTCACCTCGAGGATCTCGTGGTGCTCGTCCGTGAGCGGCATGCCGTCGAGCGCCCGGTCGAATTCGTCGCGGTGGTGCGGGTCGAGGTGGGTGTGCTTCTCGAAGGTGCGGAAGGCTGCACGAGGGAAGCCCGTCTGCTCGACCATCCGATCGATCACGTCGACGTTGGCGGGGTAGCCCTCGATCGTCGCGATCTGTCCCAGCTGCGCCACCGGATGGTGGTGGTGGATCCAGTAGTAGTGCGCTCCGATCATCGCGGCGACCGCCGACGGAGGCATCCGCGCGAGGACCGCCGCCCGCGGCACGCCGATCGACTCGAGATCCTCGAGCAGCCACTCGTCGTGGTGCAGCTCGTCGCGGATGTGGCGATCGAGATACGGGACCATCGCCGCGGCCACGGCGTCGGAGCTCGCGAGCTCGAGCGCCCGCCGATGCGCCGCACGCATGAGCGGGACCGAGGCCCGGATCATCTGGTGCACCGTCACGGCGAACTCGACGTAGAGCTCGCGGAAGCGCGGGTGCAGGATCACGTCGGTGGTGGCCGCGACCAGCTCCGGGAGCGCCACCTCGAGCTTCTGCCGCAGCCGTCGGGAATGCGTCAGGTTCATCGGCCGATCTCCCTGTGCGCGGGCGGCGCGACCCTGCGCGACGGCCGCAACCGCTTCGTGCATCCGAGTCGCGCGGCGAGTCGCCGCGCTTCGTTCACGAGCGCGCCGATCTCCGGAATCCGGGCGCGCGGCACGCGCCGCCGGCCGCGGTCGAGCTGCGCGATGACCCGCTGACAGCGGCGTCGGATGGACTGGAGGGACTCCGCGGCCGCGCGGTCCGTGGCCGCGACGATCGAGAGGCAGTGGCCCAGGTAGGCGGCCGCGTGCCGCTCGAACCCCTCGGACCCCAGGCACTCCACCACGTCGAACTCGCTCTCGAAGGAGCTCAGGTCCGCGAGCGCGTGCACGTCGGCGAAGACCGACTCGGGGCTGCGCCGGGCCGCGGCCCACTGCGGGTCGAGCAGGAGGTTCAGCGGCGGCGCCCACCAGAAATTGACCGACACGGACGTCTCGAGCGTCTCCACCCGGTGCCACCAGTGCACCGGCAGGAACAGCGCTTCCCCCGCCTCGAGCACGACCTGCGTCGCCGCCAATTCCCGTGCACATGGAAACCGCTGGAGGTCCGGTTGCCCCAGGTCGAGACGGCTGTAGCGCGCCAGCGGCCCTAGCGCGCGATGCGAGTAGAGGGCGTGGGCGAAGATCGGCGCGAAGAGCGTCAGCCGCTTCCTGCCGAGGACCTGGACCAGGAGATTGTGATTCTGGTCCCGGTGGGTCTCCGTGACGTGTCCGGGGCAGCTCAGCCACAGATTCGGTCGCTGGCGAAGCCAGGATCCGACGATCCGGGGCGTCGGCAGGTCGGCCGCGATCGCAGCCGGAACGTCGATCTGCTGCGCACAGAACTGGCGGGCTTCCGGGTCGCCGGCGAACGCCCGAGTCGCGTAGTCCGCGAAGCTCGCGACGTAGCGGGTGTTGTTGCTGCGGAGCTTGCCGCCGCGGAGCCTCGTGACGACGATCTCCTGCCGGCCGACGGCCCGGAGCAGGTACTCGGGAGTCCACTTGCGCCCCGCGGCGGTCGTCGCGAGCCAGTCCGTGAGGATCACCGGCCGGCCGACGCGCGCGTACTCCCGCTCGAACTTCGCCACGGAAGGCATCGCGATCCGGGCGACGGCGAAGTCGCCGCACCAGCGCCCGCCCCGGCTCAACGTCGCGTTCATCGGCGTTCGCGAACGGAGAGCCGGCGGCGCGCCCGTCGCGTGGAGAGCTTCCACGGGAACGCGCCGCCGGCCTCGATCCGTCGCTTCGATCAGAAGATGGAGCCGCTGCTGAGCCCGCTGCTCGTGCTGCCGCCGCCGCCACTGCAGTTGTGCGTCCCCTTGCCGCCCTTCTTCGGGGCGATGCGCTCCTCGAGCTTCTCGATCCGGAAGCGCTTGAGTGGCGCGGGTGCTTCCGCAGCGTCCCGCGGCGCCGGGTCGGTCGTCCCATTCCTCGACTTCGTGGTCTTGCTCACGGCCGTGCTCCCTCGGTCCTTCGATTCGATCCGGCGGCCGCGCCGCCGGCTCCGAGAGGACGCAATCGCACCGAGGGGGCGAACGAAGCTCGGCGCGGCCCCCGGCGGGCTCGGGCGGTGCGGGCAGGAGCTCGACCCGAAGTCGGCGGCCGGATGAATGCTCGAAAGCGCGCCTCCAGGGTCATTCCCGGAGCGCGTCACGATTTCGTCACCGGGCCAATGCAATCCGGGCTACAGAATCACGCGCTTACGCCAGGGAAGAAGATCAAGAACCGGGGTGGGTTCATGAATCTCGATCCGCGGACCCGTTACAGGGTCGCCGTGCTGCATCTCCGTATCGCGGCACTGAAGTACCGGTCGTTCGAGCGCCGCGAGCCCGGCTCGCGCGCCGGCGTCCTGCGCAAGCGCCGCCTCCTCGAGCGCGTGCTCGCGTCGATCCGGATCTTCGCCGTCGAAGCGCGTCGCGCGCGCGTCGAGGCGTGGAAGCGGTGCGCAGCGGCGCTCGACAGCGGCCATGAGCCCGGACTCATGGACCGCGACCGCTCTCCTGGATCGCACTGAGGTCGGCGACTCGGCGCACCAAGGCGCGAGGTCACGAGGGCGCGAGAACGCGGCGCTCGCTCAGCTCTGGGTCCAGGACAGCAGCTCCACGCCGTCCGACAGCATCGACTGGAGGATGTCGACCGCCTGCGAGCTGTATTGAAGTTCGATCGACCCTCCCATGCTGCCGTCCGAGCCGGAGATGGTCCCGGGAGTCAGCAGCGCGCCGTGGAGGTTCTTCTTGCCGCCGCCGCCGTTGAAGGTCACCGATCCGGCGACGAGGATGACGCCGACGAAGTCGAAGTTGCCGCTCAGCACCAGGTCGCCGTCCACCACGAGGACGCCGCAGCCCTTCGAGCCGCCCGACATCGTGAGGTTGCCCTTCGCGTGGGCGATCACCGGAACGAGATTGTCGTAGTCGCCGATCTGCGCGTTGCTGACCTTCTCGTCCATGCCGGACCAGGTGATCGTCGCCAAAGAGCCGAGGTGGCGGATCTCGCTTTCGAGGTCGATGTCCGCGACGGTCAGCACGCTCGGAGGGCCGCCCATGCCGGTGACCTTGGACTTCTGCGCCTTCGAGAACTGGCCGGCCAGCGACTTCGGGTCGCCCGGCGTTCCCATGCCGGGAAGCGCAGGCTTGGGGCCTTTCGTTCCGTCGACGTTCTCGTCGTTGCCGTCGATCGTGAACGACGTGCCGCTGTACGTGAAGGTGGCGAGCGGATCGTCGACGTAGAAGGCCGCCTCCACCGGGAGGCTGAGCCGGACCTTCTTCGTGATGACGCCCGCAGTCTTCTGCACCGATCGCGCTGCCGTCTCGACCACGTTGCCGAGCGCGTCCCGCGCGACGTTCACGCTCCCGACGGAAGAGATGCCGACGTAATCGGCCTCCAGGACGTCGTCGACCCTCCCATCCCCGTCGTTGTCGATCCCGTCGGTCTCCCAATCGGTGACGGTGACTTCAGCCTGGCCGCCCCCGATCGCGAGGTCGTACGTGCCCGTGAAGTCCGCATCCATCGTGAGCTTCGCCATCGCGTCCTGGGCGCCCGACGCCGCCGCGTCGCGCGCCATCGCGACGACCACCGACTCCTCGACCTGCTGGCGCTGTCGCACCGCGATCATGAGCACCGTTCCGGTGACGCCGATCAGAGGGATCGTCGCCGTGATGGCGAGCAGCATCGCGATTCCGCGGCGCGAGCGATCCGAACCGTTGAAGGGGACGCGATTCATGGCGGGGGGTTCTCGGCGAAGGGGCGAATCTGAGGATCGTCGCGACGGACGCCGCGACGGGGAGGGGTTCGGTCGGGAGCAGCCGCGGCCGCCGTGCGTCGGAGCCGCGTTCATCGCGATCTGCGCGGGAGCGCAGGTCGCATCACGTCCTTGATCCAGCTTCCACCGGGCACGGGTCGCGGGTGGCGGCGCGATTCACGCTTCGAGGCAGCGAGATCTATCTCACGCTGCGCCCCGAGGGCGGCGACACGCGCGGACTCGCGCGAAGTTTTCCGGATCGCGAGGCCCGCGCCCGGGCGGTGCGCGGCGGAAGTGAACACTTTGCGCCTGCCCGTCGCGAAATGAACGAGCGCGCGGCGGAGTCGCTCCGGCCGCGCGCTCGCTGGAGAACGAAGGTCCGACTACTGGCAGATCTTCCAGTCCCCCTTGAACGTGCCCGGCGTGGACGAGCCCGGCGCGTCGTCGAAGGTGCCGTCGATCTTGCCGACGTTCTGGGTCGAGCTCGGCGGACGGATGTCGCAGCTGAGCGTGCCCTTGCCCGTCAGCGCGCTCCCCGAGTAGGTGCCCTTCACGACGTAGTAGAAGCGGACGGTGCCGGCCGGCGCGAGATAGAGCACGCCGGCGACGAAGCCGTCGCTCGCGCCGCTGCTGCTGGGCAGCTCCCACGTACCGCTGGCCGGCCCCGACTGGCAGTCCTGGCTCGACAGCGGCTGGGCCGCCACACCCAAGGCCGCGCACAACGCGAACGACGTCGAAAGCAAGACACGTCGTGCAAACATGGAAGAACTCCTGTTGCTCTACGCCGTCGGCACCACGCCGACGACGAGGGACATCTCGATGCCATGCGGTTCGCGCGAGGTCGCCGAGCTCGCGAGCGCGCGATTCCCCCCCGAGTACTGCGCGAGAACGCGGAACCTAGCGCGCTCCGCGACGGGATCGGAAGGACCGATCGAGCTCGTCCGATCGGGATCGAGGCATCGAATCGCGCCCGCGTTTTCGTGGGCGGAGACCGTCACGGTCGCCGGTGTTCCGGCGCGAGAAGCAACCTTTCGCGGGTCGGCTCCCGACACGCCGCCGTGCGCTGGTCGCAACGCGAACGTCCCGATCGGATTCGACGGTCAACGCGACCCCGCGATGCGACGTAGTCTCGCGCACGTTCGGGCGCCGCGGAGTTGAGCGGGTCGGAGACCGACCTCAGCGTTCGTGGAGTGCCGTCGAACGATCTCGGGCACGTTTGGAGGGTGTTTCGATGAGACGCGTTTCTTTCGTGACTTCGATGCTCTGTCTCTCGTTTGCGGCCATGGCTTCCGGAGCGTTCGCGCAGGACCCGCCAGTGAAGCCGCCGCAGGACCCGGCCAAGCCGCCGCCGCAGGAAAAGGCGCCGGTAGCGCCACCCAAGGCGCCAGCCGCGACGGACAAGGCGACCGTCGTCTTCCTCGGCAACGCGAGCTGCCCCCAAGACAGCAAGCCGGTCGATCGTGAGAAGTTCGCCGACGTCGACGGCCAGCGCGTCTACGTCTGCAGTGACGACTGCCTCGCCTCCCTGAAGAAGGATCCGGGCGCGGCCAAGTCGGCCCTCGCGAAGGCGTATCCCACCGCGACGCCGATCGACGCCAAGAAGTGCAGCTGCGGCGAAGCGGTCGAGGCCGGCAAGTCCGTCGACGTGACCTTCCAGGGCAAGAAGGCGAAGCTCTGCTGCGCCGATTGCGTGACGGAATTCAAGAAGAGCCCCGTCACCGCGATGACGCTCATGACGCGTCCGGACCTGAAGGATGCGAAGAACACGACCGATCCCATCGACGGGAAGTCGATCGACCCGACGATCATCGGGATCTACAAGACCCACCTGATCCACTTCGGGAGCTGGACGACCGCGGCGTCCTTCGAGAAGGACCCGAGCGCGACGATCGCGAAGCTCAAGCTCTCCAGCTGACGCCGACCGACGAAGAGTTCTGCTCGAACTGGAGACGGGAGGGGAGGCGCAGCCTCCCCTCCCGTCTTCGTTGCGATAGATTGCACGGACTCGCACGCGGGCGAGCTTCGAGGGCTCGATGAACGATCCGGATCGCATTCCACGCAGCCTCGGAGCGAAGGACTACGCGACCGTGTGGGACAACGTCGCGAAGGTGCGCGAGCACGCCTTCGAGCTGGTCGACACGAGCCGCAACGAAGAGGAGCTCGAGCGCGCCGGCCAGACGCTCGCGCCGTTCCTGGTGAAGGGGCTCGGGATCACGCGTGAGGACGTCGTGTTCGAGCTCGGCTGCGGCGTCGCGCGGCTCGGCAAGGGGGTCGCCCCGCACGCGCGCGAGTGGTGGGGGCTCGACGTCTCCGCAAACATGGTGGAGATCGCGCGCGAGCGCTGCCGCGGGCTCCCGAACGTGCGCTTCTTCGTCGGCGGCGGCGGCAACCTCGCCGACGTGCCGACCGCGTCGGTCGACAAGATGTACTGCCACGGCGTCTTCATCCACATGGACAAGGAGGACTGGTACTCCTACCTCGTCGACGCGCGCCGCGTGCTCAAGCCGGGCGGCCTGTTCTACTTCGACATCTGGAACCTGTGCGATCCGGTCGGCTGGCTGCGCTGGCAGTGCGAGCGCAACCTCTACCGCGACCGCTCCGATCGTCCGGCCCACCGCAACCAGTTCTCGACCCCCGACGAAGTACGCCAGATGCTCTTGATGACGGGCTGGCTGCCCTTGGAGGTGTTCGAGACCTTCAACGTCCAGGCCGTCGCGACGCACGCGCCCGCCGGCGCCGACCGCGCCGCGTTCCTCGCGGACGTCGAGCGCCGCTGCGGACGCTGCTTCGAGGCGCTGCGCCTCACGCCCGGCGACGTGCAGGCGTTCCGCGCGCGCGTGGTCGAGATGCTGCGCGAGCGCGGCCTCGAGCCCGAGACGAGGCCGGCGTCGTCCTGATCACCGCTCGAGCCGGGCGAGCCTGACCAGCCGGCAGCTCGCGAGCTCCGAGCCGCCGAGCTCCTCGATCACCGCGAATCGCTCCGGAACGAGTCGGACGTCGAACGTGTCGTCGGTCACGCCGTCCGCCCGCGTTGCCACCGGAAGATCGAGACTGAATCGCGCCCGGATCGACGCATCGGACCCGCCTTCACCGACCACGATCTCGCCGACGATGCTGCCGTCGACCTCGACCTCGATCTTCATCGGATAGAGGTTCGTGTGATCCGCGAGCGGGGCGAGCTCGACTTCGAGGAAGCCGTTCCGCCGTGGCAGGGCGGCGAGCAAGCGCGCGCCGACGGTCGCGGCGGGAGAAAGGCCCCCGTAGATCTGTTGGATTCCGTGTCCATGACCCGGATCGATCACGTCGCGCAGGAGGGCCCGCTGCTCGGCCCGTTCTCGACGGGCGAGCGCGCTCTCCTCCTCGGAGCCATGGCGCACGCCGCGCCGTTCGAGATACGCCTTCGGCAGGACGTCGGCGGGCAGACGACCGTCGACCCAGTGCAGGTTCTCGATGAGCTCCTGCGCGATCCAATGCGCGAGCACCCGGTTGACCGTGGCGTTCGGGTGAGGGTCGGTCGGCAGCCGGTCCTGGGGCATCACCTTGTCGAGCAGCGGAATTCGAGGGAGCTGTGGCTCCAACCGTGAGATTCGTCGCGCGAGTGCGTGCGTGAATTCGGTCTCCTCGTAATCGAACATTGCGAATCGAACGCCGCGTCGATCGAGGTCTCGCGCGAGCCCCGCGATCCCCTTCGCCATGGAGTCGTAACGGCGGGTGGACTCGCCCCCGAGGTCGGCGTTCAGGACGACGGGGCCGATCTCGCTGTAGGTCAGCTCGAGGAATCCCTTCTGCACCTTGGGCCAGTAGGACTTGACCAATTGCTGAGTGCGTCCGAGGCTGACTTGCAGGAGCGGGTCGGGTTGCGCGGTGTCGACGGCGACGCGCCGGTGGCCGGTCTCCAGGACGTCGTCGGTGTCGGCCAGATCGTTGCTGATGGGAAAGTAGAGCACGATCCAGGGTCGGAGCAGGTCGAAGTGGTCTTCGAGGAAGCTGAATTCGTTGGACCAGTTCCAGCCCGGAACGGCGACGGTGCGGCAGATGATGTCGCGCGGGCCGTCGATTCCGCGCGCGGCCGCGAGCTCGTCCTCGAGCCGCTGCGCGATGCAGGCGTCGTCGTCCATTCCCGCCCCGAAGGCGACCGAATCGCCGAGAATCACGATCGTGCGGGCCTGCGGCAGCGGAGGCGGTCCGGTGCGGACGCGAATGCCGACCTTGTCGGTGTTCACCACGGCATCGACGGAAGCCAGCTTGCTGTTCGTTCTCAGCGTGTAGCGAACCCGCGGATCGACGTGGACCCGATACTCCCCCGGATTGCGTGCGGCCGCTTCCTCTCTCTCCCGGTCGTAGTGGAGGCGGAACTCCGGAGGCGCCCGCGAAAGCAGGCTCAGAGGCGAACGTCCGGTCCACAGCGCATAGATGCCGCAGACCGAGAGCACGGCGACGACGGACAGAGCGAGACGAGCCGGCAGGAGAGCGCTCGTTCGGCTCAAGACGTAAGCTCCAGCCACCACGGCGCGTCCCATGCGCGCGAGGGTCGGGGAGTCTACGCCTCGTTCGGTCGACGATGGATCGGGCCATGAAGAGAGCGCGCTCCACGGCCTTGGCGCTCGTCCACCTCGCGGGTGCATGTCTCGCGCTTCGGACCGTCGCGATGAGCTCCACGTACGGGCACGCGTTGCGCCTGATGTTCCCGCGCGCCTGGCCGTGGACGCTGATCGGTTCGATGGCCGCGATGCTCCTGTGCCTGATCGCGGCGTGGAGGGCGTACCGACGGAACGAGAGTCCGGCGACGTGCTGGCGGACGCTCGTCTACCTGGTCGTCGGGGCGTGGGTGGCGGACGTCTTCCTCTGGAACAAACCCCACCCGTTGCGCGATGCATGGACCGTGACCGCTGCGGCGGGAATCCACGCCATCGTCTGCCTGCTCACCCCTTGCCTCTCGCCGGTTCGACGCCGTTGGCTGCGCGTGCCGGACGTCCTCTCCATGAACGTCGTCGTCCTCGTGCTCCTTGGAGAGGCGGGGCTTCGTCTCCTGGCGACGGTCTGGTCCTCTCCCCTGTTCATCGCACCCGGATCGCTGGTCATCGACCGGATCGCCGCGCATCGCGCCGTCCCGGGGCGGCGGCGCTTCGGATTCCCGAACAATTCGTGGGGCCACTTCGATCAGGAGTTCCTTGCGCCGGCGCAGCGCACGCGGCCCGCCGTGCTCTGCATCGGGGATTCATTCAGCACGGGAGTGGTCCCCCACGCACGTCACTACACGACCGTCGCCGAAGGGGCGATCGGAGACGTCGACATCTACAACATGGGCGTTCCGGCCTGCGGACCGCGGGAGTATTTGTATCTCTGGCAGCACGAGGGCGAGTCGCTCCGGCCCGATCTCCTGGTCGTTGCTCTGTTCCTTGGCAACGACGTTTCTGTTCCGTCGTCCGGAACACAACCGGTCGACTGGCACGACCCGCAGGCGTCACTGCTGTATCGAACCACCCGTCGACTTTGGTTGCTGTACAACGAGAAGCGGAAGTCGACGGCCGGTGCGACTGTCGGGGACGCGCCGACGGACGATTCGCGAGCCAAAGAGCCCGACTGGATCGACGATCCGAGCCGAGAGCGCGCCACGTTTTCCGCGGAGGAGTTCCTGCGCATCGAGACGCAACGCGCCGCCGTCATCTGCAGCCCCCGCCCCGACCCGCGACAGGGCCGGTTCATCGATTCGCTCCAGGCCATCATCGACGCCGCCGGTCGCACGCCCCTCGCATTCGTCCTCATTCCGGACGAGTTCCAGGTCGAGGATCGATTGTGGGAGGAGGTCTCGGCGCGCTGCTCCATTCCGCTCGAGCGCGATCGGACGCAGACGTGGGTCCGGGCCTGGTTCGACGCTCGAGACTTGCGCTGCCTCGACCTCCTGCCCGCACTCCGCGCCCTGCCCGTCGAGGACGACGGCTGGCGCCACGCCTACCTTCGCCAGGACACGCACTTCAACGCCCGCGGCAATCGCTGCGCCGGCGAGGCGCTGGCCGCCTTCCTGCGGCCGCAGCTCGAAGCGATCCGGCATCGCTGACGCGTGCGCTTGCGCGGCCCTGAAGCCGCCGGACGGAACCGTCACAGCGATTTCAGGAACTCGACCAGGTCGCCGCGCTGCTGGGCGTCGAGCGTCGACGTCGTCCCGTGCAGGTCGTCGACGTTGCGGTCGAGGACGTCGAACAGCGTCGGCGCCGAGCCGTCGTGCAGGTAGGGCGCGGTCGCCCAGAGGCCGAGCAGCGTCGGGACGTTCACCGGCGCGAGCCCGGTCCCGACGCCGGCGTCGACGTTCGTCGGATCGGTGGGCGGAGGGATGTAGCCGGGCGCCGCATGGCACTGCGCGCAGCCGGCGACGTCGTTGAAGACCGCTTCTCCGCGCTGCGCCGCCTCCGACAGCGATCCGTCCGCCGCGCGGAACGGACTGACCGGCGCCTTCGTGAGGCTCTTCAGGAACTCGGTGAGGTCGTCCGCCGCCTGCGGATCGGGATCGCCGCCGAGCCGCGCGTGCCGCAGGAACCCGAGATCGGGGAAGTTCACGAGGAACGGCGTGTCGCCGCCCCACCCGTACGGCGCCGTGTTCGGCAGCGCGAAGAGCCCGGGCGAGTTCCGGCCGTGGCTGGTCGTGACCGAGTCGGAGAAGAGCTCCTGGTGGCAGGTCGTGCAGCTCACCGGATTGGGGACCTGCGCCGTGCCGTGGAAGAACTGGACGCTCGCGAAGAGGAACTCGCCGCGTTCGACCGGCGGCAGGTCGAGCAGCGGCCGGATCGGCGCGCCCGAGCGCGCGAGCGCGATTTCGGGATCGAGCGTCAGCAGCGACGCGTCGGCGATGTGCACCGGCGTCACGGTCTCGCGGAAGCGATCGAGGACGTAGGCGCGATCGGGAGCGCCGCCGCCGGGCGGCGGCACCAGCGCGACGTCGCTCGGCACGCCCATCTGCGTCGCGTCGGGAACGAGGCCGAGGACCGACACGGTCGAGAGGTCGACGGGGTCCACGTGGAGCAGCGAGCCCGACGCGGCGCCGATCACCAGGAGGTGCTCGTCCGAGACGGCCGTGGCGAAGTAGTTGGTGCCAAGGTCGGCGAAGTGGCGCCCGAGGAGCGTCCAATCGATCGAGTCGAACTCGAGCACCTCGTTCACGCCGTCCGGACCGATGATCGTCGAAGGCGTGAAGGTCGGGACGAAGACGCGCGTTCCGGCGAGCGCGAACGACAGCGGACGGCTGCCGAGGGGGATGCGTGCGACGGTCGGATCGCCGTCCGCGTCGTTCGGATCGACGACCTCCATTTCGAGCGTCGTCTGCTGACCCACGAGCAGCTTGTGGTCGGGCAGCGTGGCGAGCAGCGCCGGTCCGCGGCCCTGCAGCGGCAGGACGCCGGTCGGGACGAAGATCCCGTGCGGCGCCTCCTCGAACACGAGGATCGCCTGGTCGCGCTCGCAGGTGATGAACACGCGCTTCGCCGCGCCGGCGAAATCGAACGCGATCGCGCGACAGGAGAGCGGCACCGGGATCTGCGCGGCGATCGACGCCGTCGCGGCGTGGATCACCGCCACCGACGCGAGCGCCGGATTCACGACGAACGCGTGCCGCCCTTCGGGATCGACGGCGATGCGGGGGCTGCGCTCCACGTTGGCCGGCCGCGGCGATACCGGCATCACGCGCAGCACCTCGTCGACCGTCGGATCGAGCACCGAGACCGTGCTGTCCGCCTCGTTCAGGACGAACGCGCGCGAACCGTCCGGGCTGACGGCGAGCGAGACGGGGTGACGCGCGCCGGACGGCGCGGTCGCCTCGATGCGGATCGCCAGGGCGTTCGAGGCCGACCGGACCGTCCCGTCCTTGGTCACGGCCTCGAAATAGAACATCTGCCCGACCAGCGTCGAATCGCGCGGCACCTTCAGCGTGAGGGAGTAGTGGCCGGCGGCGTCGAGCACGTCCTTCCGGATGTCGATCAGCGTCGCGAGGTCGAGGAAGACCGTCCCGAAGATCGTGTCGGTCTCGCGCGGCGCGAGCGACATCTTCAGCTGGAAATGCGAGTCGGGCGCGCCGTCGATGTCGAAGTGCACCGACGCGCCGATCGCCGGAAGTTGCGTGTCGGCGCTGAGGACGAGGGGCGTCTGGGCGGAGGCCGACGGACTCGCCGCCACTGCACCGAACGCGACCCAGCAGAGCGCAGACGCGAATCGCCGCGAGCGGATACGGCCGGATGGTCCGAAGTAGGACATGGTTCCACCCCTCGGATCCGAACGGGACTGGCGAGCCGGCGGATCGTATCGGGGCCTTTCGGGAGTCGACAGACACTCGATCCGATGGCGCGTGGCGAGTCGACGGCGACCCGGGCGCACGCGCGGCCGCTACTGTCTGCCGCCCCGTGGTCTTCTCCCTCGATCCCGGTCCGCTGCACCGGCCGCTCGGCGTCGTCTTCGGCGCGGAGGGCGACGGCAGCGGCGGGCTCGCATGGATCGGGGTCGAGCGGCCGGGGGCCGAGACGTTTGCGCTGCTTCCGCCGGCGGAGGTCGCGAACGCGGCGGGACGGTGGACGCGCACGCACCAGGACGACGCGCGCGGCGGCGCGGCGGACGGAGCGGCGAGCGGCATCGTCCTCGTGCGAGGCGAGATCGACGAGGCGCAGGTGAAGGCGCTCGCGCAGGCGGCGGCGAACGCGGCGCAGCGGCCGCTGCAGCGCATCGCCGTGCTCGCGCGCGGAAGCGTCGGCGGACCGGTGGACGACGTCGCAGCGGTGATCGCCGCGGCCGACGTGGGGCGCGCGCCCGCGCTCGCGCGCTGGCTCGCGGCGCCGCGCGCGACCGCGCTCGCGAGCGCGCGCGGCGTCGTCGACGGAGTGCGCGTGAGCGTGCTCGGGATCGCGGCGGGGCGCCCGCTGCCGCGGCGCGACGAGGGGATCACCGCGCTCCTGCTCACCGACGCGACCTTCGGGACGGGCGCGCTCGCGCGCTTCGCAGCCGAGCTCGCCGAGCGCAGCTTCGCGCAGGTCGCCGGCGTCCACGCGCCCCACCGCGACGACGCGATCGTCGTCGTCGCGACCGGCGCGGCGGGGACGACGCCGCTCACGCTCGACGCGCTCGGCGGGAGGACGCTGCTGGTCGGCGCGGTCGCGGCGGCGCAGAGCCTCGTGCAGCAGCTGCTCGAGCGGTCGGAGCCGTCCGCGCTCGTGGTCCAGATCACCGTGTCGGGCGCGCCCGACGTCGAGGTCGCGACGCGCGTCGCCGAGGCGATCGCGACCGAGCGGCCGGCGCCGGAAGCGCTGGCCGACGCGGTCGCGCGCATCGCCGTCGGGGCCGGCGTCCGCGTCGACCGCATGAAGTTGTTCGCCGACTGGAAGCGCAATGCGACGCGCGCGGCGCTGCGCGTCGACCTCGGCCTCGCGCAGGCGAGCGCGACGCGCTGGACGGCGTTCGCCTAGGATCGCCCGCATGCGTCGAGCCCGAGTCGCATCCCTCGCGTCGTCCGCGCTGCTCGCCGTCCTCGTTCACGCCGAGGCGCGCGCGCAGGATCCCTTCGCCGCCGACGTGCGCGCGACGCCGTGGCTCTCTCCCGAGGACGAGCGGCGCACCTTCGAGCTGCCGCCCGGTTTCGTGGTGACCTGCTTCGCGCACGAGCCCGACCTCTTCAAGCCGATGAACATGGCGTTCGACGCGCGCGGCCGGTTGTGGTGCACGAACTCGACCGAGTACCCCTATCCGGTGAAGGCCGACAAGAACTTCACCGGCCGCGACCGCATCACGATCCTCGAGGACACCGATGGCGACGGCGTCGCCGACAAGACGACGGTGTTCGCGGACGGACTCGACATCCCGATCGGCATCGTGCCGACGGTCGACGGCTGCATCGCCTTCTCCATTCCGAACCTCTGGCGCTTCCGCGATGGCGACGGCGACGACCAGGTCGACGCGCGCGAAGTCCTCTACGGACCGATGGGTTGGGAACGCGACACGCACGGACTCAACAACTCGTTCCGGCGCGGCCCCGACGGCTGGGTCTACGCGAACCACGGATACAACAACCGCACGACGGTGAAGGGGCGCGACGGCCATGAGATCCACATGGAGTCGGGCAACAGCTACCGCTTCCGGATCGACGGCTCGCGCATCGAGCAATTCACCCACGGCCAGGTGAATCCGTTCGGCAGCGCGTTCAGCCCGATGGGCGACCTCTACACGGCCGACTGTCACACGCTGCCGATCACCGTCCTCCTGCGCGGCGCCTGCTACGAGAGCTTCGGCAAGCCGCACGACGGGCTCGGTTTCGCGCCGATGATCATGCACCACCTGCACGGGTCGACGGCGCTGTGCGGGCTCGCGTACGAAGAGAACGGCTGGCCCGACGAGTTCCGCGACAACCTCTTCGTCGGCAACGTCATGACCTGTCGGGTCCACCGCGACCAGCTCGTGTTCGACGGCTCGACCCCGCGCGCGGTCGAGCAACACGATTTCGTCGTGACGTCCGACCCGTGGTTCCGGCCGGTCGACCTGCAGTTCGGGCCCGACGGCGCGCTCTACGTCGCCGACTTCTACAACCGCATCATCGGCCACTACGAAGTTCCGCTCGACCATCCGGGCCGCGATCGCACGAGCGGAAGGATCTGGCGCATCGCGTACGTCGGCGAGCCGCTCGCGACGGAGATCCGGAACGGGAAGGCGAAGCTGCCGAAGACTCCGCCGGCGCCGAACCTGCGCAAGGCGAAGGCGGAGGAGTTGGTGGAGCTCCTCGCGCATCCGCAGCAGGCGGTGCGGATCCGGGCGCTGGACGAGTTGACGGATCGGATCGGCAAGGACGCGATCCCCTGGCTGAGACGAGGCGCGAGGACCTCGAGCGACGCGAACGCACGTGCGCTCAGCGTCTGGGGCCTGTTCCGCCTCGATGCGCTCGACGACGCGACGCTCGCGAGCGCAGCGGGCGACAGCAACGCGCTGGTTCGGGTGCACGCATGCCGCGTCCTCTCGGAAGTGGGTCCTTAAAACCAAGCTCAGTCGGACCTCATGTCCAAAGCTCTCACGGACCCCGATCCGTTCGTGCATCGCGCGATCGCCGACGCGCTCTCGACCCACCCCGACGTGGATCTCGCCGGAGAGTTGCTCTCTTTCGTGAGCGGCGCTCCGAAGGGCGATCTGTTCCTGCGTCACGTCGCGCTGATCGCGCTGCGAAACGAACTTGAGAATGCGGCGACGCTCGAATCGCAACGGAGATTGTTCGGCTTTCTCGATGATCCGAAGCTCACCGAGTCATTGAAGGCCCGTTTCATCCGAAAGATCGACGCGATCGCGCACGCCTGCATGGGCGTCCGCAGCGAGGCCGCCGGCCGGTTCCTCCTCGATCGTCTCGCTTCCGAGAAAGCGTCCGCCTCGTCCGACCGTGCCGAGATCGCCGCGCAACTCGGCCACGCCGCCGACGTGATCGGCCCCGCCGAGCTCGATCGCCTCGCGTCGATCGCCTGCTCGCGCTTCGCCGGCGACGCCGCGTTCCAGCTCGAGCTGATCCGTACGGTGCAGGCGGGGCTCGACCGGCGCGCGCTCGCGCCGCCGGCCGCCGTCAGCGAGTGGGCCGGCACCCTCATCGACGCCGCGCTCGCCCCGGCCGATGTCCTCGCGCCGGCGTGGCGCGATGCGCCGGTGCCCGGCAACGGCAAGAGCGCGAACCCCTGGATGCTCGAGACGCGCCACTGCGACGACGGCGTCGACGCGACGCTGCTCTCGAGCCTGCCGAAGGGCGAGACGCTGACCGGCACGTTGCGCTCGCCGCCGTTCGCGGCGCCGGCGCGGCTCGTTTTCTACTGCTGCGGCCACAACGGCGAGCCCGACCGCCCGCCGCAGCCGCTCAACTGCGTCCGCCTCCGCGACGCCGCGACGAACGCGCTGCTCGCGCAGTTCCTGCCGCCGCGCAACGACGTCGCGACCCGCGTCGAGATCGACCTCGCCGCGCAGTCCGGCAAGCCGCTCGTCCTCGAGCTCGTCGATGGCAGCCCCTACGACGCCTATGCGTGGCTCGCGGTCGGCCGCTTCGAGCCGCCGCTTCTGACGCTCCCGACGAAACCGCCCGGCGAGCGCAGCGCCGAGATCGTCGCGGCCGCGCAGCTCGCCGCGAAGTACCGGCCCGAGCAGCTCGCGCCGCGCCTCGCGCAGATCCTGCAGTCGCCGACCGCCGAGCCCGCCGTGCGCGCCGCGTGCGCCGCCGCGCTCGTCGCGATCCGCCCCGACCCCGAAGCCGAGTCGCTCGCCGCGCTGCTCGACGACCCCGACATGCCTCCCGAGCTGATCGAGCCGACCTGCGCCGCGCTCGCGGCGCGCGACGCCGCGGCGGTGCGCACGCTCGCGCTGCGGGCACTCGAGATCGCGCCGAGCCGAATGCACGCCGCGGTCGCCGCCGCACTCGCGCGCACGCCAGCCGGCGCGAGCGCGCTGCTCGAAGGCGTCGCGCGCGGCAAGGCGCCGCCGGCGCTGCTGACGAGGTCCCCGCTGAAGGACGCGCTCGTCGCCGCGCTCCCGGCCGACGGCGCCGCACGCATCGCCGCGCTGACGAAAGGGCTGCCGCCCGAGGACGAGGCGCGCCAGAAGCAGATCAACGACCGCCGCCGCAGCTACGCGCGGCTCGGCGGCGACGCGACCACGGGAGCCGCCGTCTACACCAAGAACTGCGCGGCCTGCCACCGCTTCGCGGGCGCCGGCGCCGTGGTCGGCCCGCAGCTCGACGGCATCGCCTCGCGCGGCTTCGAGCGCATCTTCGAGGACGTCCTCGCCCCCAACCGCAACGTCGACGTCCAGTTCGTGCGCACCAACTACTTCCTGAAGAACGGCGACGTCGTCTCCGCGCTGTTCCGGCGCGAGGAGGGCGCGACGATCGTGGTCGCCGACGAGCAGGGGAAGGAGACGGCGCTCCTGAGTAGCGACGTCGCCGAGCAGCGCCCGAGCCGCTTCTCCCTCATGCCCGACGGCCTCGGCGAGGTGCTCGGCGAAACGGAGCTGCGCGACCTCGTCGCCTACTTGATGGCGGCGCGCTGAGCCCGGCGGCGCTCGGATTCCAGATCGCGTTTGCCGGTTTTCGTGCGGCGTCGTACAAGGTCGCTCCGCCCGACACCCGGGCATCTTGAACGACGACGAATCCACGGAGATCGACGACGATGATCCTGTCCCTGTTCGCGGCCGCGCTCGTGCTGCAGGCGCCGCCGCCGGCCCCTGCCCCCGCGCCCAAGCCCGCGACCCGCCCCGCCGCCGAGGCGAAGACCGACGTGGTCGGCTCCGACCACTTCCTCGCCGACTTCGACGCGGCCGTCGCGGTCGCCAAGAAGGAGCACAAGGACCTGCTGGTCGACTTCACCGGCTCCGACTGGTGCCGCTGGTGCATCAAGCTGCACAAGGAGGTCTTCGAATTCGACTCCTTCCTCGCCGGCGCGGAGAAGAGCTTCGTCCTCGTCGCGCTCGACTTCCCGCACAGCGACGAGGCGAAGCAGCGCGTCCCCCATCCCGAGCGCAACGACGAGCTGATGAAGAAGTACGGGGTCGAGGTCTTCCCGACCGTGCTGCTGATGACGCCTGAAGGCGACGTCTTCGCGAAGTCCGGCTACCGCGACGGCGGCCCCGACAAGTACCTCGAGAACGTGAAGAAGATCACGGCGACCGGCAAGAAGGCGGTGGTCGAGCTGCCGATGCTCCAGAAGAAGTTCGCCGGCGCGACGGGCGCCGACCAGGAGAAGATCGTCGACACGGCGATCGCGACGCTCGCCGACCTCGGCGAGGAGTCGCCCTTCACGGAGCGCTACGCGAGGATCGCGCGCACCGCGCTCGCGCTCGACCCCGACAACAAGAACGGGCGCAAGCTGAAGGCGGTCGAGGCGCTGCTCGCGAGCGGCCAGGGCGACGCCGACGTGCTGGCGGCCGCCGCCGCGCTCGACCCGAAGAACGAGCGCGGGTTGCTCGAGAAGGTCGTCTCCTTCAAGTTCGACTCGGTCCAGAAGAAGGACGACGTCGAGCCCGCGCTCAAGGTCCTCGACGACTTCCTCGCCATCGCCGCGTTCAAGGACGTGGAGGAGGGCAAGCAGGTCCTCGTGCGCGCGGTGGTGCTCTGCAAGCGGGCGCTGCAGGACGCGGCGCGCGCGAAGGGCTACGCGACGAAGCTCCAGGCGCTCGGCTTCGACGGTGACGGCAACGAGGAGCTGAAGAAGTTCATCGACGACGCGGCGAACGGCTGAGCGACGCGCCCGAAAAGAAAACGCGCGGGGCGGGCCTCCTTCTTAGGAGCCCGCCCCGCGCGCTGTTCGAGAATGAATCCCGGTTGTTGCGATCCAGAACGGCAAAGCACACCCGCGTGCGAACTGGGGTGGACGTCCACACGCGGGTGTGGAGACGTGCTTTGCCGGGCATCGAGACGTATCTCGTCCTTCGGGTGGATCACGGGATTTTCCCTGAGAGGGGCAATCCAGTGCGGGAGGGCGGTGGGGCCGCACCGTGCGCGCACCAAACTGCTCACGCCCTGGGGAGGGGCCGTCGCGCGTGAGCAGCGCGACCCCCGTCGCGTTCGGCATCGAAGCCTAAGATCCCCGCCCGCCCTGGCCCGCGCTGGCTGAACAGATCGCGCCTCCGGCCCCATTTCCGAAGCGCCCCGCGACGTCCCGCACTGCCCGTCGGGAGAGGTCCATGCGCGCCCGTCTCCTGCCCCTGCTCGTCGTCGCCGCCTTCACCGTCGGACTCGGCGTCGTGATCTGGAATTCGACGAAGCCGGTGCCGCTGCCGACGGAGCCGCTCGCCGCCGCGAAGAAGAACGACGCGCCGGCCCCATCCGCGGCGCCGGAGGTCGAGCCCGCGACCGCTCCTTCTCCCGTCGCGCCGACGCGCGTGAGCGACGCCGCCGCGAAGTCGGGGAAGCACTGGTGGGATGGGTTCGTGCCGGGGAAGAAGGCGCGAGTCGGGCGAGAGGTCGCAGCGACGGAGGAGACGACGACGATCGCGATCGAGGGAGTCGTCGTCGTGAAGGACTCCGACGGCCGCGAGCACCTCGAGGAGAGCGGGACGTTCCTGCCGGCCTTCTATGAGCCGCGTTCGCCGCGCGACTCCGACGGGGAGATTCCGCCGGGCCTCGCCGACGCCTTCGCGGAGGGCGGCTTCGGCCGGGCGTGGCGGGAAGGCGAACCGGTCGCGGTCGAGGGCGGCCGCTTCAACGTCGAGGTGCCCGCCGGCCGGGAGTTCGGCGCGCAGAAGCTGAAGCTCGGTGGGAGGTCGGCGGTCACCGAAGGCGGTCCGTCAAAGGTCGCCGCCGGCGAGCGCGTGACGATCCGCGCGCACTGGGTCGACGGCGTGCGCGTGCGCGTGCTGGACCGCGCGACGCACGCCGAGCTCGACGACGTGACGGTCGCGCGCGCGAACGAACACCTCTTCGGGCCGATGGGCGACGGCGATCCCGGCGATCCCGCCTTGCTCGAGACGGTGGTCGAGCACGCCCACTCGCCCGTGGTCGTGCCGGCGAAGGAGTTGCCGTACGGCCCCGAGCTGAACGCGGACGTCTGGATCCGCGCGCGCGGCCACGCCTGGCACGGGGTGCGCATCGACTACAAGGACGTCTCCGAGCGCACGGTCGAGCTGGTCGGCGCGGCGACGCTCGTCGTCGAGGTCCGCGGCGAGCTGCCGGAGCCGCTCCCGTCGACGGACGCGAGCACGAACGCGAGCACGAACGCGAGCACGAACGCGAGCGACGACGACGTTCATGACGAGAATCCCGCCCGGCTCCCGCGCGGCATGAACGAGCGCGTCCCGATGCTGCGCCTGCGCCGGCCGACCGAGCAGAAGAAGTTCGACGACGTCGTGAAGGAGGCGCTCGACCACTACGACCGGGCAAAGCCGTCCGATTTCCCGGGCGGCCGCAAGCCGCCGCTCGCCGAGTTCCAGCGGACGATCGAGTCGATGCGCGACCAGTATGAGGCGCGCCACTCCGTCCACGAGCTCGTGTCGGAGCGTCCGGCGACGATCGGTGAGACGCGCTTCGAATCGCTCGCGGCGCAGAGTCTCGTCGTCTCGATCGAGCTCGGGCAGGCCTACCGCTCGCCGCTCGTCGTCGCGAGCAGCGCGGTGACGACGGCGGCTGGCGAGACGATGCGCATCGAGCTGGAAGCGAAGAAAGTCGGGCTGAAGACGGCCGTGCCGTTCGCGGGGACGATCTTCGTCCCGTCGGGCTGGAACGTCGGCGCACTGGGCCTCGAGTTCGAGGCGGTCGACCTGGCGGGCGTCTCCGACACCGACGCGCGCACGGTGCCGTCGCATGAATGGAAGCCGCTGTCGGGCCGCACCGGCTGGTATCGCTGGGACGCGGGCGCGTGCCGGCCCGCCAAGTACATGATCAAGGTGGACGGGACGGGGATCGTGAAGCCGGCCGTCCTCGCACCGGCCGGCGACTCGAACGTGGAGATCGTCCTGCCCGAGGCGGGGACGCTGCGCGTGCGGCTTGTCGACGCGTCCGACGGGCGCGCGGTCGAAATGGCCGGCCTGTGCTGGCAGCCGGAACGCACGGACGTGATGTACTACGGGTTCGCGATGGTGCCCCTCGAGTATTCATCGTGGCTCAAGCGCTACTCCGGGCACGTCCCCGTCGGCCGCGGCGCGCTGTTCTCGCTGATGGACGAGAACTGGTCCCTCGACCCGGAGAGCTCCGCCGCCGAGATCCACTCCGGCGAGCAGGAGCTCGTCGCCCGCGTCCATCGGTCGTGCGGCATGACCGTCGAGCTCGTCTGCGACGGCGCGAAGATCCCCTGGAATCAACGCGACGCGTTCGAGATCAAGATCGTCTCGGTCGACGGCGCGAACCGGATGATCCGGATGAGCCTGGGCGACTCGCTCCCTTTGATCAGCGTGGGCGAGCCCGGCCGCTACACCGTCACGCTCCCGGCGCTCGACGGCTACGAGCCGGTCGCGCCGTTCGAGATCGACATCGCCGCCGGTGCGTTCGTGAAGAAGACGGTCGAGCTGAAGAAGAAGCGGTAGTCGCGAAGGTCGCTCGGAGGTTTCGATGCGTGCTGCCACGCTCGTCGCGTTGCTGCTGCTCGTCGGAGCGCTCGTCGGCGGCGTGTGGTGGTGGACGGCGGGACGCGTCGAGGATCCGTCGCGGCGCTCCGGTGAACCGGCGGTCGCACCGCCGAGTGAAGCGCGCATTGACGCCGAGGGCGCGCCGTCGCCTCCGCCGGCCGGGTCGATCGAAGCGCAACGCACGCCGTCCGCCGCAGCCCCGGTCGAGCCCGCACCTGCGAGCGGGACGTCGCGACTCCGATCGGTGCGCGTGCACGTCGTCGATCGCGACACGAAGGCCGAGATCGGCGACGTCACCGTGATCCGGACCAGTTCAACTCCCCCCGCGGTCGAGCACGCCGCCTCGCCCGTGACCGTCACGCCGGGACCGCGTCTGAACCCGATCGAGCCGCGCGAAAGCTTCTGGTTCACCGCGCCCGGCTACGTCCGCAACAGCACGAGCATCGACTTCCGCGACACGAAGGACCGGACGGTCGAGCTGTACCCGTGCGGCGTGCTCCTCGTCACGATCCGCGGCGAGCTGCCGAAGACGACGCCGCCTCCGCCGCCGAGGAAGCCCAAGCCCGTCGTGGATTTCGGGACCGGGACTCTGCAGCGCAGCCAACGCGAGCCGAGGATTCAGCTGCGGCACGAAGAGGTTTTCAGCGGCATGTTCGTCGATCGGCCCCTGGCGCTCGGCGAGACGCGGATCGACGAGATCACGCCGGGCACCCTCACGGTCTCGGTCGAGATCGGCGGCGCCCCGCCCATCGTCCTCGACTCGAAGACCGTGCGCGTCGCCGCCGGCGAGACGGCGCGCGTCGAGCTCGTCCTCGCGCCGTTCGCGATGCCCGTCGCCGCCCCGCTCGCGGGGACGCTGCAGGTGCCGCTCGGATGGCCGGACGAGAAGCTCGGGCTCTCGTTTCTGCCACGCGGGATTCCCGGCGCGATCTCCGAAGACGGGATCGAGCTCGACGCCACCGACCTCGCGCCGATCCCCGGTCGCAGCGGCGCGTATCGCTGGGAGGCCGGCGACGTCCTGCCCGGCAGGTATGTGATCGCGATCAAGGGCACCTCGACCACGACGCTGGTCGACGTCCCGCCGACGGGCGCGACCGACGTTGCGCTCGTAGCGTCGGCGCACGCGCAGCTCCGTGTCCGCGTGGTGAGCGTGACCGACGGCAGCCCCGTGAAGCTCACGTGGCTCGATTGGACGCCGGAATGCCGGGACGGCGGCGCGGCCGTCTCACCGATCCTGCTGCTCTACGACGAGGCGACGCGCACCTTCAATTCGCGCGTCCCCGTCGGACGCGGCGTCCTCGAGTCGTTCGGCGCCGATCTCTGGGCGCTCGACGATGCGGCGCCCGCGGAGATCTTCCCCGGCGAGCAGGAGCTCGTCGCGCGCGTCCACCCCATCGGCGGCGCCAGCCTCGCGCTCACGTCGGAAGGCAAGCCCGTCGAGCTCGCGCAACGTCTCGTCGATTCGATCGCCGTCACGCCCGTCGGCGGCGCGGGCCGCTGCTTCTGGAAGAAACTCCGCGACGCGCGCCCCGCCTTCGCGGTCGACCCGCCCGGCTGCTACACCGTGACCCTGCCCGCGATTCCGGGGTACGAGCCGGTGGCGCCGTTCGAGGTCGACTTCGTCGTCGGGACGTTCGCGAAGGTGCCGGTCGAGCTGCGGCGGGAGTGAGCGATGCGGCCGTCGACCCGGATCGCGATCGCGATGGCCGCGGCGGCGGTCGGGGTCGTGGTGTTCCGGACGTGGTTCGGCGGAGAAGGACCGTCCGCACCGACGGAAGAGCGCGGCGCCAGCGAAGCGGGCTCGGCGAAGGACGAGGCGCACGCGATCGAAGGCGCGGCGGATTCACGTGACGACGACGGCGTCGCCGCCGAGCGCACGAGCGACGTCGCACCCGCGCCGAAACGCCCGCCGCGCGATCTGCCGGTCACGTGGGTCGAGGGGGCGTTCACGCTGATCGAGCCGGCGCCGCTGCCCCCGCCTCCGTGGCCCGACGGCCGGCCGCCCGTCCTGCCCGACGTCGTCGTCGATCCGGCGCGCCTCGACGGCTCCTTCCTCCCCATGCTGATCGACGGGCCCGACGACGAGGAGGCGCCGGACGACCCGATGCTCGTGCCGCTAGGCGATCCGCGCCGCGTGCGCGTCGTCGACGGGAAGTTCCGGTTCGACGCGCACGGCGCGACCGCGATGCTCGTGACGGGGCTCGAGCTCGACCATCGCCTCGCGGCCGCCGACCGCGGCGTCGAGATCTCGGCCGACGCGCCGGCGACCGTGCGCGCGCACTGGATCCTCGACGTGCTGCTGCACGTGCTCGACGCGAAGACGAAGGTGGAGCTGAGCGACGTCGCGGTCGTCGCGCGACCCTGGTCGTCGCAGGTGGAAGAGGGCCGTGTGCAGCCGGCCGACGTCATGGCCGGACCGCGGGCGTCGCCGCTGCACGTGTCGTGGAAGCAGGGCGCCGGCTACGTCCTCGACGCGGGCCTGCTCTGGATCGGAGCGCCGGGCCACGCGTGGCGGCCGCGGAATCTCGATCTGGCGCCGAGCAGCACGAAGACGGTCGAGCTCGACGCGGGCGCTGCGCTCGTCGTCGAGGTGAAGGGCGACGACGCGGAGCGCCCGCTCGAGCGCCGTCCGCGGCTCAAGCTGCGCGACGTCGGCGGGCGCACGGCGGCCGCCGCCGAGGTGCGGGACGAGAAGGAGCTGCAGCTTCGGAGACTCTACGGCGACGAGCCGCGCCCGGAG
Source organism: Planctomycetota bacterium (assembly GCA_036732755.1). Classification (GTDB taxonomy): domain Bacteria; phylum Planctomycetota; class B15-G4; order B15-G4; family SIAN01; genus DASRRB01. Next base: position 101,603 of record DAINBU010000004.1, read on the forward strand.
ACGTCGCGCGACTGGCCCGTGTTCGACGTGCTGGCAGCCGACGAGCCGATGGAGTTCGACGGCCTCCCGCCCGGCGAATTCGTCGCGTCGCTCGAGATCGGGGACGGGAGCGCGCCGCCGCTCGTGCTCGCGAGCGCGACCGTGAAGCTCGTCGCGGGAAAGATCGAGCGCCTCGCGCTTTCGATCCAGCCTGACACGATCGTCGAGCCGGTGCGCGTCGAAGGGAGGCTCTATGTGCCGCCGAGCTGGGGACGCGACGGCAGTTTCGTCCTGGGCTTCGCGCCGGAGGGGATCGTCGGAAGCACGAAGTCCGATCGTTGCAGCGTGCCGCTAATCAACATGTCGGCGGCGCCAGGCGCGGAGCGTTGGTACCGCTGGCGGGTCGGACCGATCCAGCCGGGGACGTACTCCATCCGCGAGCCGCGCACGCGCTTCGAAACGCGCATCGAAGTCGGTCGCGCCGGGTGCGGTGACGTCACGATCGTCCTGCCCGAGGCCGCCGTCCTCGTCGTCAAGATCGTCGACGAGAAGACGAAGGAACCCCTCGAGCTCGAACACCTCATGTGGCACGCGTTCGCCGGCGGCGTGCAGGAGTACGAGGAGTTCGACGGAATGGCGACGCTCCGCTGGGATCCGATCGAGCAGGCGCTCGTCGGCTCGGTCCGGAGCGGAGCCGGACGCCTTGACGGCGGGTCGGTCGCGTACGACCTGCTCGGCGACCCGAACCAGCCGAAAGGGAAGCAAGTCGTCCACACCGGCCGCAACGAGATCGTGCTGATCGCGCGTCACCGCTGCGGCGTGGACCTCCGTCTCGACCGCTCCGTGGCCGATCGCATCGGCGCCCGCACGCTGCTCCGCTGGACCTGTCTCGCCACCGGCGAGTCGGACGAGTTCTGGTGGTCTTCGAACCTCGTCCACTTCCTCCGTTTTGGCAAGAACGGTCCGCCGGTCGACCTCGACGTCGCGGCCGACGCCGAGCACGCACGCATGCTCGGCCCGAACTGCGTCTCCCTCCCCGCGCCCGGCCGCTACCGCCTGTGGTTCCCCGACGTCCCGTCGATCGCGCCGTTCGAGGTCGACGTGCCGGAGGGGGGATTCGTGAAGTTCGTGATCAGCGGGCAGTGAAAGCGACGAGACACGCCACCGATCGCGTCACCGATCGCGTCCGCGAATCCGACTCACGGTTCACCACTTGCAGAACCCTCCACGTCTCGAAGCCACTCGTTGGAGGAATCCCGTGAACGCGTCGAGTTCTTCGCACCGTGTCTCGTGGTTCGGAAGTTCCCTGATCCTGGTCTCGCTGATCGCCGTGATCCCCGTCTCGATCGCCGCATCCGGCTGTGCGTCGAAATCCCCGGAAGCGGCGAAATCCCCCACCGAGAAGATCGGCGTCTACGACTCGCGCGCCGTCGCGGTCGCGTGGGTCGGGACGGAGGCGTTCACGCAGTCGCTGAACGCGCTGCGCAAGGAGGCGGAGCTGGCGAAAGCCAACGGCGACCGCGAACGCGCGGCCGCGCTCGAGAAGGAGGGCGCCGCGATGCAGCAGCACCTCCACACGCAGGGCTTCAGCACGGCACCCGTCGACGACATCCTCGCGCACTTCCAGGATCAGCTGGCCCAGATCCGGCTCGCGACGGGCGCGGCGGTTCTCGTCTCGAAGTGGGACGAGGCGGCGCTCGCGAAGCATGCGGGCGCGGAGCAGCTCGACGTCACCGAGAAGCTCGTCGACGCGATGCACCCGAATGATCGGCAGCGCAAGTCGGCGCTCGAGATCGTGAAGTCGAAGCCGATCCCGCTCGCGCAGGCGGAGAAGATCCCGGTCGATCGGTGAGCGGCGGACGCGGGCGGTGGAGCGGCGACCTCAACCCTCGCCGCTCGCCGCCTTCGCGAGCGCCGTCTGCGGCAGCGGGATCGACGGGCCGGGCGGGAAGGTCTCGGCGAGGTAGGCGTCGGGATCGAAGAGGCGGCGGCTCTGCTTCAGGACGCGCAGCACGAAGGGGATGTCGCGCGGCCGCACCTGCTTCACGTAGGACCAGAGGGACTTTGCACCGCGGGCGTTGAGGGCGGTTCGGCGCCAGGTCTCGGCGAAGAGCTCGAAGAAGCGGCGGCGGCCGAGGCGCGGCTCCCACAGCAGATGGTGCATGTCGTAGTGCGACCAGTCGGGGTCGCGGATCTGGGAGCGGACGTCGTCGAAGTAGTCGGTGCCGGGCAGCGGCGTGAGGACCGTGAAGCCGACGTGGTCGAGCTTGTGTTTGCCGAGGAAGTCCCACAGGCGGCGGAAGTCGTCCTCGTCCCAGGCCGGGTCGCAGATGAAGTTGCCGGTGATGCCGATGCCGATCCGGCGGCAGACGGCGATCGCCTCCTCGACCTCGGCGACGCTCGAGTCCTTCTGCACGCCCGCGAGCCCGGCGTCGGTCGGCGACTCGAAGCCGAAGAAGATGTCGACCTGCTTCGCGAGCGGGCGCCACTTCTCCATCAATTGCGGGTGCTTCGCGACCAGATCGGTGCGCGTCTGCAGCAGGAACCAGTCCTTCTTGATCCCCCAACGGTTCAGCGCGCCCGCGAGCTCCTCGCTGTACGCCTCCGGATGGCCGAAGAGGTCGTCGGCGAAGAAGACGTTGCTGCCGACGGAGGCGAGGTCGTCGACGACCGTGGCGACGTTGCGGCAGCGAAAACTGCGGTCGACGTGCTGCCAGATCGTGCAGAACGAGCAGCGGTACGGGCAGCCGCGCGTCGCCTCGACCAGGTAGACGGGGCGGCGCTGCACGCAGAGGTAGCCGTCGTGGCCCGTGACCAGCGCGTCGCGCGCCGGCAGCGGGACTTCGTCGAGACCGACGCGCTCTTCGGAGCACGGTCCCGTGACGAATTCGCCGCCCGCCGCGCCGTGCTCGCGCGCGACGAGACCCGCGACCTCGCGCAGCGGCCGTTTTGCCGCGAGCGCGCGCGCGAACTCCGGGACGACGCGCTCCCCGTCCTCGCAGCAGACCGCGTCGACGCACTCGACGCCGCTCCCCGACGTGAACGGCTCGGGAAACACCGACGCCGCGTGCCCGCCGATCAGCGTGAAGACACTGCGGTTCCAATGCTTGACCACGCGCGCGAGTGCGATCGCCTCGTTCGTGTCGAGCGTGTGCGCCGACGCGATCCCGACCACGTCGGGCGCCTCGCGCTGCAGGAGCTTCACGATCCCGCGCTCGCCGCCCTTCACGAAGCGCAGGTCGTAGATCCGCGCCTCGTGCCCGTCGCGTTTCAGCGCCGCCGCGATGTACTCGAGCCCGAGCGGCTCGATCTTGAAGAACGGGCCGAGGCCGAAGCGCTCGTTGGGGGCGACAGGGCGGAGGAAGAGGAAGCGCATGGAGTGCGGGATCGTAGCGCGCGGTGGCCCTTCGGGACCTTGACATGCGCGCCGCGCCCCTCGACCCTGTCGGCCCCGCTTTTCGGCGGACCGCGCACGGCAGGGCCGCGCGCGACGGCCGCGTTCCCCCATCTCGGAGCTCGAAGCGATGTCTCTCCTCTCCCATTTCCGCGTCGTCCTGGCCATCGGTGCTCTCGCTCTTCCGTGCCATGCCCAGGTGAAGGCGTTCGGCGGCACCGCCGAGCGCATGGCCGCGACCCGCCTCTTCTTCACGGAGAAGTTCGAGCTGAAGGGCATGGTCTGCGCGCAGTACGGGCAGCCGCAGTGGAAGGACGAGTACGACCAGAAGCTCGAATCTCTGAAGGGCAAGCAGCTGCGCCTCGGGAAGGACTTCTGGACGACGCTGAACACGAGCGTCGCGCTCGACTTCGGCGGCACGGTCGTCCCGGCCGGCTCCTACTACCTCGGCCTCAAGTGCGACGCGGAGGGCAACTTCAGTCTCCTCGTCCTGCGCGCCGAGGCGGCCGACAAGGCCGGCTGGGGGCCGTTCGCGCCGGACGCGTGGAAGCCCGACTTCACCGTCGCGATGAAGCGCACGGCCACCGACACCTCGGTCGACAAGCTGCGGATCGACCTCGACTCCGACGAGAAGGAGCCCACTCACCTGACGCTCTCCGTCTCGTGGGGCAAGCACAAGCTGAGCGTGGCGACGAAGTCGCAGGTGAGCGGCTGATCGCCGTCGCGCCGCGCGCACGCGCGGCGCGTGAGTCCTCGAAGGTCCATCGATCGCCCCGGGCCGCGCGCGTCGCGGTCCGGGGCGGGTCGTTGATGGAGGCAGCGAGGTCGCGCGCGGAGACGATTCAGCGGGAATCGCGCAGAGGGGACGTCGCTTATGGACCGTCGGCGAGCTGGAGATCGATCCGGCGCGAGACCGCTGGCAGGAGGTCGTGCAGGACGTGGAAGTGGTGGCCGTTCGCCCAGACCTCGAACGTCCACGCCGACGGCCAGAGCTCGAGGTGCGCCTCGCCGTCGACGTCGGTCTCGAAGACGTGGCCGGCGAGGTTGCGCACGGTCGTGCGCAGCAGCTCGTCGGGGGCGTGCGCCTGCTTCAGCGAGACGATGACGTTCGCGCCCTCGATCGAGCGGCCGTCGAGGTCGTGCACGTGGAGCGTGACCGGGATCGGCTCGAGCAGCCTGAGCTGGACGCGGCGCTTCTCACCGGCGGCGAGCGTGACGTCGTCGCATCGTGCGAAGGCGAAGTCCTCGAGCGCCGCGACGCCGTCGCCCCGGCCGTCGTGGAGCTCGCGCGTGGCGACGAGGCGGAACTCGGCGTCGGGCAGGTTCGCGAACATGGCGACGCCGTCCCGATTCGTCGAGCGCGACCATGCGCGTGCGTCGCTCGCGGTCTGCACGTGGACCTGCGCGCCGGCGAACGGAGCTCCCGAAGCATCGACGACGGCCACTTCGAGCTGCGCGCACGCGGCGAGGTCGAAGGCGAGGTCGGTCACGGGCGCCGTGACGATGCGCCGGCGCGGGGTGCATTGGGCCGCGGAGACGTCGATGCAGTAGTCCCCGGCGGGCATTCCGCGGAATGCGAAGCGACCGTCGCGATCGGCGCCGACGGATGCGAGCGGAGCCTCGAGCAAGACGAGGTCGTCGGGCAGCAACTCCCGCTCGATCCGGCCGATGCGCTTCTCGAGCTCGCTCCGCCCCGGTCGGCGCGGGATCCAGCGGAGCTCGACGCGCGCTGCGCGTGCGCCGCGGACGGTCCCGGCGATCGTCACCGGCTCGACGCCGGGTTCGAGCGCGATCGTCTCGTGCGGCGGCTCGTCTTGCGGTTCGATCGTGAGGTCGTACGTCTTCGACCGGTAGCCGTCCGCGAACAGGACGAGCTGCGCGCTGGTGGGAACGACGAGTCGTGCGGGCGGCGTCGGGATCGTGCGGCGCGAGTTGGGAGCGAGGTGGTCGAAGAGCTTCGCCGGGAGGATGAAACTGGCGTAGTCGGGACGATCCATGCGCAGTACCAGCGCGTGGACCGTCGGCACGGGCGCGCGCGTGCGCGCGTCGACGACGTCGAGCAGCGCCTGGCTGCGCCAGAGCGTGACGTCGTAGTCGCCGGCCTCGGGCTCGAAGTCCACGAGCTGGTCGACGTAGCCCGGAGCGACGGAATTGATGCGGCAGGCGCGGCGCGGCAGCTGCAGCTCGAAGCGGCCGTCGGCGTCGACGCACGACTGCAGCGCGAGGCTCCCCGGATGGAGTCCCGTGCAGAGCGGCGCCACCGGATGCGGGCTCGGCACCGACGCGACAGGCTTCGGATCGAAGTCGGTCGCGCCGACCCAGGCTCCGAGCACTGGACGCCCTTCACGATCGTGGATCCGACCTCGCGCCACGCTGCCGCGCTCGAGCGTGACCCGATGGTCCTGGTTCTCCGCGGCGATCGACGAGACCTCGAACCAGGAGGCCGGCGCGCGACCGGAGACGACGAAGTGGAAGCCGGCGAGGTGCTCGGGCGCAGTCGCCACCGCGAAGCGACCGTCGCGGTTGGTCCGCGCAAGCGTATGGCGATCGAACGTGGCGAAGTCGAGCGCGGACGCGCCGTTCGTGAAATCGCTGCCCAACTGGATCTTCATCCGCGACGCGACCTGTGCGTCGACCGTCAACTCCTCGAAGCTCGCGACGACGCTCACACCCTGGATCGGCGTCCCGTGCTCGTCGACGACGACGCCGGTCGCGAACGGGAGCGGTGGCTCCTCGCTGCGGCGAATCGCATCCGCCGCGAGCGACGATGCAGGAACGGCGTCGGGATCGGCGGCCGGCGCCGGGGGCTCGTCGACGCGCGATGCCGCGCCGGCGACGGAATCGTCCGCGCCGCTCGACCCGTCGTCGCTCCGCGCGCGCTCCTCGACCCGCCACCACGTCACCGCGCTCGCGACCACGAACACCGCGGCGGCCGCCGCGGCCCCCTTCGCTTTCGTGAACCCGAGCAGCGGCGCGCCGTCGCGCGCGAGCGCGATTGCCGTCGCGCGCCAAGTCCCTTGCGCGCCGCCCGCGTCGCGGCCGCGAGCGTCGAGCCGCGCCCGCAACTTCGCAAGCCCCCGCTTCAACCGCGTCTTCACCGTCTCGACCGGCACCTGCTGCCGCGCCGCGATCTGCTTCGGCGAGAGGTCGGCGAAGAAGCGCAGGAAGAGCGTCGACTTGGCCGGCTCGTCGAGCTGCGCGAACGCGAGCGCGATGCGGTCGCTCAGCTCCGTACGCGCGGCGAGGTCCGCGGGGTTCGCGTCGACCCGCTCGCTGCGCGCCGCCACGCTCTCGTGCGCGTCGCGCCGCGCGTCTTCGCGCCGCAGCCGCGACAGCGCACGCTTCGCAACGCTGGCGAGCCACGCGCGCAACGTCGCCCCCGCCCGCGGCCGCTGCTCGACCGCGCTCGCGAACGTTCGCGCCACGACCTCGTCGGCCTCGTCGCGATCGCGCGCGAGCGCTCCCGCGAGCGCCCGCACGAAGCGCGCGTGCTCGCGAAAGGACTGATCGTCGAACGGCGGCGGCAGCTCGGCCATGCGCGGAGGATTGTCCGCTCGCGACCGGGAGGGTTCAGGAGGATTCGGAGCGCGCCGATCCGCCCGGCGCCGTCAATTCCTCGACCGCGGGGTTTCAGCGGTTCTTGTCGGGCGTCTCGACGCGCCGCTTGCCACCCTCGGGGTTCCGGCCCGCGCGCCGCTGGACCTGTTCGAGCAGCCGCACGTCATTGCGCAGACCGGCGTCGCCCGGCGCGTGTTCGTGCAGCTTCTTGCGGAGCTCCGGCGGGAGCTTGAAGGTCTCCGGGTGCGCGAGCGCGAACTCGCGCAGGAGGCGCATGCGCTCGAGCTTGGGCTGGCCCTTCATCTTCTTGGCGAGCGCGTCGACGTCCTCGCGCGGGAGCTCGCCGCTCTTGACGCGGCGGATCAGGGCCTCGTGCATGCGCTCGGGGACTTCGCGTTCGAGGTAGCGGCGGGCACGCTCGGCGCGCTTGTCCGGCGGCGCGTTGCGCAGCTCGCGCTCGACGCCCTTCTGCAGATCGGGCGGCAGGCGGTCGAAGCGCTCGCGCAGCTGCTTCTTGCTGCGCGCGGTGAGCTCGGCGCGGCGCTCGCCGTCCTTCAGCTTCTCGAGGCGGGCGCGCTCCTCGTCGGAGAGGAGGTCGCGCGTGGTGCGGCGCGCGTCGTCGAGGCGGGCATGGCGCTGGCGGAGCTTTTCCTTGTCCTCGTCGCTGAGCTTCTGCCAGCGCGCGAAGCTCTCCTGCATCCGCTTGCGCTCCTGCGGGGTCATCGTCTTCCAGCGCGCCTTCACTTCGTCGGGGCTCGGCTTCGCTTCGGGCCGCGCGTCCTGCGTGCGCGTCGGCTCGGGGTCCTGCGCCGCGGCCGGGCGCGCCGCCGCCAGGCCGGCGAAGCCGGCGACGAGCGCGAAGGTCAGGCAGGTCGAAAGCGTCGTGGACTTCATGGTCGCATGTCCTTTCAGACGTCGTCGCACAGCTGCAGCATCACCACTTCGTCGTGATCGAGGTCGAGGAGCTCGCCGTCGGCCGCGTCGTCGACGTCGGCGAGGTCGCGGAGCACCTCGAAGTCGCCGACGAATTCGGGGTCGCCGACGCAGTCGGGCACCTCGCCCCCGCCCGGGCCGCCGGCCGGGGGCCTCGAATGGAACACCCACTCGGCGCCGAGCGCGGTCACGACCACCAGCGCCGCGGCGGCCGCGACCTGGACCAGCCGCCTTCGCAGGGGCACCATCCCCCCCGGCCTCCCCGGGAGGACGGCCGCCCCGCCGCGGTCCGGCGCGAGGTCCGTCTCCTGGACCTCAGGGGTGGCACGGGCCGCGGCGAGCGCCGTCGCCGCCATCTGCTTCAAGCGGGCGGGAGAGGTCTTCTCGGCGGGGAGCTCGCCCAGGAGGCGCCAGGTCGCGCGGTGGCGGGCCACTTCCCGCGTGCACGAGGGGCAGGTCGTGAGGTGGGCGCGGCACTCCTGAGCCAGGGCGGGCTCGAGCGAGCCGTCGGTCAGCTCGAGCAGGTGGTCGCAGAGGCTTTCACAGTCCATCGAGCACCTCCTGTTGGAGGAACGGCAGGAGCCGCTGCTTCAGGTTCTCGCGGGCGCGATGGAGCAGCGACTTCACGGCGGGGATCGAGAGGTCGAGGGCGGCCGCGACGTCGTCGTAGCTCGCCCCTTCGAAGCGGTTCAGGACGAGGGCGATGCGCTGCGACTCGGGCAGCTCGGCGACGGCGGCGCGCACGCGGGCGCGCAGGTCGTCGACCAAGGCGATCGCGGCCGGGTCGGCGGCGTGCGGCGCGGCGAGCTCGGGGATCCCCGGCTGCGGATCGTCGTCGTGCCGCCCCTGGCGGATGGTCGTCGCCCGCCGCCAGCGGTTGCGCGTGCCGTCGTTGGCGGCGATGCGCGCGAGGATGCGGTAAAGCCAGGTGGTGAAGCGGGCGGTCGGCTCGTAGCGGTCGCGCGCGCGCGCGATCCTCAGGAACGCCTCCTGGGCGAGGTCCTCGGCGGAGCTGCGGTCGGCGCCGCAGCGGCGGAAGAAGGCGAGGACGCGGTCGCCGTAGTGCACGACGATGCGCTCGAAGGCCGCGTCGTCGCCGCGCTGGAACTCGGCCATCCAGCCCTGCCCCGGATCGGGCGCGATCCCTTGCTCCATCGCTTCGGCGGACCTCATGAGGGGTGTAGCAACCCGGCAGGCGCGTCGGGAGTTTCGGCGACCGGCCGCTTCTCCCCAGGGACTCCGTGAGATTCGAAAAAAGTTCTTGACGTTAGTACTTCGTTCGTACGATACTTCCATTCGTTGATCGTTCGCGCAACCGGTAGTAGGAGGAATCGACGATGACCACTACGGCTCGCACGCCACTCCGCTTCGTGCTCCTTCGGGATACCGCGGCCGCGCTGGCAATGGTCGCCCTGATGTTGGCGGCCGCCTGCCTCTGATCATCCGTCGGGGATCGTCCGATTCGGACGACCCCGCCGCGCGATGGGCGGTTCGGGAGACCGCGTCCGGTCAGTGCACGAACCCCATCCTCGACTTCGGTCCGACGATGAAGAACGGGAGCCCCTTCAGACTCTTCAACGGCACCGCCCCATAGAAGCGGCTGTCGATCGAATCGCGGCTGTTGTCCCCGAGCACGAAGATCGAGTCATCGGGGATCGCGTACGAAGATGACCGGCCGGCGTACTTCGCCCCGGGCGGATCCGTGTAGTGGACGTCGCGCCAGATCTCGAACTTCGTCACGCGCGCATCGCTCGCCCAGACGCTGAACCTCGGATGGGAGAGGCCGCGTCCGGCGCCGATCGAGCCCCCCGTCGGCCCCAGCGTCTCGCACAACGCCTTGCGGCCGTCGATGGCGACCCCGATCTGGCCGTCGATGAAGAAGAACTCGAGGCGGTGCTTCGAGCCCGACGAGATGTCGCGGACCTGCTCCCGGAACGGCTCGATCGGGCCGTCGCTCATCCGGGTCGCGGAGACGTCGTGGCCCGGGGAGCGCGGGACGATGTCGAAGCTGAACTCGTTCACCCCGATGTTGAAGCTGAAGTTCAAGC
>DAINBU010000005.1:0-73891 GCA_036732755.1 Planctomycetota bacterium
TCGTGCGCGTCACGGGACTCGACCGCGCTTCATCGAGTCGGGGCCGTTCGCGTGCAGCGTCGACCTGGCAGCTCGTACGCCGATATCGCTCGTGCCAGGTCGATGCCCGTCCACGGTGCGACGTGATTTGTAAGCGAGGAAGGCGAGACGCGCGCCCTTTCGTTCAGGACCGGGCCGTGGCTCCGAGCGTCCGGCTACGAGCCGACGCCGATCGTGCGCGCGCCGTCGATCTCCCGTGGCGCAGCAACGACGTCGGATGTCGTTCGAGGACGTGGCAAAGAGGCCGCGGGGAGCCGTCTCCTGTCGTCGCGCGACGGTCAGGAACGGTGGTCAAAGGGCGGAGGGGAAAAAGGTCGAGGGACGGGACGCCGCGTGAGGCGGTCGACCACGGAGCTCCTGCGAGTCGTGCCCGAATGCGCCGAGCGCAGCGAGCCCCCCGTTCAACTTTTGGTTGGGGCGAGCGTGTCCCGTCCCTCGAGCCTTTTTCCCCTCCGCCCTCTCGACCCGCCCCCGCCCGTCGCGCGTTCCACCACGCCGCCCCGCTCCCCGCGCCCGCTTCACCCCCGCCCTCGACGTCCGCTCCAGTTGCAAGCCGCGGCCGTCTCGGGGCTCAGAGCAGGTCGAGGATCTCCGAGAGCGCGTCGACCTTCGCCCGGTAGTTCGAGTCGACCGCGAAGACGACGTTCCACGGCAGCGCGCTCTTCTCCGCCAGGATCCCGAGCGCGATCTCCGCGAAGCCGCGCTGCAGCGGCTGCTTCGACTTGTTGCCGAGGATCTCGAGCAGCGGCTTCACGGCGGAGCGGTCGCCGACGAGGCCGACCGCCTGCGCGGCCGACGCCGTCTCGGCGAGCGTCTCGGCGCTCTCGAGGTAGCGGATCAGCGTTGGCAGCGCTTCGAGGTCGCCCATGAGGCCGAGCGCGCGCGCGAGCTGCAGCCGGTACCGCGGGTGGAGCCCCTTCTTCTGGATCTCCTCGCGCATCTCCGCCGCGTGGGCGTTGGCGCGCATGAGGCCGAGCCCGACCGCGATGTAGCCCTTGAGCGGCGGATCGCTCGACTCCTCGTAGCGCTTCCAGAGGTCGTCCGACGCCTCCTTCGCGTCGAGCAGCCCGAGCGCGACCGCCATCGCCCCGCAGTACGAGGGGTTGGTCGCCGCGTCGAACGCGGCCTGCACGCGGCGCGCGACCTCCTGCTTGCGCCCGTCGGGGAGCTTGTCGTTACGCGCATAGATCGCGCTGCCGAGCGCGGCGTAGGGCTGGTGGGTGATGCGGTGCGGTTCGGCGAGCTCGCGCTCGAAGAAGGCGGCGAGCTTCGCGTGCACCTCGGGGTGGCGGGCCGGCTCGGCGTCGCGCGCCCCGATCTCCGCCAGGGCGATGATCGCGAAGTGGCGCGTCGAGTCGTCCTTCTGCGAAGCGACGGCGCCGATCAGCGCGTCGAGCACTTCGGCGTCCTCGGCCGTCGCGACCATCCCGAGGGCGATCGCGAGCGAGCGGCGCAGGTGGAGGTCGGTCGATTCGTCCTGGAACCGCGGCAGCAGCCGCGTGCCGAGGATCGCGTGGACCGCCGCGGCACCGGCGTCGCCCGAGCGCGCCAGCCGTCCCAGCGCGATCGGCGCCTGCGCGCGGACCAGCGCATTGGCCGCGCGGTCCTGCATCAGCGCGAGCAGGAAGCGGACGAGCTCCTCGTGCTCCTCGCCGAGCATCCCGAGCGCGAGCACCGCCATCCCCTTCACGCCGAGGTTGGCCGTCCCGCTCTCGCTCACCGCGCGCTCGAGGCCGGCGCGCGCGCTTGTCGCGTGCAGCAGGCCGAGCGACGCCGCCGCGAAGGCGCGCACCAGCGGCTCGACCCCCTCCGGGTGGCCGGTGAGGCGGCGCCCCTCCTCCGTGTCGTCGAGGAGCGCCGTCAGCGGCGCGATCGCCGCCGGATTCCCGAGCACGCCGAGCGCGAGCGCCGCCGCTTCGCGCGCCGACTTCTCCTTGTGGCCGAGCGCCTGCCGCAGCGCCTCGAGGACCTTGGCGCTCCCCTCGTCAGGGCGCACCGAGCGGCCGAGCGCGAGCGCGGCCGAATCGACGACGTCGGGGTGCGACTCGAGGAGCCCTTCGAGCAGCGGCGGGACGATGTCGCGCTCGATCTCACTTGCGCTCGGCCGGCTCGCCGGCAGCGCGTCGCCGCCGCGCCGGCGCGAGCCGAAGCGACTGGCGCCCGACGTGATCGTCGACTTGCCGAGCCGCGCCTTGAGCTGCAGGAACGGATCCTTGTTGTGCTCCCACCAGAACTCCCAGCGCTCGTAGCCCTCGCTGCCGGTGCGCTTGGTCATCCCGCCGGAGCCGCCGCGGATGCCGCCGCCGCCGCCGGTCGCCGGCGCGCCCGGACCGCCGGTCGCCGGCCCGCGCGGACGGCCGGTGTTGGGAGTGCCCGGACCGGGCGTCCCGGGTCCGCCCGGATTGCCGGGCGGCGTCGTGTCGCCGCCGCCCGTGTTGGGGGGCGCCGTGTCGCCGGGGCCGTCGTACTGGCCTCCGCGGTACGCGCCACCGTGCGCCGAGGCGACGGCGCTCCCGGTCGCGATCGAGACCACTGCGAACCCTGCCGCGAGAAGTCCCTTTCGCATCGGAATGCTCCATCCGATCGGCGACCAGGAATGCAGAGCTGCGGAGTCGTGTTGGACCGCGCCGATTCGACGTGGCGACGCAGAGTGTGTCATTCCGGACGGGAAAGGGATAGCCCGCGTTTCAGGCCGTCCACGATTGCGGCGATTTCACCTCGGGAACGACTGCGGATTGCCGGCGTCGACGTTCAAGAGGTTGCCGGTCGATTTGCCCGAGCGCTCGCTCGCGAAGAAGGCGATCGCCTCGGCGACGTCCTCGGGGAAGACGTCGCGCTTGAGGAGGCTGCGCTTGCGGTAGACCTCTTCGAGGTCGGCCTCCTGCACGCCGTAGGCGGCGGCGCGGTCCCTCCTCCAGTCGCCCTGCCAGATCTTGCTGCCGCGCAGGACGGCGTCGGGGTTGACCGAGTTGACGCGGATGCCGTGCTCGCCCCTTTCGAGCGCGAGGCAGCGCGCGAGATGGAGCTCGGCCGCCTTCGCCGTGCAGTAGGCGGCGGCCTGCGGCGACGCGGCGAGCGCGTTCTTGCTCGCCACGAAGACGATCGAGCCGCCGAGCCCCTGCGCCTTCATCACGCGGTAGCCCTCGCGCGCGAAGAGGAAGTAGCCGGTCATCAGCACGTCGATGTTCTTCTGCCAGATCGCGAGCGACGTCTCCTCGAAGGGCGCCGCGCTCGCGAGCCCGGCGCAGCAGACGACCACGTCGAGCCCGCCGTATTCGGCGCACGCCGACTGCACGGCCGCGACGACCTCCGCCTCCTTCGTGACGTCGGCGACGACGCTCCGCACGGCGTCGCGCGCGAACTCCTTGGCGAGCTCCGCGTCGGCCGCGGCGAGCGCCGGCGCGTCGAGATCGGTCAGCACCACCGCCGCGCCGTCCTGCAGGAGCCGCCGCGCGGTCGCCTTGCCGATCCCGCCGGCGCCGCCCGTGACGAGCGCGACGCGGCGCGACAGCGCCCGCTCCGGCGGCAGGCGCTTCAACTTCGCCTCCTCGAGCTGCCAGTACTCGATCCCGAACGCCTCCTTCTCCGGCAGCCCGACGTAGCCGCCGACGCGCTCGGCCCCCTTCATCACGTGGATCGCGTTGACCCAGAACTCCGCGGCCTGGCGCGCCATCGCCTTGTCCTTGGAGAAGGCGAGCAGCCCGATGCCGGGGACCATGACGACGACGGGATAGGGATCGCGCAGCGCGGGCGAGTCGGGCAGCCGGCAGCGCTCGTAGTAGGCGAGGTAGCGCGCGACGTAGTCGCCGAGCTTCGGGTCGACCGACGCCAGCACGTCCGCGGGCGTCGTCGTCGCGCCGACTTCGAGCAGGAGAGGCTCGATCTTGGTGCGCAGGAAGTGGTCGGGGCAGCTCGTGCCGATCGCGCAGAGGCGCTCGGCCTCCTTCGAACCGGCGAACTCGAGCACGTCGTCGGAGTCGTCGAAGTGGCCGACTTTACGGGCTTCCTTCGACAGCTTGCCGCGCAGCGCCGGCATCAGCGCCGCGACGAAGGCGCGCCGCTCGGCCGGCCCGCGTGCCGCGATCTGCACGCCGCCGAACGCGGCCGCCGCCGGCCTGCGGTCGAAGTACTCGATGGCCCGGTTGATCAGCGCGAGCGCGAGCTCGTAGCAGCCTTTCGACGTCTCGGCCCAGCTGATCAAGCCGTGGTTCTGCAGCACGATCCCCTCGAGCCGGGGGTTCTTCTTGCAGGCGTCGCGCAGCTTGAGCCCGAGGTCGAAGCCGGGCCGCTGCCACGGCAGCCAGCCCACCTCGTCGCCGTAGATCTCGCGCGTCGCGCGCTCGCCGTTCCTGGCCGCCGCGAGCGCGATCACCGCGTCGGGATGCAGATGGTCGACGTGCCGGAACGGCAGGAACGCGTGCAGCGGAGTGTCGATGCTGGTCGCGCGCGGATTGAGATCGAAGGTGCAGTGCGCGTAGAGGGCCGGCATCGCGTCCTCTTTCGCGCGCCCCTCGTACTTCTTCTCGAGCGCGAGCAGCTTCGCCTGGTAGAGCGACGCGAAGCCGTCGAGCTTGCTGGTCCCGAGGTCGCCGCCGCTCCCCTTCACCCAGAGCACCTCGACCTCGTCGCCCGTCAGCGGATCCTTCGTCCGCACCTTGGCCGAGGTGTTGCCGCCGCCGAAGTTCGTGACGCGCAGGTCGGAGCCGAACAGGTTCGAGCGGTAGACCAGGAGCTGCTCTTCGGAGAGGCCGGCGGCGTGCGCGTCGTCCCAGCGGCTTTCGATCGTGCGGGCGCGGGTCATGCGGCCGACGTTACGCGTCGCGCCCGCGGCCGACGAGGACCTCCACCGCCTTCTGCTTCGCCGCCCGCAGGTCGATCTTGCCGGTGCCGAGGAGCGGCAGCTCCGCGACCTGCACGAAGTGGTCGAGGCGCGGGAGGAAGAGGTTGGGGAGTCCCGATCCGGCCATCCGCTCGAGCAGCGGCTCGATCTCCGTGGCGGGAAGCGTGTGGAGGACGGCGAGCCGCTCGCCCCGGGTCGCGTCGGGGACCGCGGTCACGACGAAGGTCGGCACGATGAGGTTCGCCTGCTTGTGCAGCTCTTCCTCGATGCGGCCGTGCGGGACCATCTCGCCGCCGATCTTGGAGAAGCGCGAGACGCGGTCGGTGATCTTGATGAAGCCGTCCTCGTCGACCTGCGCGAGGTCGCCGGTCACGTACCAGCCGTCGCGGATCGCCTGCGCCGTCAGGTCGTCGCGGCCGAGGTAGCCCTTCATCACGTTGGGGCCGCGCACCAGCAGCAGCCCCTCCTTCCCGGGCGGCAGCGCCTCGAAGGTCTCGGGCTGCACGACGCGCACGGTGACGCCGGGGAGCGGCTGGCCGACGGTGCCGCGCCGCCAGCCCGCCTGATAGAAGCCCGCCGCGCGGAAGTCGGGCGTGCTCGCGGCGACGACCGGCGAGCACTCGGTCGCGCCGTAGCCCTCGAGCGGCTTGATCCCGAACCAGTCCTCGAACGCCGTGACGAGGCGGTCGGGCAGCTTTTCCGCGCCCGCGAGCACCACGCGCAGCGTCCCGAACTGCGCCGGCGTGCAGCGGCGCAGGTAGATCGCGAGCAGCGTCGGCGTCGAGAGCAGGAAGGTGACGCGGTGGCGCTCGACCAGCTCGCCGATCGCGGAGGCGTCGGTCGGGCTCGGGTGCCAGACGGTCGCGAGCCCCTCGATGGCCGCGAACCAGAGCGTCGCCGTGTAGCCGAAGCTGTGGAAGAGCGGCAGCACGCCCAGGATCTTGTCGTCGATCGTAGTGCGGAACGCCTGCGCGAGCGCCTCGACGTTGCTGTCGACGTTGAAGTGGGTGAGCATCACCCCCTTCGGCTCGCCGGTCGAGCCGCTGCTGAAGAGGATGGTCGCGACGTCGTCGACGCGCACTTCGTTCCGCGCTCCACACCATTTTTCGATCAGGCGCGCCGGCGAGAAGACGGCCATGAAGGCCGCCTCGCGCCGCAGCGCGACGGTGACGCGCGGCTCGACGTCCTCGAGGAAGAGCGGCGTCACGCCCCGCGGCAGCTCGACCTTGGCGCGCGCCAGGAACTCGCGCGAGGTGACGACGACGCGCAGCCCGCCCTGCCGCGCCGCAGAGGCCATCGCCGCCGGCCCGGCCGTGAAGTTGAGGTTGATCGAGGTGCGGCCGGCCAGCGTCACCGCGAGATTCGCGAGCGCGCCGCCGATCGACGGCGGCAGCAGCAGGCCGACCCGCGGGTCCTCGCCGAAGTCGTCGCGCAGCACGCGCGCCAGGCACATCGCCGAGAGGAGCGCACGCATGCGCGAGAGCTTGGGCGTCTTCTGGTCGGCAAAGAGGAGGCGCCACGGCCGGCGTCGAGCGGCCCGGATGAACGAATGATGCAGCGGCTTGCGGCTGTCGCGCCGCTCGCTCCACGCTTCTTCGCCCAGCATCTGGACGTGGCGGCGCACCTCCCAGATCGAGGTCGTGGAGGGCAGCCCGGCGCCATAGCTCACCGTCACCGGGTAGGCGATGCGCTCGGGCAGCTTCCAGAAGAAGCGCTGTCCGCTGTAGCTGAAGAGGCTCCCCCACACGCGGTCGAGGTGGACCGGGATGATCGGGACGGCGCGCCCCTTCACGATCCGCTCGAGTCCGCGCCGGAACGGATTCAGCATCCCGGTCCGCGTGATCTGCCCCTCCGCGAAGATGCAGACGAGGTTGCCCTCGTCGAGGTGCTTGCCGGCGTCGCGCAGCGCCCTCAGGATCGAGCGCGGCCCCCCCTCCGAGCTGATCGGGATCGCCCGCAGCCAGCGCAACACGCGCCCGAGGATCGGCCGCGCGAAGAACGACGCGTCGACCAGGAAGCGGATCGGCCGGTCGAGGCTCGCGATCAGGAAGAGGCCGTCGGCGAAGGAGACGTGGTTGGGGACGAGCAGCGCGCCCCCCTTCTCCGGGACGTTGCTCCGCCCCACCACCTTCAAGCGGTAGATCGAGTGGGTCAGCAGGAAGAGGACGAGGCGCACGAACGCCTGCGGCACCACGAACGCCGCCCCCACCGCCGCGCCGAGCGTGAAGAGGGCCGAGAAGATGAAGAGCGCGCGGCCGTTCGCGGCGGCGCTCGTCCCGAAGATGATGCCGCCGTGGCGCTCGACGCCGACGGTGCCGGCCCACGCGAGCGCGGCGCCCAGCGCGATGCCGCCCGCCATGAGCGCGTTGGCGATCGCGATGATCGCGCCGCGCCGGTCCTCGGGAGCGCGCCACTGCATGATCGCGTCGAGCGGCACGAGCAGCAGCCCCGCCGACGCGCCCATCAGCAGCATCAGCGTGAAGGTCCCGACGCGGCCCGGCTCGATCAGCGCGAGCGCGAACGTGAAGCCCGCCAGCAGGAACGCGCCGAGCGGCAGGAGGCCCGTCTCCACCTTGCGCGCCGACTGCTTGCCGGCGAAGGCGCTGCCGAGTCCCACGCCGATGCCGAGGAACGCGATCGGTACGGTCGCGAGCCGGTCGGGGAACATCAGGCGGTTCTTGGCGTCGACCTGCAGCGTCTGCCCGATCAGCGTCGCGATGGCCCAGAAGGCGGCGCTGCCGATCACCGCGAGCATCAGCATCGGGTCGCTCTTGATGGACTTCAGCGCCTCCAGCAGGACGCGCGGCGAATAGTTGCGCGTGCTCGCCGCCGGGACGCGTGGGATGCGGCGCGCCGCGAACCAGCCGGCGAGAGAGACGACCGTGAGGAACGCCGCCGCGATCCAGGTGTAGGGCCACGCCTCGAAGGTGATGAAGCCGGCCACCGCCGTCCCGCTCACGATCCCGAAGAAGTTCCACATCTCGAGCTGGCCGTTGGCGTCCGACAGCCGCTCGTGCGACACGAGTTCGGGCAGGATGCTGTAGCGCGCCGGCTGGAAGAGGGCCGCCTGCAGCCCGAGCAGGACGAGCAGCACGTACAAGGGCCAGCCGCCGGTCGGGTTCACGTAGAGGATCGCGGTACCGAGCGCGACGAGGCCGGTCAGGAGCCCCATCGAATTGACCATGATGCTGCGCTTGCTGAAGCGGTCGGCCAGGATCGCGGAGGGGATCGACGCGATCATCAGCGGGACGAGGAAGACGGCGAAGGCGATCGCGTAGGCGCGCTGCTGCACCTCATCGCTGGCGGTGAGCTCGCCGCGGTCGTCGATCACGCCCGACGCGCGCAACATGCAGAGCGCGATGACGAGGTTCCACGCCTTGTCGACGAAGGCGCACAGGAACTGGGCGGCCATCAGCCCGGAGAGCGAGTTCGTGGCTCGATCCGGCGCGCTGCCCGCCGTGCCCGCGGTCCCGCCCGCGCCGCCTGTCGTCGAACCGTCCATCCCGCTCCGTCTTCCGTGGGGGCCCGGCCCCCCTCAATCGCGCCCGGCCGCCCGGGTCGCACCGCGCAGCTTCGCCGACGCCGCGCGCGAATTGAAGCTCCGTTCCTCCGGAGTGGCCCGCACCGGCTCCGCCGTCGCTTCCTCATAAAGGGCGTCGGCGAGACCCTGCCGGAAAACCCACTTCACCATCCGGTCCTCGCCGCTGTGGAAGCTGATCACGGCGATGCGCCCGCCGGGCTTCAGCACGTAGGGAGCCACGCGCAGCAGCTCGTGCAGCTGGCCGAACTCGTCGTTCACGCGCATCCGCAGCGCCTGGAAGGTCCGCGCGGCGGGATGGAGCGTCCGGCCCGCGTGCTCCGCCTTGTCCCGGATCTGCTGGCGCGAAATCCCTTTCGCGCGCAGCACGACGTCGACGAGCTCGGAGGTGCGCTCGATCGGCCGCGCCGCGCGCGTCTCGACGATCGCGGTGGCGATCGCTTCGGCGTCGGGCTCGTCGGCGTTGGTGCGCAGGATGCCGACGAGCTCGTGCCAGGGGATGACGCGCAGCAGCGCCGCGCAGGACGTCTTGCGGCGCTCGTCCATCCGGAGATCGAGCGGGCCGTCGTGCTTGAGACTGAAGCCGCGGGACGGATCGTCGAACTGCATGCTCGACACCCCGAGGTCGGCGAGGATGCCGTCGACCTGCGCGAGCCCCTCGGCCGCGAGGACCTTGCCGATCGCCGCGAAGCGGACCGCGTGGAGATGGAGCGCGTCCCCGAACTCCGCGAGCCGCTCGCGCGTCCTCTCGAGCTCGCGCGCGTCCTGATCGAGCCCGATCAGCCGGCCGCCTGGCGCAATCCTCTCGAGCAGCGCCCGCGCATGCCCGCCGAAGCCGAGCGTGCAGTCGACGATCGTCTGCCCGGGCTGCGGGTCGAGCAGCTCGAGGACCTCGCGCAGCAGCACCGGCGCGTGCGTGCCGACCGGGACGCGGCCCTTGTCGCGGAGGTGGGCGGTGTGTTCCGGGTGCGCCGCGGCGGCGTGCTCCTTGTACCGCTCCGCGAACTTGCGCGGGTGGGAGCCGGAGTAGCGCGGGCGGCGGGTCATCGCGTGAGCTGCTTCTCGAGCGCGGCGCGGGCTTCGGCGACGTCGGCGGCGGTCACGTCGAAGCGGGTCGGACCGGTCGCGACCAAGACGTCACGGGTGAAGCGCGGCAGCTCGACTCGGGCGTGCGCGCCGCTCGAATTCACTCCGACCATCCCGACCAGGAGATGCGCGTTCCATCGCGCGCCTCGATCGAGCGCGATCGACCGGGGTGTCCCGACGTCGAGCGTCGACGCGTAGCTGTCGCGCACGAACGACGGCAGCGGCGGATCCTGGTCGGCGACGACGCGGAACTCGAGCCCCGCGCCGTCGATCGCCGGATCGACGGCGAGCTCGAACTCGACGTCGTCCTGCTCGACGGGCTCGAGCTCGACCGCGATCGTGCCGTGCGTCCGGAGCAGGTGCACGCGCTTGAAGCTCACCGCGAAGACGTCGATCCACGCAGAGTCGAGCGCCGCTTCGAGCTCCGCCGTCCCGTTCGCGGCGTGCGCCGTCCTCCAGTAGACGGAGGGCGAATCCTCGGGCGCGAGGCAGATCCACGACGACGGCGCGGGCGCGCCGTCGCGACGCGTCAGCTCGACCCTCCACTTGAACCGTTCGCCGCGGAGGACGAGCGGCGACAGCCGCCGATCGGCCGTCTCCTCGCCGGCGCGGACCTCGACGTCGGCGACCGACGCGAGCAGGTCGTCGCGCAGATTCCCGTGGCTCGCCGTCGCGAAGACGTCGAAGCGACCTGGCCGCACTTCGAGCCGGAACTTGCGATCCATCTGGACGTCCTGCCCGCGGATTCCGGGGAGGTCGTTGGCGCCCGTGACGCGGGAGACGGCCTCCGGAAGCACCGCGTCCGCGCCGCGTCGCCGCGCGAAGACGAAGACGGTTCGGTCGGAGTCGATCGTCCCGACGATCGCACCGGTCGTCGCGACCACGACCTCGACGTCGCGCGCCCTGCGCTGGAACGGGACGCGCGTGCTGGCGAATCCCTTCGGCGGCACCGCGTACAGGATCAGGTCGCGATTCTCGTAGTTCTCGAGGAGCACGAAGCGGCCGTCGGCACCCGTGGCCGAGCTTCCCGCGGAGTCGGTGGAACTCCATGCGGCGGTCCGCTCATCCGGGACGAGCGAGACGCGCGTCTCCGGGACCGGTTGGCCGAGCTCGTCGACGACGCGGCCGCTCACGAGCACCGGAATCGGGCTCGCGACGACGTCGCCGACGTCGATCTCAGTTCCTTCCATGGTCTCGGGCAGGGGCACCTCGGCGTCGTAGGCGGCGTCCCGTTCGCGCATGTCGATGCGCACGTGGAAGTCCTCGAAGCGACCGATGGCGGGCGACACGAACTCGATCCGGAAGATCCCCCCTTCCGCGATCGTGGCGGAGCTCGAGCGCGCTCTCGGCAGATCTCGGCGCGACGCCGGCAGGACCGACAGCTGCGCCTCCGGACCGGGAGGCGGTTCGATGCCGATGAAGCGACCGCGCAGGACGCGCGCCGCTCTCGGAGCGTCGAGGACGACGAGGCTCCGTCCGGCGACGACGTCGCTCCGGACGCTCTCGCGCTCGCGCGTCGCGCCGCCGTCGCTCAGTTCACGGGCCTGCGACGGCGCGCTCTCGTGGTCGACGCTTTCATCCGAAGCGGCAGCAGCGGCTCGCACGACCTCTTGCGCTTCCGCGTCGCGCCGTACCTCGTCGACACGCATGAACCACCCGCCGACGACCGCGAGCGCCGTCAGCGTCACCGCCGACAGGACGACGACGAGGACGTTCGACCGCGCGGGCAGCGTCGACGGCGTGGGGACCACGCGGGGATCAAACGGAGTCGCCGGACTTCGGGCAAGGTCGCTTCACCGGAATCCCGGCGGCCGCACGCGCTCAGCCGTCGTCGGACCGCGACAGCTCCTGCCAGACCGCGTCGACCTCGTCGGCGTGGACCACGATCGAGAGCTTCGCCGGCGTCTCGCTCGCTTCGCCGAGCGTCGAGACGTCCTGCGCGCAGCGCGCGAGCTCGACGCGCCGCGGCGCGCCGCCCGCGTCGATCTGCGCGAAGAGGCGCAGCTTCCAGCGCTCTCCCTCGTCGAGGGAGAGGCGCGACGTGCCGCCGGGGATGACAGTCGTCGAGTAGTTGTCGCGGAGCGAGCTCGGCAGCGGCCGCGACGAATCGGCGGCGACGATCCAGTGCAGGTCGTAGCAGTGCGGCGCCTCGCCCGCGTCGAGCGCGATCTCGACGTCGCGCTGCTCGAGGGGCTCGAGGACGATGGTGACGTCGCCGCGCCCGTGCAGCTCGTGGACGCGCTTGAAGCTGACGGCGTCGACGTCGATCCACGCCGATTCGAGGGACGATTCGAACGTCGACTCCCCCGTCGCGACGTAGTCGTTACGCCATGGTTCGGACGGGGCCTCCGGCGGCGCGAGGCGGACCCACGCTGTCGGCGGCGGCGCGCCATCGCTGCGCGACAGGTGGATCCGCCACGTGACCCGTTCGCGCACGACCGTGAGCGGCGCGAGGCGCGGGTCGACCGTGACCTCGCCGGGACGGACCTCGAGGTCGTCGACCCTCGCGATGACGCCGGAGCGCGGGCTGTTCGGGGTCGAGGTGACGAGGACGTCGTAGCGGCCGGGCCGCAGCTCGAACGTGAACGCCCAGTTCGAGATGCTTTCGTCGGTGTCGCGCCGCGCGAAGGCGCGCTGCAGGACGGCTTCCGGGAGCGACGCGGACCTCTCGCCCGGTCTTGTCGCGCGCGCGGACGCATAGAGCATGACGGTGAAGTCGGCGGAGACCGTCCCGAGGATCCGCCCGGTCCGCGGAAGCGCGACCTCGAGCTCGCGGTCGTCGGCGGGCAGGTTCTCGAGGGTCGACGCGTATCCGGGCGGCGGGGTGAAGAGGAGCTTCGTCGGCGATTCCTGCACTGTCCCGACCAGCGCGAAGGTCCCGTCGGCGGCGCTCTTCGCCCGCGGGCCCATCGGCGTGATCGTCCCCGGGAAGAGCAGGAACGCCCCCGTGAGCGCGACGTCGACGCCCGCGATCGGCCGCCGCAGGTCGTCGACGACGCGCCCCGCGGCGAGGACCGGGACGATCTCGACCGCGACGTCGCCGACGTCGGTCACCGGCTCGACGAGCTCCTCGGGCGGGGTGACGCGCGCCTCGAAGCCGACCGCGTGCGCGCGCTCGAAGCCGCGCAGGACGATCGCCGCGATCCGCAGCCCGTCGTGCGACGAGACGTCGATCTCGAACGTCCCGTCGTCGCGCGCGTCCACCGCGATCGGGAAACCCATCGGCTCCCGCGGCGTCCGGACGCGGGACGCTGCGTCGTCTCGCTTGGATTCGGGGAGCGCGGCCTCGGCCGTGAGATCGCCGACCATCCCGGGAATCGGCCCGTGCGGCAGCGGCAGGCCGACAAGCCGGCCGCGCAGGACGCGGCGATCGAGCTCCGGGTCGAAGTCGACGCGCACGACCTCGCCGGCCGCGCTCGGCCCGTCGATCGACCGCTTCACCGTCTTCCCGCCTTCGAGGCGCGCCGAAACGACGAACCGCGCGCCGAGCGCCACGGGCGCGATGCGGGCGACCCCCTGCTCGATCGGCCGGCGCTGGATGCTCCCGCCGTCGATTTCGCGGCGGCCCGAGAAGACGAACG
Organism: Planctomycetota bacterium; assembly: GCA_036732755.1. Taxonomy (GTDB): domain Bacteria; phylum Planctomycetota; class B15-G4; order B15-G4; family SIAN01; genus DASRRB01. The sequence continues at coordinate 13,085 of DAINBU010000005.1, forward strand.
TGCCGCGCGGCCGGCCCACTTCGACCTGCACGTCACCGCCGATCTTGCGCGCGCGGCCGCTCGCGTCGACGACGCGCACTTCGAGCGCGCCGTACGGCTCGTCGAGCCGCACGCGCACTGGTTTCTCCGGCGGCGCCGCTTCGTCGAATTCGACCCAGCCGCGCACCTTCGACGAGCCGACGTATGGCACGAGTGCGCCGATCACGTACTTCCCGCTTCGCGCCGCCAGCTGCAGCTGCCGCGCGCGCACGAGGTCGACCCCGATCAGGCGCGCGCGCCCGCGCCCGTCGCTCGCCGCGCCCTCGTCGTACTGGATCCACTGCGCCCAGTGGTCCTCGCCCTTCAGCGCCGGATCGGGCTCGTGATGCGCCGCGAGCGCGACGCGGACGTCGCGCACCGGCGCCTCGTTCGAGTCGACGACCTCGACCAGGACGTCGCACGCGCGCAACAGCCGCAGATCCATCGTCCCGCGCCCCGCTTCGTAGAGGCGCGCCGCGCCGCGCAGCTCGCCCGCCATGCCGAAGAGCAGGACGTCGAAGGCCGGGACGACGATGCGCGCCTCCCCCTTCGCGTCGGCGAGGTAGCCGCGCGCATGCGCAGCCCCGAGCCGGCGCGGGTCCTCGACCAGCGGCCGCGCGACGTCGAAGAGCGCTCCGGTGCGCGAATCGGGATCGGGCACCGCGTAGACGCGCGCGCCCGCGACCGGTCGCCCGTCCGCTTCGGCGACGACACGGACGAGCAGTCCGTCGGGAGGTCCCGGCTCGCATGGCGGAACGCCGAAGTCGGAGGCGTCTTCGGCGGGAGCTCGCGTCGCGCGCTCCGACTCACCGTCGACCGCAGTGCCGATGTGGGCGCTCGACGTTGTCCCTGACGCGCTTCGCGTCGGCTCGTCGTCACGGCCGCCGCTACGCAGCATCCAGTATGCGCCGCCGACCACCGCGCCGACCGCAACCGTGAGCGCGGCGATCGAATGCGGACGGTGCGACGAGGAGTCCACGCCGCGAGATCATTCGATCCCGCGGTGGACTCGGCAAGGTCGCGCGCTCGGCCGCGGGACGGTTCTTCGCGCAGGAGCGAGTGGGCCGGCGCCGGCTCGCCGCGCCGCTCGCGATCGTCGCGGGAGGGGTCCCGCGGGTCGGGTGAATGGCGTGAGGCGCGGGATCCAGGCGCGCACTTCGTCGAGGTAGGCGCGCCCCGCCGCGCCGAAGCGCCGCTCGAGTTCGTGCCGCTCGTAGCTGCGGAAGACGACGAGCGCGACGACGAAGAGGTCGAGCAGATAGATCGCGCGCGGCCACGTCGGCCGTTCGGCGAAGCACGCGGCGCCGAGCAGCAGGCCCGCGATCTGGATCGGGTTGGCGACGTGGGCGTAGAGGCCGCTCGTGACCAGGCGGCGCGGCGGATCCCACGGGATCGGCGTGCCGCCGCCGCGGAGCGCGAGTTCGGCGATGGCGAGGCCGCCGAGGACGACGCCCAGAGCCGAGAGTGCGAGCGCCACGACGTCGAACGAGCGGGTCGGCCCGACGCGCGCGAGACGATCCACGAGCGGCGGCAGCCAGACGAAGAAGAGCCACACGAAGCCGCCCGCCCACGCCGCGCTGCGCAGGAGCGGCGACGCCGCGCGCAGGCCGGCGAGGTCGATGCACTCGCCCGCGTCGTGGCCGATCGAGCGCTCGAGCCAGAGCGTCACGCCGAGCACCGACGCGAGGAACGCGACGTCGGCGATCCACCACCACGGCGCGGCGGAGCGCACGAACAGCATCCAATGTCGGATCAGCACGTCGAACGCGACCGTCACGACGATCCACGCGACGAGGTAGAGCAGCGGCCCGCGCCACCCCCTTGGCCGGCGGAAGATCCGGCGCGCGATCCAGACGAAGCCGAAACCCCACAAGAGCGTCCAGTTCACGTGCAGGTCGATCGGCACGCCGTGCCACGTCCCCCCCATCGGCCGGTAGTGCCACGCGCCGAATTGGACGAGGAGGGCGTCCGCGTCGAGCCCGAACCAGAACTGGAACCACGCCGCGAGCGCGGCGCGGCGCAGCTCGACAGGCGTCGGCTTGATCCACGCCTTCAGCAGCCACCACCACCCGAACGAGCAGAAGAACATCGCCGCGCGCACCAGCGTGAGGTGCGCGTCGCACCACGCACGCAGCGCGTCGACGCTCGCGTTCACGGCGAGACCGCCGCATGCGCCGCGTCCCGCGCGAGGTGGCGGCGGCGCGCGTCGCTCCAGGAATCGATCGCGAGCCGCTGCGCCGCCTCGATCGCCCAGCGCTCGGCGGTGTCGAAGTACCAGTGCGGCGCGAGGAGCGGCACGAAGACGGTCGTCTGCTCGACGTCGACCTTGCCGGGCTCGCGCGCGTTCGCGCGCACGCGCACGCGATGCTCGCGCAGTTCGAGCCAGGTCGAGATCATCGTCGTGTCGGCGAGCTTCACGAAGTCGATGCCGTCGGGCTGGACGGCCCGCGCGAGGCGCCACTCGCCGCCCGGCATCGGCTGCGGGTGGAAGGTCAGCGTCGCGACGTCGCCGTCGGCGTCGTAGGCGACCGGCAGCGGGAAGCCGAGCTTCAGCAGCGCGCTGTCGGTCGCGGCCGGGAGGACCGGCGCGCGCACGAGGACGCGCCACTCGTCGGGCGTGCCGTCGACCGTCGTCACGCTGCGCACGACGATCGGAGCGGCGGGGCCGGGGGCGACGCGCCGTTCGACCCAGCCCCACGCGACGGGCAGGAGGATCCACGCGAAGCAGAAGAGGTCGCGGTGGCGGCGGTGGTCGCGATCGCGGTCGCGCCGCTGGTCGAACCCGGTGAAGAGCGCGCGGATCAGGACGGCCACGAACGCGATCAGCGCCACGACGCCGAGGAAGAGCGGCGCCGCCATCAGGAGGCAGACCGACCCCTCGCCGAGCACCGGCGCCACGATCGCGAGGAAGATCACGCTGGTCTGCATCGCCAGGCCGAGCGGCGACGAGGTGCGCGTGAGCTGGATCGTGAGCACGCCGAGCAGCATCGGCAGGCCGACGAAGAAGGCGGTGGTGTCGCGCAGCCGGCCGACGGTCAGGAACTGCATCGCGATCGCGGCGCCGCCGGTGACCGCGAGGAGCGCGAGGAACACGACGCGGAGCGAGCGCGGCAGGCGGACCTTCGGCGGCCCCCACTTGTCGGCGAGCACTTCGACGCGGCGGCGCGACTCCGCGACCCGGGCGCGGCCGAGCGCGCGGCGGCGCGCGCACTCGGCCTCGGTCGGCGGCGTCCTGCCCGCGCGGCGCGCGTCGTCCTCGCTCGGGAGCGGATCCATCGGGGGCTCCTGTCGGAGTGGCCGCTGGCGCCGCGCCCTTCGCCGCGCCATCCTCTCGGCCCGTCCGATTCCTGGATCGGTCGAACCGTCACACATTTCAAGTTTTTCTGAAATTACCGGAAAGTCAAGTGCCGAGAAGAGGAGTCCCGTGAGCGAGCTCGACGATCTCAAGGCCGCCTTCGTGAACCTCTGGGGCCGGATGGGCCCGCTCTGGGGCATCCCCCCGACCGCGGCGCGCGTCTACGGCTGGCTGATCGCGAGCGCCGAAGCCGCCGACGCCGAGACGATCGCCGGCGCCCTCGAGCTCTCGCGCGGCGGCGTCTCGATGGCGCTGAAGGAGCTGCGCGACTGGGGCCTGATCGTGGTCGCGCGCGCCCCCGGCTCGCGCCGCGACCTCTTCGGCCCCGAGGACGACCTCGAGCGGGCCATGCGCAACATCGTCACCTGGCGCAAGCGCCGCGAGTGGGACCCGATGCTGCACGACTTCCGCGACTGGATCCCGCGCCTCGACAAGGAGAGGAGCGCCGCCGCCGCCGTCTTCCGGCGCCGCCTCGCCGAGATGGAGGCGATGGCCACGCTGGTCGACGGGATGACCAACCAGTTCCTGGCCGGCGGGACGCTGCAGAAGATCGGGCTGAAGGCGATGCTGACGATGGCGAAGGTGACGGGGAGGAGGCGGCGCGGTTGAGCGCGCGCGGTCGCACCGGCCAGAAATGCGCCGGGCGATCGTGCGGACCGTGGTTTCCGCGACGACCGCCCGGGTCCATCCAATATCGGATCAGCGGAAGAGGTCGGCCCCCCAGCGGCACGGCCCGATCTCTCGGAGCGGAGGATTCATCGACTCCCAGAGATGCGGGTCGTCCAGTACGTCCAGCGCCATGGGATAGAGGATCTCGTTCTCCTTCGCGATGTGGTCACGCAGGCGCGAAGACAGGCTGCCACCCGCCTCCGCGATCTCTTCGGAATCGGGATGCTCGACCGCGACGGCCGCGGCGAGCCGCACCTCGAGCGCGTGGAGCTCGCGGTGCTCCATGCGCATGACGCGGGGCGGCATCGCGACGCCGCGCCGCTCCAGCGCAGTGAACAGCACCGCCTCCTCGCGGTCATGGTGGGGCTTCGCGTCGAGGAGATTGCGGACGATCTCGGCGATCTCGCGCGCGACGTCGCGCGCGCGCGGCGTCCCGACGTCGTCGCGGAACTGCTCGATCAGGTCGTCGAGACGGTCGACGAAGCCCAGGATCCGCTCGTGCTCCTCGACGAAGACCGAGATCGGGTGGCTGGCCGGGAGGACCTCGAAGCGCCGGCGGACCGGCGGCGACAGGGTCGGGGCGAAGCGGGTCATGGACGATCTCCCGGTGGCGTCGAGCGGCGATCGGTGGAAATCCGCGGCGAGACTCCCGACGCCTCGGCAACGTCGATGCCGCGAAAAGCGCCCCCGGGGCGCCGCCGTTCGCGACGCCGACGCGCGCGTCCCCGCGGGCAATGCCGCCCGCCGCCCTGGGAAATGCCGCGCGAGGCGAAACCCCGAGCGTCAGCCGTCCGACTTCGGGAAGACCACTTCGACGCCCGGCCGGCCGAACCACGCGCGCAGCAGGCGGCGGCCGTCGTTCACGAGGATCGAGTCCTCGCTGTCGCAGCCGACGAGCTCGACGTGCTCGGCGAGGCCGGTGTTCGCGACCTCGAAGCGGCGCCGTTCGAGGTCGAAGCGGGCGAAGACGACGCGCTTCCATCCCAGGTCGGCGAGAGACATCACGGGAACACCTGAAGGTGTCCTCGCCTGGATGAAGACCGCGACGCCTTCCCAACTTCGCGTGGCCTCGGGCAGCTCGATCGATTCGCGCGCGCCGGTGTCGGGATCGAGGAGCGCGAGGCGCGGCGCGAACGGCTCGGCCTTCGGCCGCGCGACCGTCGCGACGAAGAGGCGGCCGTCGTCGGCCATGCCGTGAATACTCTCGAGATGCTTCTCGTCGCTCGCGAGTCCGACGATCGGCGCGACGGTCCGCGCGTCCGGATCCCAGCGCAGCCACTCGCCCCCCGTCACGCCGCCGCGACTCGACGTCCGCACGGGGTTCCAGACGACGCATTGGCCGGCGTGGATCCAGCGGACGGACAGCGGCTCGGGAACAGCGAAGCGGCGCTCGCGCAGGACGTCGTAGTACTCGCCGCGTCCGAGCAGGACGCCGTGGCCGAACGAGCTCCCGGTCAGCACGATCCGGTTCGAAGGCGTGACGTCCGAATCGGGGAGCGCGCGCACCGTGCCGCTCGCGTCGCTGCGCACGACGTGGCCGCGTTCGATCCAGGCGCGCCCGCCGTCGGGCAGCACGAGCGCGTTCGCGAGCCGCTGCTGGCGCGCGCCGGCGTCGTCGCGCGCCGATGCGAAGGCCTCGTCGAGGTCGGCGCGGAAGGGGGCGCCGGTGTCGGCGTCGAGCAGCGGCACCAAGCGCGAATCGTGGTGCGCGCGTCCGGCCTCGGGCCCGAAGTGCGCCGGCCGCATCGCCGCGGCGGGATCATCGATGCAAACGAACGGCGCGCAGCTGTGGATCGTCGCGCCGCCGAGGATTCCGACGCGTGCGCCGACGGCGGCGATCGCATGCGAAGTCCCGTCGACCAGGTCGACGCGCAGGGCGTGCGTCGGACGGACTCCGGGCTCCGGGAGCACCGTGAGGCGAGGAGGAGCGTCGTCGGTCGCGTTCCAGACGTTGACGTAGGCGAAGCGGCCGTTCGTGGAGACGCAGCTCCAGAGCCCGATCCGGAACGTCGGGTCGTGCACCTCGAGGCGGCGGAAGTCGGCGACGCGCATCGCCGTCCACGCATACCCCGGCGTGAACAGCGCGAGCGCCGCGACGCCGCCGATCCACGCCGCGCGCCAGCGGCCGCGCTCGACCATGCGGCCGCGCGCGAAGGCGAGCGCCGCGACGACGGGCGCCGCGACGACGAGGATCCGTAGCGCCCACGCGAGCGCGTCGCTCGACGTCCGCAGGACCGCGAGCGGCGAGGACCACGACGCGGTCGCGGTCGCGAGCCCCGCCCAACCGCCGCGCGCCCAAGCGCAGGCGACGAGGATCGGGGCGACGAGCACCCCCAGCACGAACGCCGCCGCCGGCAGCGCGATCGTGCTGCGCGGGAACGCGATCGAGACGGCGATCGACCAGAGCGGCAGGAGCAGCAGCAGCTCGACCGTCGTCTCGAGCCCCTTCGCGCCGATCGGATCGGGCGCGACGCCGTGGAACGCCCACGCGAGCAGCGCGGCCGTCCCGTACGTCCACGCCGTGAGCACCGCCGCGGCGAGCAGCAGGAAGAGGTGCTTCGCGAGGAACGGCGGCGCCCAGCCGCCAGGCTGGCGGCGCAGGAAAGCGAGCGTGTCGCGCCGCTCCTCGCCGGCGAACGCTTCGCCGAAGAGCGCGAACGCGACCGTCCCGAACGCGGCGAGCGCCGCCATCGCCGGCAATGCGCCGTGGCTCGGGAGGCGCATCGTGACGAGCTCGCACAGCAGCGTCAGGACCGGGAACGCGAGCGCGATCGCGAGGCAGATGCCGCGGTGCTCGCGCCACTCCTTCCACAGGTGCGTCTTCATCGGGCCCATCGCACGGACTCCGTCGCCGGCGCGCGCCGGGTTGGTTTCGTTCGAGTTCACTTCGGGAAGACGACTTCGATGCCGGGCCGATCGAACCGCGCGCGCAGCAGCCGGCGGCCGTCGGTCACGATCAGCGACGACTCGGAATCGCAGCCGACCAGCTGCCGCCCCTCGGCCGCGCCCGCGTCGGCGACCTCGACCCGGCGCGCCGCGAGGTCGAAGCGCGCGAAGACGACGCGGCGCCACCGCGCATCGGCGATCGACACGACCGGAGCGCCCGACGGCGTGCGCGCGCGCACCTGCACGTGGGCCGACCTCCACTCGCGCAGCTCTTCGGGCAGCGCGACCGGCTCGCGGTCGCCGGTCTTGGGATCGAGGAGCCAGAGCTCGGTGGCGACGTCGATCGGCGCCGCGACGCGGCGAGTGACGAAGAGCCGGCCGTCGTCGACCATCTCGCATGGCGCCTCGAACGAGTGCTCGTCGCTGCGCAGCCCGACGATCGGCGCCGCCGAACGCGTGTCGAGGTTCCAGCGCGACCACGGCATCCGGACCGCTTCGTACGAGCCTCCGCGGTCCGGAGTCGCGACGACGATGCACTCGCCGCAGCGGATCCAACTGACGTGCTACGGCGGCAGTTCGAAGCGGCGCTCGCCGAGCACGTCGTATCCGGTCGTTGCGCCGAGCAGCATCCCTTGACCGCGCACCGTCGACATCCAGACGCGCGCGAGGTCGGCGACGGGGGCGGAATCGGGCAGCACGCGCGTCGCGCCGCTCGCGTCACTTCGGACGATGTGGCCACGCTCGAGCCAGGCGCGACTTCCGTCCGGCAGCACGACCGAGTTCGCGAGCCGCTGGACGCGCGCGCCAAAGGCGTCGCCCGCGGTGAGGAACGGCTCGTCGACGTCGGCGCGGAGCGTCGCTCCGGTCTCCGCGTCGAGCAGCGGCAGCGCGATGTCCCCCGACAGCCACGCCCGGGCGCGGAACGGACCGCGCGCGGGCCGACGCGCCGGCGCGGCGAGATCTTCGATCACGACGTAGGGAACGGTCGCCCAGTTCGAAACGCCGGGCGCCGCCTTCACGCGCGCGCCGACGCCGCCGACTTCGCTCCAAGTGGCGCTCGCGAGGTCGATCCGCAGCGGGTGCGTCGGCCCGTCGAGCTCGTCGTGCAAGTGGCGCCGGCCGAGGGTCGACGACGGCGCGGCGGCGCGAGCGTTCACGTATGCGAAACGTCCGCTGGTCGCGACACAGGCGTCCTCGCCGTCGATGCGCAGCTCGCCTGCCGCCGGATCGAACCGCCGGTAGTCGACGACGCGCGTCGCGGTCCACGCATACCCCGGGAGGAACAGCACCAGCAGCGCGACCAGCCCGATCGCCCCCGCGCGCCACGGCCCGCGCTCGACGGCGCGCCCCTTCGCGAACGAGAGCAGCGCGACGAGCGGCGCCGCGACGACGGCGGCGCGCAGCATCCAGCCGAACGCCGCGTCGGGGATGCGCAGCACGCCGAGCGCGCAGACGAGCGCGTCGTACTCGCTGTTCCGCAGCACTTCGCCGCCGCGCGCCCAGAAGCACGCCGCCGCGACCGGCGCGAGGAAGAGCGCGAGGACGAACACGGCGCCCGGAAGCGCGAGCGTCCCGCGCGGGAACCAGATCGAGACGGCGACCGACCAGAGCGGGACCAGGACCACGCCCTCGACGATCCGCTCGACGCCGACTTTCTTGTTCAGCGCAGGCGCCACTCCGTGGATCAGCCAAGTCGCCGACGCGCCGCAGCACCACGCCCAGCCGGTGAGCACGAGCGACACCGCCAGCAGGAACGTGTACTTGGCCGCGAACGGCGGCCACCAGCCGCCCGGCGTGCGGCGCAGGAAGTCGAGCGTGCCGCGCCGCTCCTCGCCGGCGAACGCGTCGCCGAAGAAGGCGAGCGCCACCGTCGCGAACGTGAGCAGCGCTGCGAGGCCGGCGTCGTCCTCGCGGCCGACCCGGCTGCGCGGCACGACGAGCTCGAAGAGCAGCACGAGTACGAAGCTCGCGACCGCGATCGCGCCGGCGATCCCGCGCTGCTCGCGCCACTCCTTCCACAGGCACGCGGCGAAGCGGTTCACGGCACGACCCCGACCTCGCGACCTTCGCGCGATTCGCGCCGCGCGCTCTCGAGCGCGTCGCGCAACTTCGCCGGCGCCGAGCGCGCCGCAGCGTCCACCGCGTCGTCGCTCGATGCGCCATCGCGACCGCCAACATCGAGCACCTCTTCCAGCGTCCCGTGCTTGCGGATGCGCCCCTCCGCCAGGATCGCCACGCGATCCGCGACTCTCGCCACCACGTCGAGGTCGTGCGTCGCGAGCAGGACCGTTCGCTCGCTTCCTCGCAACTCCCCGATGACACCGCGCAGCACCTCCTCGCGCACCAGCGGATCGAGCCCCGCGAACGGCTCGTCGAGCAGGAGCAGCGGCGGCCGCGGCGCGAGCGCCGCCGCGAGCATTGCCTTCATCCCTTCGCCGCGTGAGAAGGCCTTGAACGGCGTCCGCTCCGGAATCCTCAACTGTGCGACGAGCGCGTCGGCGTACGCGCGGTCCCACGTCGGGTACTGCGGCGCAAGGAAGCGGAAGAGGTCGCGCACGTTCATCCAGCCGTAGGCGTCGGGCTGCGCCGGCACGAAGCCGACGCGCTCGCGCAACGGACGCGGCTGCTTCAGCGGGTCGAAGCCGGCGACGGTGATCGTCCCGCCGTCGGGCGCAAGCACGCCGAGGGCGAGCTTCATCAGGGTCGTCTTGCCCTGGCCGTTCTCGCCGAGCAGCGCGGTCACCTGGCCGGGCGCGACCTCGAGGTCGACGCCGGCGAGGACCACACGCTTGCCGAAGCGCTTCTTCAGTCCCCGCGCGACCAGCCGCGGCGCGCACGCGGGCGCCACTTCGTCGCGCATTCCGTCGACTTCGTGCTTCATGACTTCACGTCCTGCCTCGTGGCCGCCTTCTTCCCGCCCTCGACCGGTTCCTGCGCCGCCAACGCCTCGACCAGATCCGCCAGCACCTCGGCCCCGTGCCCCGCCCGCAGCGCCTCGTGCAGCGCCTGCCGGAACGCCGCGAGCGTCGACTTCCTCCGCCGCGCTCGCGCGATGGAAGGCCCCTCCTCGCTCACGAAGACGCCGAGGCCGTTCCTGCCGACGACGACGCCGAGCTGCTCGAGGTCGCGCACCGCCTTCGCGGCGGTGTTGGGGTTGACCAGCGCCTCGGCCGCGAGCGCGCGCACGCTCGGGAGCTGCGCGCCCGGCGCCAGCCGGCCGGTCGCGACGCGATCGAGCACCTGCTCGACCAGCTGCCGCGAGGGCGGGACGTCCGACGCCACGTCGACCTGATAGGCCATGGACCGTCCTATCGAACTAGGACGGTGGACACCTTCAGTCGAATCGCGACGAAGCGATTGCGCGAGGTCGCAAGCCGACGTCGCGCAGCAATGCCGCGCGGCGCGGCGCGCCGCTCACCTCGCGCCAATCACTCCTCGCGCTTCTGCGCCTCGAGCCACTTCCACAGCTCCGGATCGTCGTACGCCTGCGTCCAGGAATCGTGCTGCGCTTCGGGATAGAGGGTGAGCTTCGGCTTCCCGCCGACGAGTTTGATCGCGTCGACCAGCTCCTGCGTCTTGGCGACCGGCACGATCGGGTCCTTGGCGCCGTGGAAGGCCCACACCCCCATGACCGCTATGCGCCGCACCATGAAGAAGTCGCCCCAGCCGCAGACGGGAACGGCCGCCGCGTAGAGCTCGGGCCGGATCGACGCGGCCATCCACGTCGCGTTGCCGCCCATGCTGACGCCGGTGATCCAGACGCGCGTCGCGTCGACCTTCAGCGTCTTCAGCATCTCCTCGGTGAAGGCGTTCACCTCGATCGGGTTCCAGAGGAGGTGCGGCGACTGCGGCGCGACCAGGATGAACGGGAACTTGCGTCCCGCGGCGGCGAGCTTGGGCGGGCCGTGGCGCTCCACGCTTGCGAGGCGGCCGCCGACCTCACCGGCGCCGTGCAGGAAGACGAGCAGCGGCCACTTCTTGTCGTGAGCGGCGTAGCCCTCGGGCAGCCACTGCGCGTAGTTCCACTCGACGTGGAGCACGACGTCCTTGGCGAACTTCTTCTCCTCCGGCGGCGCGGCCGCCTGCAGCATGCACGCCGCCGCGATCGTCGCGCTCGCCGCCAGCACGGCCGCCGTCCCGAGGGTCCATCGTCCCATCGTCCGTCCTCCACGAAAGTGGGGCGGGAGGATACGTCCGCTTGAAGGCGCGCTTCCGCGTGCGAACGCGAAGCTCCTTCGCGTCGCGGCGCCGCGATCCCTCCGGGGCGCGCGGAGAGCGGACCCTCCAGGGAAAACGCGCAACCGAAAGTCGATGCAGGTCGCGCCCGCCGTTGACGAGAGGAAGTCTCGGCGTGCATGCCCCGTCTCCGGACGGGACGCGTGCGCCACTCACCACGATCGACCTCCGGGATCCAACATGGTTCAGGTCCAAGCCTGCGGCAGACGCGAGCGGCACCGCTCGAGCGGCTTCACGATGATCGAAGTGCTGGTCGTCGCGACGATGCTCGCGATCGCGATCCTCGGCATGAGCCAGATCTCGCAGGTCTCGGCGGCGCTGCGCGTCGCGGGCCGGGAGAAGGCCGCGGCGGTGCGCACGCTCGATCGCGAAGTCGCGTCGATCCAGGCCACCAACTTCGCCTCGATCCCGGCGCGCTGGAACAACACCGGCTTCGAGGTAACGCTCGAGGACAAGGGGCGCGCGATCCTCCACCCGCTCGCCGGCGACGTCGACGGCATGCCGGGCAACGTCGCCATCAGCGCGCCGAACGGCGACCCTTCGCAGCTCCTCGAGATCCGCGTCCGCATCGACTGGAACGGCACGCACGGGCCGCAGCACGTGCAGCGCACCGTCCGCCTTTCCGCGCTGGGAGCCGGGTCATGAGCCACGCGTCCCTTCAGCGGCGCCGCTGCCAGGCCGGCTTCAGCGTGCCCGAGCTCGCCGTCGCGCTTGCGATGGTGAGCGTCCTGCTCGCCGCCGGCATCTCGGCGTCGCACGGCGCGATCACCACGACCAACTCGATCGTCTCGCGTGACGCCGTCGATTCGGGGATCGCGCGTGCAATGCACCGGATCGAGGAGTTCCTCGTCTCGGCGAGCGAGGAGTCGCTCGAGGGCGTGCCGCTCGACGCCCAGGGCGTCTACGGCGTGCCCGAGCCGATGCAGGAGAACTTCGACTACTCCGACCTGCGCTTCCGCTCGATCGTCGGCTTCGCGGCGGGCGTGGTCGTGACCGACCCGCCGGCCGGCAACGCGCCGCGCCGCTTCTGGCGCGCGGTCTCCGGCCCCGACGCGGGGACGCTCTGGTTCGACAACGGACAGGGCGCGATCCCGCTGCTCACGGGGGTGACGTCGATGACGTTCCGCCGCCGCGGCCGCGAGATCGTGCTGCACATGTCGGTGCGCGGGTCGGACGACGGAACCGTCCTGACCGCCGAGAACGAATCGACCATCCGCCTGCTGACGCCGTGAAGGAGAGCGACTTGCAGTCACCGAAGCGATTGCGCCGGCGGCACGAAGGGACGAAGGGCAGCGCTGCCCTCGTCTGCCTGACCGCCCTCCTCCCGCTCGTGGTCGCGGGCGGGACGATGCTCGCCGTGGTCGTGCGCGGCCGCACGGCGCTCGAGACCGAGCTCGCCAAGAAGTCGGCGGCCGACGCCGCCTCGTCGGGCGCGCAGGACGCGCTCGCGAAGCTGCAGGGCGACCCCGACTTCACGGGGAGCTACGACGTCGACGTCGGCGGGACGCCGGCGCGCGTGACGATCACGTCGTGGATCGACGACAAGGTCGACAACGACGAGCTGAACGGCGTCGACGACCCGGGCGAGGCGGGCTTCGTCGAGATCGGCACCGAGGCGTGGGTCAACGTCGTGACCGACGGCAACGGCAACCGCATCGACGTGCCGTCGCGCCGCTTCCGCGGGAGCGCCGACGTGCTGCTGAAGCGGCTCGACGCGAACGTCGCGATCGCGCAATCGGCCTACGTCGACGACGAACTCTCCGACGTCGACTTCCAGGACGCCCCCTTCACGATCAGCGGCGTCGACACCAACCTCGACGGCAGCGCGGGACCGCTGCCGGACATCCCGGGCATCGGCGTGCCGGGCGACCCGGCGGCGATCTCCGCGCAGGTCGCGGCCAACGCCTCCGCCAGCGTCCTCGGCAGCGGCGGCTCGCCGAGCGTCGTCACGGTCGCCGAGACCGACGTGCTCACGCTCATGAACCACTTCATCAAGGCGGCGACGATCCACTTCAACGGGACCGACGACGATGCGACCGGTGCGCTCGGTGACCTCGCGACCATGACGCCGGCGATCGCCCACGCGCACGGCAACCTGAGGCTGCACGGCGGCGTGACCGGCTGCGGCATGCTGCTCGTCGACGGCGACCTCGTGATCGACGACAAGTTCGACTACGCCGGCCTCGTCTTCGCGCGCGGCTCGATCACGTTCACCGGCGAGGGCGGGAAGTCGCTGCACGGCGCGCTGCTCACCACCGGGGCGATCCTCGGCAAGGACCTGCACGGCGTCGAGCGCGTCACCGTCGAGTACAGCTCGAGCGTGCTGACGACCGTCTCGACGAAGCTCGCGAACAGCTACGTGCTGGTCTCCTGGACGCAGCGATGAGCGCGCTGCGACGCCCGCTGCGACGCCTCTGCGGCGTGCTGCTCGCCGGCGCGGCGCTCGCCACGCCCGCGCGCGGCGACGAAGCCGCCACCGTGCCGCACGTGCTCTGGAAGTCGGGCGAGCAGCGCTTCTCCGGCTGGCGCGTCGCGGCGGGCGACGACGGTTCGGTCGCGATCGCGACCGACGCCGGCGAGCTGCGCGTCGTCGCGAAGGGCGACGAGCTCGAGGAGATCGCCCGCGTCGACGGGCCGGTCTCCAGCGTGCCGAGCGGCGCGCTCGCGCAGGGGCTCGGCCACGCCGAGGAGAAGGTGCGCGACCGCTGCCAGGCGCTGCTGCGCGCCCAGAAGGAGCTCGCCTTCCCGGCGCTCGCGACGGCGCTCGAGGACGATGCGGTCGAGGCGCGCTTCCGCGCGCTCGAGCTGCTGATCCGGCTGCCGCCCTACCCCAAGCTCACCGACGGCGTGCGCCGCCGCCTCGCCGATCCCGACGAGGCGGTGCGCAAGATCGCGCTGCGCGTCTACGCGCAGCTCGCGCCCGACGACCTCTTCGAGCGCGTCTGCTGGGTGCTCGACCACGACGACGCCCCCGCCGTCGAGCACGAGGCGATCGTCCAGGTCGGGCGCACCAAGGACCCGCACGGCGTCGACGTCCTCCTCGACCACCTCGTCGACCTGGAAGCGCGCAGCCTGCGCGTCGCGACCTTCGACGCGCTGCGCCGCCTGACCGCACGCGATTTCGGTCGTGACGAAGAGGCGTGGCGCGCCTGGTGGACCAACCACAGGAAGGAGATCGTCGGCGCCGACGATCCGCCGCCGCCGCCCTCGACGCGCAAGCGGTCCAAGAAGGTCGCGAGCCGCTGACGCGTATCCTGATCCGCTTCGTCTTCCACGGAGCGGGACCATGCGGATCGCGCTTGCCCAGTCGGACGTCGCGATCGGCGACGTCGAATTCAACCTCGCGCACCTGCGCGAGCGCGTCGCCGGCGCGGCGCACGGCGGCGCGGAGCTGGTCGTCTTCCCCGAGTGCTTCCTCACCGGCTATGCGTTCTCGTCGCCGGCCGACGTGCAGCGCGTGGCGCTCGAGGTGCCCGGCGCCGTGACCGGCGAGCTCGTGAAGGTCGCGCAGGAGAAGGGCGTCCACCTCGTGGTCGGATTGATCGAGCGCGCGACTGGCGGGAACGGGAAGCAGTGCTTCAACACGGCGCTGCTGGTCGGGCCCGACGGCATCGCGCTGCACTACCGCAAGCTCCACCTGCCGGTGCTCGGCTGCGACCGCTTCGTCGCGCCGGGCGACATTCCGCTGTCCATTGCAAGTACGCCGCTCGGGCGGATCGGCCTTTCGATCTGCTACGACGGCAGCTTCCCGGAGACGGCGCGCGTGCTGAAGCTGCGCGGCGCGCAGCTCGTCGTGCTGCCGACCAACTGGCCCGAGCAGGCGACGGTGTCGCGCCGCTTCCAGTCGATGGTGCGCGCCTTCGAGAACCACGTGAACTACGTCGCGTGCAACCGGATCGGGAGCGAGGGGGGCTTCAAGTTCCCCGGCGGCAGCCAGGCGGTCGACTTCACGGGACACATCGTCGCGCAAGGCGGTGACGGCGCGGAGCTCCTCTTCGCCGAACTCGACCTCGCGCGCGCCGACGACAACCGGACCGTCCTCGTCGCCGGCGAATACGAGCTCGACCGCATCGCGCACCGCCGACCCGAGCACTACGGCGCGCTGGTCGAGCCGCCGCGGCCGGCACGCGCGGGCTGACGCGGCGGCTGCCGCCAACACTCGTCAGCGGCGGCCGCCGGCGCACGCGGTGCGTCACACTCCGCCCGACTTCGCGGCCGGCTTCCCGCCTGACTTCTCCGGCGCCTTCTCCGGCGCGGGCGGCGCGGCGGGCGGGCCCTTGAACGGCACGCGCGAGCCGCGGTGGTGCTCGAGAGGGACGGCGAGCGGCGTGAACGTGCCGCCGAACGACGCGCCGCCCGGCAGGGGTTGGTAGAGCTCGATCGAGATCTGGCCGATCGGCGCCGGGAATCCGGGGACGGCCGGCTGCTCGCTCGGCGTGATCGTCGCGATGCAGAGGATCGTGCCGACGTCGTCGGGGACGAACGCGAGCGGCGCGTGCGGCGCGGCGGCCTCCTTCCCCTCCTTCGCCTTGGCAAAGCCCGCCCGCATCGACGCCATCACCCCCTGGTGGACGTCGCTCCGGTACCACGTGAGGAGCGACTCCTTGTCCTGGAACCACGCGAAGATCGCGAGCTTTCCCGACTCGAAGCCGCCGGTCTCGACGCCGAGGCAGCCGGGCGAGGTCTTCAGCGCGGCGACGAGCTCGCCACCCACGTCCTGGAGGCCCGGCGGGCCGCCCTTCCCTTCCTGGGCGACGGTCGACGCGGCGACGAGCGACCCGCCGAGCACGAGCGCGCCGGCGAGGAGAAGGAGTCGGGACATCCGCACGGGAGTTCTCCGGAATCGGGACCGCGCGACGAGCCGGCTCGCGCGGGAGAAGTGGTTCCTCGTGTCCCGGTTCGGAGGTCGTCCCGTTTTCGCCACGGAATTCCGGCGGAGTCTTTTGCGGCGCGGCGCGGCGCGCGGCGCGCGCTGCGGGCGTCAGCGGGCCGGCGCCGTCTTGAGCCGGGTGCGGATCGCCGCGAACGTTTCGGCCCAGGCGCGCGCCTCGTCGTCCCCGAAGGCGGCGCGCGCCCGCGCGACGTCGCGCGCGACCACCAATGCCGGATCGCGCAGCCACCGCTCGAGCGCCGCTCGCAGCGCGCCGCGCTCCGCGTCGGCGTCGGCGCGCGCGCGCATCTCCTCCTGCAGCCAGGCGCGCGCGGTCGCCGACGTCGCGCGGCGCGCCGCCTCGGTCAGCCCGTGCACGTCCTCGCCCTCGCCGGCCGCGACCGCGAGCGCGGCGCTCACCGCGTCGACGCACGCGGAGGAGTCGGCGGCGCGCGTCCCCTTGGGATCGGTCGCGAAGGCGCGCCGCCAGAGGTCGACGGCGAGCGCGCTCGCCTTCTGCTGCTGCGCCGTGCGCGCGCTCGCGACGAGCTCGGCCGCGCCGGCCGGCTCCCACTCGCCGCTGGTCAGCGCCTCGTAGCGGCGCGCGGCCTCGGCGAGGCCGACCGCCTCCGCTCTACGGCGAACGAGCTCCCGGTCCGCAGCGACCGCGAGCGCGCGGTCGAAGGCCGCGATCGCCTCGTCGGCGCGTCCGGTCGCGAGCAGGAGGTCCGCCTGGGCGCGCAGCAGCCGGAACCGCGTCCACGACCGGGAGAGCAGGTTGAAGCGGCGCTGCACCGACTCGGTGCGCTCGAGCGCTCCCGCCGCGTCGCCGCTCTCCGCGAGCCGCCGGCAGAGGTCGCCCCAATCTTGCGACCGCTCCTCGCCATCGAGGTTGACCTTGCCGCTGCCGAGGTGGTCGAGCGCGGCGGTGAGGCGCGCGCGCGCCGCCGCCGTGTCGCCGCGCCGCAGCGCGTCGTCGACGAGGGCGAGTTCGCCGGCGAACGGACGCTCGGCCAGTGCCGCGAGCGTCTCGAATTCGCGCGCCGCCCCCGCGTCGTCGCCCGCCCGGAAGAGCGTCTGCGCGAGCTCCGTGCGCGCGCCCCCGTGCTCGGGCGTGAGCTCGAGCGCGTGGCGGAACTTCGCCGCGGCCGCGGGCCAGTCGCACAAGGCGTCGTGGGCGCGCCCCATCACCACGAACGGCGTCGAGATGCTCGGCTCGGTCGCGGCGGCGGCGGTCGCGTAGGCGAGCGCGTCGGCCCAGCGCGGCGGATCGACCGCCGTCGACCACTCGGCGATCTCGATCGAGAGGACGTAGTCGTCGGGAGCCTTGAGCCACGCCGCGCGGAAGAGGTCGAGCGCCAGCTCGAACTCCTGTGCCCACACCAGCATGAAGCCGAGGAACGCCGTCGTGCGCCCGTCGAAGTCGCGCGCCGCCGGGTCGTTGGCGATGGCGAGGATCGCCTGGCGCTGGTCGCGCTGCAGGAGCGACGTCCGGATCTTGATCCGCCACGGGTCGGGGTCGACCCCGTCGCAGACGGCGAGGAAGCGCCGGAATTCGAGCGGCTCGCCGCGCACATCGGGCAGCGCGGCGCGCGTCCGGATCCAGCCGAAAATCCCCCCCGCGATCTCGATGCTCCGCTCGCTCGCGCGGATCCGCGCGATGATCGCCGCGTCGTCCATGGTGGAGAAGTCGACGCCCCAGTCGCGGTACGTCTTCTCGAAGTCGGCGTCGACGACCGGCCACGGCGCGACGCTCCAGCTGCCGAAGATGCGACCGATGTCGTTCACGAGCGCTTCGTCGCGGTCGCTCTCCGCGGCCGCCGCCGTGAGGCGTGCCGCCTCGGCGTCGGCCTCCTGCGTGATCGCCTCGCCCGGTTCGCCGGCGTGCGCGGCGTCCCGCGCCTGGAGCGCGGCGGCGGCCGCGTCGTGCCAGAGCTTGAGATTGGCGGGCGCCTCCATGGCGGCGGCGTCCTGCGCCAACGTGCGCGCGCGCGCCAGCGCCTCCTGCACCGGCCGCGCGGCGGCCTCCTGCCGCAGCCGCTGGTCCCGCTCGGACTTGAGCCAGACTGCCCCGAAGATCAGCAGCGCGGCGACGATGGTGAGCGCGAGCGCGGTCGTGAGGCGCCGCGCGCGCCGCTCCTCGCCCGCCTTCGCGGTGGCGGCGGCCGCGGCGACCTCGGCGGCGTGCGCCCGCTCGCCGAGCGCGGCGCGGTGCGCGCTGACCGCCGTCGCGACGTCGCGTCCATCGCGCGGCCGCGCGGCCGGATCGGCCGAAAGGCAGGCGCGCGCCAGCGCGACGAGCTCGGCGTCGGCGCCGCAGCGGTCGAGCCGCGCGAGCGCGTCGTCGAGCCGGCCGACGCGCGCCGACTCGAAGACGCTCTCGAGGTCGCCGACGTAGGGCGGCTTGCCGGTCAGGATCTCGCAGAGCAGCGCGCCGAGCGAGAAGACGTCAGCGCGTTCGTCGACGCGCTCGATCTCGCCGCGCGCCTGCTCGGGCGGCATGTAGGCGAGCGTGCCCAGGACCGAGCCCGCCTGCGAATGGAACTGCGAGCTCGAGAGGCGCGGCGTCGCCGGGTCGGCGGCGTGGTCCTGCGCGCCGTCCGCGGGCGCGGACGGCGGCACGTCGGGCGCCGCGACGCCGACCACCTTCGCGAGCCCCCAGTCGGCGACCTGCACCTCGCCGAACGCACCGACCATCACGTTCGCCGGCTTCAAGTCGCGGTGGATCACGCCGCGCGAGTGGGCGTAGGCGACCGCATGGCAGACCTGCTCGAAGATCGCCATGAAGCGGGCGCGCTCGTCGGCGGGGTCGGCGCGCGCGGCGAGCAGGCTCGCCAGCGTGCGCCCCTGCACGAGCTTCATCGTGAAGTAGGGGCGTGCGTCCTTGGTCCGCCCCATTTCGTAGACCGGCACGGTGCCGGGGTGCTCGAGGTGGCCGCCGATGCGCGCCTCGGCGACGAAGCGCGCGCTCAACGCCTCGTGCGCCGAATGCTCCGGCCGCAGGACCTTGATCGCGACGTCGCGCTCGAGCTCGCGGTCGTGGCCGCGCACCACGACGCCGACGCCGCCGCGGCCGAGCTCGCCGAGCACGACGTAGCGGTCGGAGACGTCGATCGGCTCCTCGAGCGGGCGGTCGGGCGCAGGCGCCGCCGCCTCGGCCGACGGCGACGGCCGCGCGAACGCGGCCGCGAGCAGCCGATCGAGCTCGGCGTCGTCGCCCGGCTTCGTCGGGGGCGGATCGCTCGCGGTCACGGCGCTCTCCCTCTTCCCCTCAACCGTCCAGCAGCTGCACGAGCTGCGCGCACTGCCGCGCCACCTCGCCCGCCGTGCCGCCGCATTCGAGCGCGACCACCGCCTGGAGCGCCGCCCGGAATTCGTCGCGCGCCCGTGCGTACTCGTGGTGGAGCTTGCCGGCGTCGACCCCCCACTCGCGCGCGACGTCGCGGATCGGCGCGCCGTCGCTGAAGCGCCGCCGCAGGAGCTCGACGCGCCGGCGCGCGCCGGCGTCGCCGCGCGCCGCCTCCTCGGACATCCGGTGTGCAGCTGCGCGCACGAGCGCCTGCGCCCAGGCGCGGTCGAAGGCGCGCGAGAGCGTCGGCTCGTCGGCCGGCAGCGCGTCGAGGCCGCCGCTCTCCGAGAGGTGCGCGGCGCGCGGCCGCGCCGCCTCGGCGCGCAGCGCGACGTGGCGCGCGACGCCGTAGAGGAAGGCCCGGAAGCCGCCGGCGCGCTCTTCGTCGGCCTTCGCCAGCGCGCCGCCCTGGCGGAAGCACTCGACGAAGACCTCCTGCGTCGCGTCGCCGACCTCCTCGCGCAGGCGCGGGCGCCCGCGCCAGCGCGCGGCGAGGTAGGCGCGGATCGGCTCGGCGTAGCGGCGCACGAACTCCTCGCGCTCGGGCGCCGCGTCGGCGCGCGCGGCGGCGCGGATCACCGTCCAGCAGGTCGAGTTCGCGCCGTCCATGGTCTCCGTCGCAGCGGGTGCTCAGCTGGACGCGTTTTCGCGCCGGAAAAATCGGCGCGAAAACGCGCGGCTGAGCGGTCGGCCGAGTACGGCCGAACTCGGCCTCAGTCTGCTCTCCGGACACCGTGGACGCATAGGCCGGCGCCGGCCGGGCGGAACAGGACGATGCGCGCGGGCAGCCAGAGGCGCCGGCCGGTCACCTCGTGCCAGACGACGCGCTGGCGCGCGGCGGGGCCGACGCTCGTCGCCCAGCTGCGCGCCGCCGCGTCCCAGCGGGCGAGCTCGGGCGCGAGCTCGACCTCGAAAGCGTCGGCCTCCGGGTCCCACGCGATTCTCAGCCGGGCGCAGAGCGGCGGCGGGAGGACGTCGGGCGCCGCGAGGCCGCGGTCGGACGGGCTCGGCAGCTCGATCTCGAGGAGGCGCGCGGCGGCGCCCGGCCACGGCTCGCTCGCGGCATCGAGTTCGGGGGCGCGCGTGCGCGTCGCGAGGAGGCGGGCGCGGCGCAGCTCGCCGCCGCGCTCGTCGCGGTCGACGGCGAGGCGCAGCTCGAGCGCGCTCGCGTCGCCGAACTCGACGCGCGCGCCGCTCGCGACGGCGGGGGTCGCGTCTTCGCGATGGAGGCGCAGCTCGAGCGTGAAGGGCGCGCCGTCGTTCGGTGAGGAGCCGAGCGACCAGGCGGCGACGCTCGCCTCCTCGCCGAACGACTGGCGGGCGGCGGGGTCGTCGCCGCCGGCGTACCAATCGGGCCCGAGCCCCGAAAGCGCGGCTGCGTCGGAGTCGGGAAGCAGCGCATGCGCCGGCTCGCCGTCGGTGATCTCGAGCGTCCCTTCGAGCGGCGCAGGTGGCGTACGGTCGGCGAGGGCGCGCACGCGGACGCGCCGCTGCCGCAGCCCGAACGGCGCCGTGAACTCGAGGACGTCGGGCTTCGACGCGGCGGTCACGAGCCCCTCCGGCTCGAGCACCTGCCAGCGCAGGTTGGTGGCGGGCGCGGCGGGTGCGGCGGCGGACGCCGTGAATGCGACGCGCTCGCCTTCGCGCACCGGCGCGAACGGCTCGCTCGCGCGCGCGCGCGTCACGACGATCGCTCCGCCCGCCGCCGCCGGCGCCCTCGACGGCGCGGTCGTCCCGGCGAGCGCCGACGGACCGGGGAGCGTCCGCGACGGCGGACCGGCCGGCGGGCCGTAGCGTGTTCGGACCTCGCGCGCGATCCAGATCACTGTGGCGAGCAGCACCAGCGCGATCGCGAGGGAGGTCTTGGCGCTCGGCCGGCGCGGCCCCTGAAGCGTCTCGCAGCTCGCGATCCAGTCGTCCCACGACAGGCCGGAGGGCGCGACGCCTGCGGCGGAGAGTGCGCCGAGCTCGCGCGCGAGCCGCGTCAGGTCCTCGAGATCCTGCGCGTGCAGCAGCGGCGTCGTCGCCTCGCCGCGCGCGACCGCGAAGCCTCCGAGGCGCGGCGTGAACGGCAGCTCGCCGCCGCCGCCGCGCGCGTCGAGCCGGACGTGGCGCGCCGCGACGGCGCCGTGGGCGAGCTCGTGCGCCTGTGCGTGGCGCAGCGCGGCCGCGAGCGCGCGCACCAGCGCGAGCGCCTGCGGCGGCGCGAGCCGCTTCCCTTCGCGCAGCCACTCGACGAGCGTCGGTCCCTCGACTTTCGAAAAGACGAGGTAGGCGCTCCCGTCCGCGGTCACGCCTGCGTCGAGGCACTCGACGATCCCCGGATGGACGGCGGCGACGAGGCGCGCGGCGTCGCGGCGGAAGCGCTCGACCGCCGCCGCGTCGCGCGGCGGCTCGGAGAGGATGCGCACCAGGACCGGCCGGTCGACGTAGGTCTGGCGGCCTTCGTACTCGACCGCGTCGTCGCCCCCGCCGGCAGGCGCGACCGCGCGATCGAGCGTGACCCCCGGGATCGTCGGACGCGCGCCGGTCATGGGCGCGCGCGCAGCTCGCGGATCGCCTCGACGAGGCGGCGCGCCGACGGCCGATCGGCGGCGTTGCGGCCGACGTAGACGAAGCGCACGATCCCCTCCTCGTCCAGGATCAGGCTGGTCGGCAGCGCGAGCCGCTCCGGGATGCCGAGCGCGTTCACCAGCTCGAGGTCCTTGTCGAAGAGGCAGGGAAAGGGCGGCTGCGCCGAGCGCCCGCCGCGGCGCCACGCTTCGAGGAACGCCTCCCACCCGCTCTCCGGCCCGGGATAGACCAGCAGCGTCTCGACGCCGAGGCCCTGCAGCGCGCCGCGCGCGTCGTCGGCCGAGAGCGCCTTCGTCTGCGCGTCGCAGTAGACGCAGACGCCCGACGCGAAGCCGCGCAGCACGACGATCAGGACCTTGCGGCCCTGGAGTGACGCGAGGTCGAGCGTACGGCCGTCGGCGACCCGGAAGCGCGTGATCGGGAAGGGCCGGCCGAGCCAGCGGCGCGCGCGCGCCTCGTCGCCCTCGTCGTCGGGCTCGGACGTCGCGACGTTGTCGTAGGTGCCGGCGGTGGCGGGCAGACGCGACGGAGGGTGCATGCCGTAGGCGGCGACGAACTCTTGCGCGACGCGCTCGTCGCGCACGGTCGATGGCGGCGACTGGATCGGCGCTTCGAGCGCCTTCGGCCGCGCGTCGGCGGCCGCCACGACGCGCGCGACGGCGGCGGCGCGTGCGAGCGCGGCGGGGTCGAGCGGCTGCGCTGCGAATTCCAGCGCGAAGTGCGCCGACGCCTCTGGCGTCCGCCCCGAGTCGACGTCGCCGCCCGGGTCGAACGACGGCGGAGGCGCGCTCGATTCGGGCCGCCACGGCCGCGCGACCCCTTCGATCCAGAGCTGCCACTCGCCGACGGCGCGCCCCGCCTTCACCTCGCCCATCGCGAGCGGACTGCCGTCGCGATTCCACGCGATCCAGCGCCCCTGCGGCGCGTCGTCGACGACGTCGCCCGCGATCCACGGAGCTCCCGACGCATGGCGCACGCTCCAGCGTCCGACGCGCCGGCCGTCGCGCACCAGGCCGATGCGGCGGACCGCGCCTCCTTCGGGCGCGGTCTCGACGACGAGCTTCTCGCCGGCCGCTTCGGGACCGGCCCAGCGCTCGTGCAACGCGCCGCTCCCGTCGCCCTCGCTCTCGATCCAGCGGCCGACCGGATGGCCGTCGTCGAACTCGCCCTGGCGCACGATGCGCCCCTGCTCGTCCTGGAAGGTCCAGAGGCCGACCTCGCGCCCCTTCGCGAAGAAGCCGCGCGCGCGCGGACCGCCGCCGCGCCACCACCACTGCCAGTACCCGTCGCGCAGCTCGTCGCGATAGTCGCCTTCGGCGTCGGGCGAGCCGTCGTCGTGGAAGTACTTCCAGTGGCCGGTCGGCGCGTCCTCGGCGTAGTCGCCGCTCGCCTGGAGCCGGCCGTTCGGCCACCAGTAGCTCCACGGGCCGACCTGCCGGCCGGAGCGCAGCGATCCGCTGCGGCGCGGGCCGCCATCGGGCCACGTCTCGCGATGCTCCGTCGCGCAGCCCGAGAAGAGGGTGAAGCACGTGATGACAAGTGCGAGCGCGGTGCGGTTCATTTCGGCTCGACGAAGATCGGGCTCGACCAGCTCATCTCGCCGGCCGCGTCGACGACGCGCGCGTAGTACCACGCGTGCTCCGTCGGCGGCGGCGGAGTCGGGTCGGTCCACTCATCATGCAGTCGGTCGACGCCGAGCCCAGGGTCGAGCTCGACCCGTTCGGCGCCGCCGTCCGCAGCAGGCGCGAGCGTCCACGGGCCGGCCACCGCCTGCCCGCCGAGCTTGCTTTCGGAGAGCGCGCGCAACGTCGTCGCGGCCGGCTGACCGTCGATCTCGAGCGTGAGCGGCTCGTCGGGCGCCGCCGCGACGTCGAATTCGAGGAGGACGACGCGGCGGTAGTTCTCCTCGGCGGCGGGCGAGGAGAGGGTCGCCTCGCGCGGGCCGT
Organism: Planctomycetota bacterium; assembly: GCA_036732755.1. Taxonomy (GTDB): domain Bacteria; phylum Planctomycetota; class B15-G4; order B15-G4; family SIAN01; genus DASRRB01. The sequence goes on from DAINBU010000005.1 coordinate 36,988, forward strand.
CGGCGTCGGCCTTCAGGTGCTGCCGCTCGGGGTCGGCGGCGGGATTGCCGCGCGCGACCCGGACCGAGCCCGCTGGCGCGGCGAGGCGGACGCGCCGCGCGCTGGTCCGCTCGTCGGCGGCGATCCACCACTGCAGGCGCAGGCGAACCGCGGAGGTACCGCCTGCCGTCGACGCGGCCAGCGGCGCCGCACGGGACTTTCGGCCGAGCGCGTGCACGACCGCGCCGTCGCGGAAGATCACGACCTCGGCCAGCTTGCGCGTCCCGTGCACGTCGAGCGTGAAGCGGCCCGGCCCGCCCGCCTTCACCGCTCTCCCCATCAGGACGCCGTCGCGCCGGAAGTCGACCACCAGCCCCTTCGTGGTCGACGCGAAGGTGCGCCGGTCCCGCAGCGCGTCGAAGATCGCGTCGCGGTCGAGACGCTCCGCCAGCGCGACCGCGTACGCCTCGCCGTTGCCGTGGTCGGACGAGGCGATCAGCCCGAACTGCAGCCCCTCGTTCAACGCGTCCTGCACGAAGTTGCCGTCGGAGCCGGCGCTCTCCGCCATGCGGAAGCAGCCTTCGAACTCGTAGCTCGAGCGCGACGACTGGAAGAGCTCGACGACGCGCACGAAGCGCGGGTCGAAGCGGCTCCAGTCGGTGCCCATCTTCGCGTGGCCGGGGTGGTGCGGGATGGTGATCGCGTCGCGCGGGTCGAGCTGCGACCAGAGCAGATCGGCCGTCGCGTAGTCGCCGCCGGTGGCGGCGAGCAGGTCGGTGCGGCGGCGGAAGATCACGTTCTGGTGGCCGGTCGCGAGGTTCGACCACTCGAAGCCCTGCAGCACGCAGAGCTCGGGCGAATGGGCCAGGTCGACCAGCTTGCAGCCGTTCCACGCCTGCAGCGGATCGGTCTGGCCGGGGTGGTCGGTGAGCGCGAAGAAGTCGTCGTGCCACGCCTCGCGCGCGAAGACGTAGCGGTCGAGCGGCCGCGCCTCGAGCCCTTCGAGGCAGCGCGAGGCGTTCGAGTGGCGGTGGAGGTCGCCGTAATAGAGGAAGAGAGGGGCGCTCCCGGCCGCGGGGGCGAGCGCCTCGTGGACGCCGCCGGAGAGCACCGGGTCGGCGTCGGGCGCGCCGAGCGGGTCGACGCGCAGGCCGTCCTTTCCGAGCGCGGAAGCGCGCTCGGGCCGCGTCGCCGGCGTCCGCTCGCGCACGGCCGGCGGCCCGCCCTGCTCGCGCGCGCCGTGCGGCACGAACGCGAACTGCAGCCGCGCCGGCCCGAAACCTCCGGCCAGGTGGAAGCCGCGGGCGTCGAGCGGCGCGGCGTAGGGTGGAGCGGCGCCGCGCGGGAACCAGCGCAGCGTGTTCTGCCGCTGCTTCACGCGATCGTCGGCGGCGCCGACGATCCACGCGCCGCTCGCGCCGGCGGCGAGCAGCGGCTCCTCGATCTCGCCCTCGCTGCCGGTCACGAGCGCGGCGTCGCTCCAGCCGTCGGCACCGAGCGTCCGGAAGAGCAGCGGGTAGGAGTGCGGCGGACCGGCGCCCTCCTCGGGCTCGAAGTAGCGCTGCGCGAGCAGCAGCCGTCCGGCCGGATCGAACGCGAGGCGCGGCAGCGCGCCCGACCACGAGAGGCGCGTCCCCTCGGGCAGGACCGGCGTCGCGCCGGCCGGTGCGACGAGGTCGAGCACGCGCCCGCCGTCGAGGCAGGCGAGCGCGAGCGACGCCTCGCGCCCGCGGTGCTCCTCGCCGGGCAGCTTGGGCCAGCTGCGGCCGCGGCGCGGATCGTCGAGCACGTCCCACGCGAGCCAGACGCGGCCGTCGCCCCCGACCGCGAGCGCCGGATGGAAGTCGTCGGTGCGCGGGTCGGCGCTCACGGAGAGCACGGCCCCGAGCTCGCCCTTCTCCGGATCGAAGCGGCGCGCCACCACCTCGAAGTCGCGCCCCTGCCACTGCGTCCACGCGATCCAGAGCGCGCCGTCGGGCGCGGCGGCGAGCGCCGGCTGCAGGTCGCCGAAGCGGCCGTCGCCGACGCGCACCGGCGCGCCGAGCCGGTCGCCTTCGAGCGGCGCGAGCCAGACGTCCGAGCCGGGGTGCGCGCCTTCGGGGGCGTGGCGGTTCTCGAAGGCGAGCCACGCCTTCCCGCCGCGCACCGCGAGCGCCGGCCGCGACAGGCAGCCGACCAGCTTCACCAGCGGCACGACCGCGCCGATCCCCTGGGCGTCGCGCCGCACGAAGGCGAGCTCGGCGACGCCCTTCTGCTGGCGGACGAAGACGACCAGCAGCTCGGTCGCGCTCGGCGCGACCGCCTGCGGCCAGAAGCACTCGCCCGGCGCCGTCGTCACGAGCGCGACGCGCGGCGCGAGGCCGGGCTCGACCTCGGCGAGCGCGACCTGGTCGCCCGCCGCCGGGTCCCACACCAGGAACGCGAGCGCGAGCCGGTCGCCCGCGACGACGACGCCGCCCGGCGCGTAGCGCTCGTGGCGCGGACTCGCGAGCGAGCACGCGGCCGGCAGCCGCGGATAGGACTCCTTCGGGCGCGCCGCGACGTCGCGCTCGCCCGCGGCGTCGTCCTCCTGAGTCGCGCATGCTGCGCGTGGCGCGGCGCGCGCCGCCGCGCCCGAGACCGCGAGCGCGACCAGCGTCGCGACGACGGCGGGCAGGCGCGGCGCGGACCTTCGCGGCGTCACTTCTTCGGCATCGCGACGAAGACCGCCGCCTTGTCCTTGGTGAAGTACTGCTTGCAGAGCGCGTTGACGTCGGCGACGGTGACGCCGTCGAACCAGTGGCCGATGTTGTTGGCCTCTTCGAGCGCGGCGGGCCGCGTCACCGCGTCGCTCAGGAGGCGCCACCACCAGTCGGGGTCCTCGGCCCACTTCGCCGAGTCGCCGAGCGCGGCGGTGCGCAGCCGGTCGATCTCCGCCTGCGTGACGCCCTTGGCGCCGAGCGCCACCATCATGTCGGTGATCGCCTTCACGGCCGGGTCGACCTTCGCCGCGTCGAGCTGGATGTTGAGCGTGACCGCGCCTTCGCCCTTCCAGTGCTCGCTCCAGGACGAATCGGCGGAGGGCGAGTAGGCCAGCGACTTCTTCTCGCGGATCTCGACGCGCAGCCGGTCGTCGACGATGTCCTCGAGCAGCTGGAGGCGGCGACGCATCGCGACGTCGATGCCGTCGGTGGTCGGGAAGACCATGCGGACGAAGGCGCTCTGCGAGCCGGTGTCGCAGAACTCCTTGCGCGTGAAGCCGGTCTTCCACGGCGTGACCGCGCGGTGCGCCGAGAAGTCGCGCGGCGCGCGGCGCGCCGCCAAGAGCGCGAACGTCGAGTAGAGCGCGTTCTCGACCTTGTAGCTCTCGAGCCCGCCCACCAGCGTGATCGTGACGGGCCCGTCGAGCTGCGCCTCGAGGAAGGCCTTCACCTCGGCGAGCGTCACCGCCTCGATCTTCGCGTGGTCGGGCGGCAGGAAGCGGCGGTCGCCGTTGCGGAGATCCTTCTGGAACTCGCCCAGGTAGTGGCGCAGCGACGGCGTGCCGGTCTCCTTCTCCTCGCGCTCCTTCTCCTTCTTCCACTCCTCCGCCAGCTTCTTCTTCCAGTCGTCGAAGCCGTCCTGGCGGAAGCCGGGGTCGGTGAGGTAGGCGCAGATCACCTCGAAGGTGCGCTGCAGGTTCGCCGATCCGCCGAAGCCGCCGAGCGAGCCGGAGAAGATGCACGCGTCGCCGTCGACCGAGAAGGAGAGCGGCGCGCCGCCCTCGTGCAGCGCGGCGTTCACCGTCTTCCAGTCGTTCTTGACCAGCCCGCAGCGGAGGAACGCCTGCGACGCGACCCACGCGACCTCGGCCTTCTCGGGATCGAGCGGCAGCTCGCCTTCGCCGAAGCGCACCTCGTAGCGCCCCCACCCTTCGAGGTGCTTGTGGGCCGCGCGCACGCCGTTCTTGAAGGTGATGAGGGTCGCCTTGCTCTTGTCGTCGCGCTTGACCTCGGTCCCCTCCGGCGCCTTCTTCGAGTCCTTCACGCCGTAGGCCCAGTCCTTGGCGTTGCCCTTCGGCTCGTCCGCCGCCTTCGTCTCGCCCTCGGCGGCCTTCGCGACGTCGGGGTCGTCCGGGTCGCCCGGCTCGTCCGGCTCGGGCTTCGTGGGGGTCGGCGCGCCCTCCTTGCCGCTCTTGGGCGGACCGTCGGCCCCCTTCGCCGCGGCGAGCCCCTCGACCTGGTCGGCGAGCGGCTTGTCGAGCGACGTCGCCTTCGCCTGGTCCCAGATCGCCATGAGATCCGGGAGCGGGTCGACGCCGAGCTCGTGGGCGCCGCGCGCGATGAAGACGAGCTCGCCCGAGCTCCACTGGTCCTTCATCCACTTCTGGCAGGCGGCGACGCTGCGCGCGCGCTCGCCGGGCTTGTAGCTCGCCTTGCCGGCGCGGTCCTCCATCGGGACGTAGCGCGCGTTGCACGCCTGCAGCAGCTCGGAGAGGAACTCCTCCGACTGCATCTTGGGGACGAGCGGCCGCGGGACGAGCGTCTGGTCGAACTTGACGTAGGCGTCCTCGAGCTCCTTCTGCTCGAAGCCGCGCTCGACGGCGCGCCGCACCTCGCGCTCGGCGTTCATGAGGGAGGCGCGCCAGTTCGCCTTGTCGGTCCGGATCCGGATCTGCGGCCCCTCGATCAGCTCCTCGAGCTCGAACCAGTCGGCGCCGAAGCTGCCGCTCTGCAGCTTCTTCAGCATCGCCTCGTCGAACTTGCCTTTGCGCAGCGCGTCCTCGGGATCCTTCCCGCCGTTGAGGCGGCGCTGCAGCATCGTCATGACGAAGGTGCGCGTGACCGACTCGGTGCGCGTCGCGAGGTCGTCGGCGCGCGACTGCCACGGCCGCAGCTTCAGCACCTCGATCACCACGCCGTTGCCGCCGGGCTCGGCAGAGGTGATTGCCTTGTAGGCGAAGGTCGGCTTGCCCGGGTCGGGGCGCGCCGGCAGCGGCTCCTTCGGGATCGCGATCGAGCCGAACGTCTTCTCGATCTCCTTGGCCGGGTCGAGGTCGCCGAGGTCGCCGCCCAGCACGAAGGTCATGTGCTCCGGCCGGTACCACTTGCGGTAGAAGCCGAAGCAGATCTTCGGGGTGAACTTGTCGCGCACCGCCTTGATGCCGATCGGGAGGCGCTTGGGCTTGAGCGTGCCGTCGAGGATCTTCGAGAGGAAGTCGACGAGGTTCCGGTACCCCTCGCCGTCGCGGTCGCGCTGCTCGGCGTCGACGACGCCCTTCTCGCTGTTCACCTCGGCCTGCTCGAACTTCAGCCCGTCGGCGACGTCGCGCATCCACTTGAGCGCCGTCGCGAAGCGCTCCGGCGACGCGTCGGGCAGGTCGAGCTCGTAGACCGTCTCGTCCATGCCGGTATGGGCGTTCACGTCGTGGCCGAACTTGATCCCCTCCGACTGGAAGGTGGTGACGAGCGACCCGGCCTTGAAGTTCTTCGTGCCGTTGAACGCCATGTGCTCGATGAAGTGGGCGATGCCGAGCTCGGTCTCGGACTCGACGAGGCTGCCGACGTTCACGTGCAGGCGCAGGAAGACCTTCTTCTTCGGCTCGTCGTTCTTGAACCAGACCCAGCGGAACCCGTTCTTGAGCGCGCCGAAGGTGAAGCGCGGGTCGGGCTTCAGGTCGGAGGTGTCGTGCTCCCACTTGCGCGCGTCGGCGGTGCGCGCCGGAGCCTTGCTGCCCTGGGCCTCTGCGTTCCCGGCGAGCAATCCGAGCGCGGCGGCGGCGAAGAGCGCCGGGCGCCGACCTGACGACGTGCGCATGACATCTCCCGGTGCGCGGGTGGCGAGGGGCGCGGCGAGCCTACCGCGCCCGCCCCCGGTCTGGAACGGTCGCGGCACGCGGCGGTGCGCGGTTCACTTCTTGGGCGGCGGCGCGGCCTTCTTCGGCGCGATCACGCAGGTCGAGGCGTTCTTGCGCACCAGGTACTGGCGCGCGAGCGCGGTCACCTCTTCGGCGGTGACCGCGGCGTAGGCCTCCTTCACGCCCTTCAACTCGGCGAGCGCCTCCGGCCGCGCCCACGAGCCGTCGAGCCGGCCGAGCCACCAGCCGGGGTCGTTCATCGCCTGGTCGAGCTTGGTCGCCGCCACCTTCTTCATGCGGTCGAGGTCGTCGGGCTTGACGCCGTTCTTGACGAGCGCGTCGACCGCGCCGAGCACCTGGTTCAGCACCGCGTCGGCCTTGGCCGGATCGACGGTGAGGACGATCATGAGCGAGCCCATGCCGGGGAACGCGGTGCCGGCGTCGAGGATCACGCTCGGCGAGTAGGCGGCGCCGAGCTTCTCGCGGATCTCGACGCGCATGCGGTCGTCGACCACGTCGTCGAGGAAGATCATCGACCGGCGCACCTTGGCGTCGCGCCCGTCGGTCATCGGGTAGACGATCTTCAGCAGCGTCTTCTTGTCGGTGGTCTCGATCTCCTTCTTGAACTTGAGGCCGGGCTGGATCGGCGGCGTCTTGCGGCGGTCGTCGTGCGCATCGCCGGCGCCGCGCTTGGGCAGCATCCCGAAGGTCTTCGCCAGGATCGTGATGGCGGCGTTCGGGTCGACGCCGGAGATGACGGTGACCTCGACCGGTCCGTCCGTGAGCTGCGGCTCGAGGAACTCCTTCAGGGTGTCGGGGAGGAAGCTGTCGACCTCCTTCTGGTCGGGAACGCAGAAGCGGTGGTCGCCGGCGTGGAGCAGCTTCTCGAAGTCGCCGAGCGGCCCTTCGAAGCCCTTCCCGAACTTCTCGTAGACCTCGGGCAGCTTCTTCTTCCACTTCTCGAACGCCTCGGGACGCCATCCCGGGTCCTTCATGTAGGCGCAGAGGATCTCGCAGAGGCGCTGGAAGTCGGTCGGCCCGGCCGAGCCCGAGAAGACCAGCCCGTCGACGCCGACCTGGAAGCCGAACTGGATCTGCCGCCCCTTCTGCATCTTGATCATCGTTTCGTAGTCGTGCTCGGCGAGGCCCGACTGCAGGAAGACCTGCGTCGCGACCCAGCCGATGTCGCTCTCGTCGGGCTCGGCGGCGAGCAGCCCCGAGCCGACGCGCACGATCAGTGCGCCGCCGCCCGCACGCGGATCGCCGCGCAGCGTGGCGCGCACGCCGTTCTCGAACTGGATGCGCGCGATCTGGAGCGCGTCGTCCTGCTCGACCTGGGCGACCTTCCCTTCGGCGCCGCGCGCGCGGTACATCCAGTCGGACGCGGAGACGTCCTCCTCGGTCTCGGCCGCCATGCCATCCGTCGGCTTGCCGTCCGCGGGCGGCGCGTCCGCGCCCTTGCCGGCGCCGGTCGCCGCGGTCGGCGCCGCGGCCGCCTTCTCCGCGGCGTCCCACGCGGCCTTCAGCTCGGTCGCCGCCGTCTTGCCGAGGTCGAGGTTGCCGACCGCGAAGATCACGAGCTCGCCTTCGCTCCACGTCGTGGCGAGCTGCGCCGCCATCGAGTCGGCGTCGATCTCGGGGAGCATCTTCAGGTACATCTTGTTCTGCGCGGTGTCGTCCATCGGGACGAAGCGCGCGCGGCACGCCTGCAGCATCTTCGCGACGTACGTCGCGCCGGAGGCGCGAGTGGCGTCGGGCTCGGTCACCAGGTTGTCGTGCAGGCCCGTGATCCGCGGGTGGAGCTCGTCGCGCGTGAAGGCGGCGGTGCGTGCCGCCTCGAAGTCGGCGCGCGCGGCGGCGAGCGCCTCCTTCCACTTGCCCGGCTCGCATTCGACCTGCAGCGCGAAGCCCGAGAGCGCCTGCTCGAGTTCGTAGGAGCCGAAGCTCACGCCGCGGTAGGGCGACTCGCCCTTCGCGCGCTCGGTGGCGCGCTTCGCGATGCGGGCGTTCACGAGCGTCAGCGCCTGCCCGCGCAGGAAGTCGCGCTTGCGGTTGGCGAGCGTGTCGCCCTCGTCCTTCCAGGGGCTCACCTTCGCGACGACGATCTCGCAGCCGGTCGAGTCCTTCTCGTAGGCGCAGAACGGCTTCACGCCGGACTTGGGCGCGCCGACGTCGGGCCGCTTCTGCGCCGCCTCCTTCGGGACCGCGATGCGTGCGAAGGTCGACTTGATCAGCATCTCGACGTCGGCCGATCCGAACGCGCCCGACGCGACGAAGGTCATGTTCTCGGGCCGGTACCACTTCCGGTAGAAGCCCTTGCAGAGCGCCGTGTTGAACTTGTCGCGCGCCGACTTCACGCCGATCGGCAGCCGCTTCGGCCAGAGCGTCCCGGCGATCAGCGAACCGGTCATCTTCTTGTAGAGGCGCAGGCCGGGGCCGTTGCGGTCGCGCTCCTCGGCGTCGATGACGCCCTTCTCGCCCGCGACCTCCTTCTCCTCGAAGAGCAGCCCGTCGGCGACGTCGCCGAACCACTTGAACGCAGTCTCGAGCCGCTCCGCCGAGGCGTCGGGCAGGTCGAGCTCGTAGACCGTCTCGTCGGTGCCGGTGTGGGCGTTCACGTCGTGGCCGAACTTGATCCCCTCCTTCTGGAAGGTGTCGACCAGCGTCCCGGCCTTGAAGTTCTTGGTGCCGTTGAACGCCATGTGCTCGATGAAGTGGGCGACCCCCTGCTCGGCGTCGGTCTCGACCAGGCTGCCGACGTCGACGAAGAGGCGCAGGTAGACGCGCTTGTCCTCGCCCTTCGACTGGTCGGTCCAGGCGTAGCGCAGCCCGTTCTCGATCGCGCCGAACTTGATGCGCGGGTCGACCGGCACGTCGGACGAGTCGTGCTCCCAGGCGCGGGCGGAACCTGGGACCGTCGCGGACGGGATCGCGAGCAGCGCGCACGCACCCGCGAGCAGGATCGAAGAATGCATCGGAGAACTCCCGGTCGCGGCGCGGATCCGCGAGGGGGGAGAGCGTAACCCTGCCGCCCCGCGGGAGGAATGCGCCCTGGCCCCCCGCATGGTTCGCGCGACCGCCGCGATTACGATCGCGCGTTTCCGGTCTCGGGTGGCGGATCGAGGAGGCGACGATGGTCGGGAGCATCGCGTTCGCGCTGCTGATCGGCGGCGCGCGCCCGCCGGCGGTCGCGCGTCCTCCGGTCCAGAACGCGCCGCCCGCGCCCGTGCCGCCCGCGCCCAAAGAAGGGCGCGAGGCGAAGCCCGAGTCGACGGGCAAGGTCGGCGAGAAGATCCCGGCGTTCACGGCGAAGGCGCAGCGCGGCGACAAGGAATTCGACTTCGACTCCCAGAAGCAGTCCAAGGTCACCGTCTACGTCCTCGCCGGCGTGATGTGCACCGCGACCAACGCCTACTCGGAGAGGCTCGCGGCGCTCTGCGAGGCGTACGGCCCCAAGGGCGTCGACTTCGTCTTCCTCTACCCCAACCACAACGAGTCGGCGGCCGACAAGCGCAAGTTCCAGCGGGAGAAGCGGCTCGGCGGCGCTTTCCTGAACGACGCCGACGGCGCCGTCGCCCGCAAGCTCGCCGCCAAGCGCACCGCCGAGGCGCTGATCTGCGACAAGGAGGGCAAGGTCCTCTACCGCGGCGGCATCGACGACAACGTGACCGAACCCGCGCGCGCGCGCGCCAAGTACGTCGCGCAAGCGCTCGACGAGACGCTCGCCGGCAAGCCGGTGAGCGTGACGACCGGCAAGGTGTTCGGAGAGACGATCCGTTCCCCGTGATCGAAAGGAGCCCGCAGTGAAGACGACGGTACGCATCCTCCCCGTGGCGATCCTGGCGGCGACCGCATCGGTCGCGTGGATCGCGGGCGGCGGTCCGGCGACGACGGAGCCGCAGGACGCGGCGGCGACGGCGTCGCCCGAGCACAAGCTGCTCGAGAAGTACGCCGGGACGTGGGACGCCGAGGTCACCGTCCCCGACCCGGCCGGCGGCGCGGCCACCAAGACGCCGGCCAAGTCGGTCGTGCGCGTCACGTGCGGCGGGCTCTGGCTCGTCTCCGACTTCGAAGGATCGATGATGGGCGGGCCGTTCGTCGGCCACGAGGTCTTCGGCTTCGACCCGATCGCGAAGCGCTACGTGCTCACGTGGGTCGACTCGACCAGCGCGTCGCCGTTCTCCGGCGAGTTCACGTTCGACGCCAAGACGCGCACGCTCGACGGAACCATGAAGGGCAAGACGCCGACCGGCGGCGAGATGGTGTGGCACCAGACCGACGTCTGGAAGAGCGACGACGAGCGCGCGTGGACCATGCTCATGAAGGGGCCCGACGGCAAGGAGAGCCCCGTGGTCCAGATCGCCTACAAGCGGAAGAAGTAGCGGCATAGATTTCCCCGGCGCCCGAGAAGTCCGGAGCGCGCTTCAGGCGGCTCGCGGCGACCCCCGCCGTGCACGGGTGGCTCGCGCGCATCCGCGTCGACGCGCTGTTTTTTCCCGACCGCGAGGACGGGTGGAACACCCATTCCGGCGCCTCGCCGCCCGATCCACCCCAGGAGCCACCCCCGTCTGACCCACCTCGAGAGCCGATGAGCGACCCCGGCGCGCCCCCCACGCCGATCGACGACGAGCCTCCGGTTCGTCGCTCCCGTTTCACCCTCGGGCGATTCCTCGTTCCGATCACGGTGGCGTTCGGCATCGCCATCACCGGCGTCGTCTGGAACATCGTCCGGGAGTGGGAGAGCCAGCAGCTGAACGTCCTGCTCGGGGACCGCGTCGCCGAGCAGGTGCAGAAGCTCGACCGCGAGACCGACGACGCCACCGACCTCCTGCTCGCGCTGCGCGCCCACTTCGCCGGGACGGGCGCGTTCGACGCCGGGAACTTCGGCGTCTTCGCGTCGGAGCACCTGCGCAACTTCCCCGAGGTGGTCGCGATCGGCTGGCTGCAGCGCGTGCGCGCGCTCGAGCGCGACGAATTCGAGGCGCGCGTCCGCCCCGACAACGCCGGCCGCCAAGAGATCAAAGAGCCCAACGCGGCGCGCGAGCTGGTGCGCGCCGACCGCCGCGACCAGTACTTCCCGGTCACCTTCGTCACGCCGATCGGCGCGCCCGCCCGCAACGAGCGCTCGTTCGGCCTCGACCACGCCAAGATCCCCGAGCGGCTCGCCGGCATCGAGGAGGCGTGCCGCACCGGCCGCATGGTGGTGGTCGGCCCGATCAGCTACGTCGCGTTCGCGGAGGGGGCGGCCGCGCCCGCCCCCGACTCGCGCGCCTTCGTGTGCTACCTGCCGATCTTCAAGGGCGGCGGCGTGCCGGCCGTCGCGGCGGAGCGCGACGCGAAGCTGCTCGGCTGCGTGGTCGAGCTGATCGACGTCGGGGAGCTGTTCGTCTCGGCCGCGCGCTCGATGCGGCTCGACACGATCGCGCTGCGCGTCTACGTCGACGAGGCGTTCGGCGCCGGCGGCAAGAAGACGTTCGTCTGGAAAAGCGTCGACGACCGGAGGAGAGACGACTACGAGGCGGTCGCGCGCTCGCACGTCTTCGACGAGCACCGCCTCGTCTTCGGCAGCCGCTGCTTCCGCATCCTCGCGCGCGCCACCGAGGCGTTCGCGGGCTCGGCGGTGGTCGTCCCGCCGTGGTTCGCGGTGATGGCGGCGCTCGGGTTCACCGTCGTGGCGACCTACCTCGTCTACAAGCTCGGCAGCGACCGCGGCCGCCTCACGCGCGAGACCCGGCAGTTCTGGAAGATGACCTCCGAGATGCTCTGCGTGATGGACGGCGAAGGCCGCCTGCGCCGCGTCAACCCGGCCTGGACCGCGCTGCTCGGCCGCGCGGAGAGCGACTTGATCGGGTGCCTGCTCCCCGAGCTCGTCCACGCCGAGGACCGCGCCGACTCCGAGAGCGCGCTGCACCACCTCTCGCAAGGCCTGACCTCGGTCACGTTCGAGGCGCGGCTGCGGTCGGGCGACGCCGAGTGGCACTGGCTGCGCTGGAACGCGGCGCCCTCCGACGACCGCAAGGTCGTGCACGCGGTCGCGAGCGACGTGACCAACGAGCGCAGCACGATCGAGCAGCTCGAGGAGCGCGCCTCGATCGACTCGCTCACCGGCGTGCTCACGCGCCGCGCCCTCTTCGACAAGCTCTCCGCGGAGTTCGAGCGCGCGCGGCGCTACGGCTCGTCGCTCTCGGTCTGCGTGCTCGACCTCGACCACTTCAAGCAGGTGAACGACCGCCACGGCCACGTGATGGGCGACGCGCTGCTGCGCCGCCTCGGCCAACTCCTGAAAAAGAGCCTGCGCACCGTCGACTGCGCCGGGCGCTTCGGCGGCGACGAGTTCGTGTTGGTGCTGCCCGAGTGCGACTACGACGCCGCGAAGCAGACGGCCGAGCGCCTCCTCGTCCTGCTCGAAGAAGAGGGCCACGTCGCGCTGCCGGACGGCAAGAGCTTGAAACTCAAGGCAAGTCTCGGCGTCGCCGAGCTCGCGGCCGACATCACCGACGTCGCGATGCTCGTCGCGCGGGCGGATGCTTCGCTGTACCGCGCGAAGAGGGCGGGCCGCAGTCGCGTGAGCTGACGGAGGCATTCGCGAACGTCGAGGGCGCCGTCAGGTGAGCGGGCACCAGGCGCGGCGCGCGGGCACCTGGAGGATGCGGTCCTCTTCGGGGATCCAGGCCGAGAGGGCGCGGCCGTAGACGCAGCCGGTGTCGAGGCCGCGGGCGTGCTTGGTGACGACGAGGCCGCGGCGGGCCCAGTGGCCGAAGACGGCGGTGCGCGGGCCGCGGTAGAGCTCGTCCCACGGGACGTAGGGCGGCGGCGGCGGCGGCCAGTCGTCGTCGGGCTGGCGGCCGTCGGGGTCGCAGTAGCGCGCGCCCGTCGCGAACTCGAGGTCGGGCTCCTGCGTGAGCGGACGGTCGCGCGTGAGCGCATCGACGAACGTCGCCCGTAGCGCGCGCGCCCGCGCGTCGAGGTCGCCCCACTTCGGGTGGAGCCCCGCGTGCACCAGCACGACGTCTTGCTCGCAGACCAAGAGCGGTCGCGCGCGCAGCCACGCGTCGAGCTCGGCGCGGTCGGGGGCGGCGGCGAGGTTCTCGAGCGTGTCGCGCTTGCCCGCCTTGCGCCGCCCCGCCGTCACCTCGAACCAGTGGAGCTCGTGGTTGCCGAGCACCATCGCGGCGCCGAGCCTCTTGAAGAGGCGCACGCAGCCGGCCGAGTCCGGGCCGCGGTTGATCGCGTCGCCCACCGAGTAGAGGCGGTCGGAGGCGGGGTCGAACTTCGCCCGCTCGAGCAGGAGCTCGAGCTCCTCGCGGCAGCCCTGCACGTCCCCGACGAAGATGCGGCGCATCGCCCGAGATTACTCGGCTCACTTCCGCTCGGGCTTGCCGTGGTTCTTCTCCATCCACGCGAAGCCGGCGGTGAGGCGCGTGAAGGGGTCGCCGGTCCAGCCGTGGCCGCCCTTGTAGGTGACGAGCTCGACCGCCGCGCCCTCCTTCTTCAGCCGCTCCTGCGCCTTCTGCACGTACTCGAACTTGCAGCGCACGTCCTCGGGCGAGTGGTCGAGGAAGTACGCCGAGCCCTTGGCGTTCTTGAGCTCGGGCTCGAGCTCGCCGGTGACGTTGAAGACCGACATCGCGACGTACGACGCGGTGACCGGCGACTTCTCCTGCAGCGAGATCGCGTACTCGGCCGGCCCGCCCGACGACCAGCCCCACTGGTAGGTGCGCGCCGGGTCGATCTTGAGCTTCTGAGTCTTCGTCACGTCGGCGAGCACCGCGTCGACGAACTCCTCGGTGGTGAACTCCATGTTCGGGACCTTGGAGAAGCGCGTGGGCCACGTGACGTCGGCGCTCGACCACTTGACCGAGACGAGCTGCGCGAAGACGAAGTCCTGGGGGCAGCAGTTGTTCCAGACGTTGCGGACGAAGTTGGTCATGTTCGCCTCGCCCGTCCCGCCCGGCATCACCAGCACGAGCGCGTAGCCCGCGGGCGGCGGCCGCTGCGTCTCGTGCGGGCCGATCAGGAAGTAGCGCTGCTTCGCGTTCCCCAGCGCGCGCAGGTCCTTGGCCGGGAGCTTCTTCACGTCGTCGGCGAGCTCGTAGTCGGGCTTCTCCTCCGCCTTCCCTGCCGGCTTCTCGTCCTGCGGCTTCTTGCCTTCCTTGGGATCCTTCGGCTTCTTGCCGTCCTGCGCGAAGGCGCCGAATGCGAGGACGCTCCCGAGCGCCAGCCCCGCCGCGACGAACGCGGCGAGGCGATCCGATCGACGCTGACACCGTTCCATCGCTTCCGCCTCCTCGTTCCGCGGGTCGACCCGCGAGTCGACGCGTGCGCGCCGCGGCCCGCCACGCTACCGGCCGCTACACTCGCCCGTTCGGCGCGCGTCCGGTCGCGCGCGTCCTCGGGAGCCGGTCATGCGCGCGTCGCTCGTCGCCTCGCTCGTCCTCGGAATCGGGCTCGCCCCCGCCGGCGCGTTCGCGCGCGCGCAGGGGAAGCCGGAGCTGCTCGCCCCGAACACGCCGCTCGGGTCGGGCTGGTCGGTGCTGAACTCGCAGGCGGCGCGCTCGGTCGACCGCCTCGCCGACGACTGGGTCAAGACGAGCCGCGACCTCTTCGACCACCCCGAGACGGCGCTGCGCGAGACTCGGTCGTCGGCCGCGCTCGCGGCGCTCGCCGAGCAGGCGGGCTTCAAGGTCGAGCGCGGCGTCTCGCAGATGGAGACGGCGTGGGTCGCGACCTGGTCGTCGGGCGCGGGCGGACCGACGCTCGGCATCCTGGCCGAGTTCGACGCGCTCCCGAACCTCTCGCAGACCGCCGGAGCGCCGCTGCAGGAGCCCGCCGCGCAGGGCGCGCCGGGCCACGGCTGCGGCCACAACCTCTTCGGCGTCGCCGGCCTGGCAGCGGCCGTCGCCATGAAGGAGGCGCTGCAGGCGGAGCGCCACCCCGCCACGCTCAAGCTCTACGGCACGCCGGCGGAGGAGCAGGGGATCGGGAAGATCTTCATGGTGCGCGACGGCCTCTTCGACGGCTGCGACGCGGTTTTGTCGTGGCATCCGTCCGACAAGAACGAGGTCCACACGCAGCCCTCGAAGGCGTGCATCAGCTTCGAGGTCACCTTCTTCGGCCGCAGCGCCCACGCCTCGGCCGCGCCGTGGGACGGCGTCTCGGCGCTGGATGCCGTCGAAGCCTTCGAGCACGGCGTGAACCTGCTTCGCGAGCACGTCCCGGAGACGGCGCGCATGCACTACGTCGTGAGCAACGGCGGCGGCGTCCCCAACGTCGTCCCGAACAAGGCGGCGGTCTGGATGTACGTGCGCGGCAAGGATTGGAGCGAGGCGGAGAAGGTCTACGCGCACTTGAAAGGCATCGTGGACGGCGCCGACCGGATGGCGTGGGGCGAGGAGTTCGGGTCGAAGACGGCGGGGTATCGCGCGCCCGACCTCGTGCAGCTCTCCGGCCTCTACGACCTGAACATCAACTTCGCCGGCTCGCAGGTCATGCAGAAGGAGCTCGAGCGCGTCGGCGTCGCCGCCTACGACGAGAAGGAGCAGGCGTACGCGCGCGCGCTGCAGAAGGCGTTCGGACAGCCCGAGGCGGGCTACCCGACCAAGATCCTCCCCTACGACAAGGCGCGCGCACCCGAGCCGTCGGGCTCGACCGACGTCGGCAACGTGAGCTGGGCCGCGCCGGTGATCGAGCTGCACGTCGCCACCTGGCCGAGCAAGGTGCCCGCCCACTCGTGGGCGTCGACGTCGGCGTCGGGGGCGAGCGGCGCCTACAAGGCGATGCTGGTCGCCGCGAAGGTGCTCGCCTGCACCGGCCTCGACCTCGTCACCGACACGGCCGCGCTCTCCGCCGTGAAGGAGGAGTTCAAGCAGAGCCGCGCGCAGTTCAAGTACTCGCCGGCCGTCGGAAAAGACGACAAGCCGTCGCTGCCGTCGCACCTGCGCGCGAAGGGCGAGTGACCGCTCCCGATCAGCGCGCCAATGGGCGCGAAAGGTCGAACAGGACGACGTCCGCGCCGGTTTTCTCGAGCCGGTATCGCGTCGACGTCCACGTCCGCTCCAGGAACTCCGCGAGCTGCGCGTGCGACGTGTCGGACGGATCGATCGGCGGTTCGATCAGCGCGAACCAGCCCTTGATCGGCGCGTCGACGGATTGGCCCGCGCGGAGGAATCGCTCCAGCTGCAGCTCGTCGAAGCCGCCGCGGACCTCCCTGCGGGCGTAGTAGGACGTGCATTCCGTGCCGTTGGCGGTGGTGCACACGACCTGGTCGGCCGGGACGTGCGCGCGCAGGACGTCGCCGAGTTCCTGGAAATAGGGCGTGCGATCGCGCCGTTGCAGCTCCATCACGTCGCGCGTGATCCAGAGTCCGCCGGCGACGGCGACCGCCGCCCAGACGCCGCACGCGATCGGTCGGACCGCCGTCGCGTGCACGGCCGCCCCGATCAGGAACGCGACCAGCGGCAGGGCGACGATCAACCAATAACGGTGGATGAGGACGGCCTGGAGCAGCGGCGTCGAATAGAGGATCGCGAACGTCGCGAGCCCGGCGAGCGTCGTCCACGCGCGCCGCGCGACCGATCGCTCCGGCGCCCACCAGCGTGCCGCCGCGAGGCCGATCGTCGCGCCGAAGAGGGCGAGACCCAGGGCCGGCCAACCGAACAGGAATTGGACGTGGCCGAGCAGGCGCGCCTGGATCTGCGCTGCCGTGACGTCCGGCATCCGAGTCGAGAAGCCGAGGAAGCTGTGCGCGAAGAGGGAGGAGAACGTCGCCGGCCGTGCCACGACGCCCGCCGGAGTGGCGAACGCCTGCGCGACGAACATGTGCATCGCATGGAGTCCGAGCGCGACCGGGATCGCCGCGCCGAACGTCAGCGCGCGACCGAACCGCCGGCCGAACAGGTCGCGCAGCGCGATGAAGCCCGCGACGATCAGTCCCGGCCATGCGAAGAACACCGATCCTGCGAGGGCCCAGAGCACGAGCGCGCGCCGCGGCCGCGCCGGATCGCGAGCGCGCGCGCGCTCGTCCAGGAGGAGCGCCAGCAGGGCGAGCGTGATCGCCTCGGGCCCGAGCTCGCTGCCGTGCGTCGAGAAGTAGGCGCCGGCCGGCAGCACCGCGGTCGCGAACGCCGCCGCGAGCCCCGCCCGTCGCGACAGCGCCTCCGCGACCAGCGCATAGGTGACGACCACCTGCAGCAGCGCGAAGGCGACGCCGAGCGACTTGATCGGCAGCGGCCCGTCGCCGAACCACGTCATCAATGCGCTCGTCGCGATCGCCATCCCCGGCGGATGGTGGCTGTAGACGATCCATTGATCCGGCGTCGCCGGCGCGGCGTTCTCGATCATCGCGAAGCGCGCGTTCACCGGACCGTACTCGACGAGGTTGCGCGCCATCTTCGAATAGAAGGCGCCGAGCAACTGCCAGCCGAACCCGAATGGGCCTGCGAGAGCGCCGGATCGCGCGACGAATGCCCATGCGACGATGGCGGCGAGCGCGAGCGAGCAGGCGATCCGCCGCCGGCGCTCCGGCTGACCCACGTCCGACGTCATTCGTAAGACTCATACTGGGGCGGATGAAGAGACGCCAGGAAGCGGACGCGCGGCGCTGCTGCATTCCGACGAAGACGGACGCTGAGGGCGCGGAGCCGGGCTACTTCGGGTGCGCCAGGTCGAACAGCAGGAGCGTGCGCCGACTGCGCGGCAGGTCGACCTCGACGGCCGAAAAGCGTTCGCGCAGGAAGGTCTCGAGCGACGCGGATGGAAACGTCACCTCCGGCGACGGCGGCTTCACGAGCGCGAACGCTGCGCGCGGGACCGCGACCGCGGCTCCCCCTGACGCGAACCCTCCGGCGAGGTCGCGATCGCTCATGTTCCCGGTGAGTTCGCGATCGCAATAGAAGACGAGGCAACTCGACGGCGGCTCGGAGGTGAACACGCGTGTTCCCGACGGCGTCCGCGCGGCGAGCGCCTCGCCGAGTTCTTCGTAGTCCGCGGTCCGTTCGAGCAACTGGCTCGCGTGCGCGTCCCACGCGGCCTTTCCCGCCACCGCGACGAGGAGCGTCGCTGCGACCGCTGCCGGAAGCGCCCGCGTGCCGGCGACGTGCATGACGATCCCGCCGAGGAGCGCGATCCAGGGCAGCGCGATCGCCAGCCAATACGAATGGAACCAGACTGCCTGCGGGAACGGGAGCGAATACCCGAGCGCGAACGTCAACATCCCGAGGAACGGAGCGGTGCAGCGCGCGTCGCGCAGCACCGCGATGCGCCGCTGCAGCAGAAACGCCGTGAGTCCGGTCGCTGCGACGATCAGGCCGGGCATCGTGAAGAGCGTCCGCAGGTGCCCGCCGACGCGTTCGAGGACCCGTTCCGTGCCGAAGCGTTGCGTCACCTCGGTGATGCCGTTCACGCCGTGGGAGAGGAACATCCCGCCCAGCGAGCCGCCCTGTCCGCCGCCGAATGATCCCGTCGCGAGCCGGACGTGGATCAGATGGAGCGCCAGCACGAACGGCACCGCCGCGCCGAACAGCACCGCCCGCCGCAGCCGGCGGCCGCAGAGATCGCGCAGGGCGACGAACCCCGCGATCGGCAGCGCGGCCCACGAAAACAGGGACGCCGCGAAGAACGCTGCCAGCACCGCCGCGGAGCGCGGCCGCTCCGGATCGCGCGCGCGCGCGTGTTCGTCCAACAGGAGCGCGAGCATCGAGAAGCAGATCACGATCGGCCCGAGCTCGCTGCCGTGGGTCGAGAAGCTTGCGCCGGCCGGCAGTGCCGCCGTCAGCAGCGCCGCGGCGAGCCCGGCGCGCCGCGAGAGTGCGCGCGCGACGAGAAAGTACATGACGAGGACAAGCCCGAGCGACGCGACCACCGCGGGAAGCTTCGAGGCCATTGCCGACGTCCCGAACACCACGAACGACGCCGCCATTGACCAGATCGTTCCGGGTGGATGGTGGACGTAGTAGACCCAGCTCGACTCGGGGACGTGGTCGGCGTTGACGATGCCGGCGAAGTGCGTGGCGAAGAAGCCGTACCGCAGAGAGTTTCGCGCCTGCATCCCGTACCACGCGCCGAGCCACTGCCAGCCCCTGCCGAATGGACCGAGGTACGCGGCCGCGCGCGCGAAAGCGGCCGCGACCACGATGATCGCAAGTGCGGCGGCAGCCAGCGCGCGCCCGCGCCGCGAGGCGGTCGGCGTGCTCGATGTCATCCGAGGAGCGATCTTGGTCGCATCACGAGATCATGCGACGTGCGACCCGAGTCCGGCTCGAAAAGTCGGGAGCCGACCTCTTCCAGTTCGATTCCTCGAAGCGCAAGGCGAAGGCGCGCTGACCCGTCGCGTGGCGCGCCTCGCGGCACGACGCGGATGCCCGGTTCATTCCGATCGGACGACCCGTCCGTCGCGAAACGTCAGGCCCGCGTCGTCGAACAGCGCCTGGACCAGGGGATTCGTGCGGTAGAGCGTATAGTTCCGCGGATGCTCCGCCGCCACTCGGGGATTCTTGCTGGTATCGCATTGGCAGCCCTGTGGTCCGTTGTCGGCCTCGGGTTGCTGCGCGACTATGGGCCGACTTGGGACTGCACGATCGGCGAGTACCCGCTCGGCGAATCGCTTCTGCATGCAATGACGTCCGACGCGTCGCTGCGCGAGGCCCCGCTCCACGCGACGATCGGAAACCTGCGCGCTCCGCATCCCGCGTTCAATCTCGAGCTCTCATGGCATGTGTGTTGGCCACTCGCCTCGACTCTCTCGGCCGCCAGCTGTCGTCTGTTCTGGACTGAGCTCGACTGGATGCCAGCGATGGCGGCACACAACCTCCCGATCGTACTATTGGTCGCTGTGCTCATCGTCTGCATCGTTCGCTGGATGACCCCGCGAGCGGGAGTCCTGACGGCGCTGTTCGCCTCGCTTTTCTTGATGACTTCGCCGCGATTCTTCGCCGACTCCTTCAACAATCTCAAGGATACGCCCGAGGCGGTACTTTACACGATCGCGCTGCTCGTCGCGGCGCGTGCAGTACGAATCGGCGGCATCCGATCCTGGCTCGCGGCTGGGGTGCTCTGCGGCGCCGCGCTTGCGCAGAAGGCCAACGCAATCTTCCTCCCGATCGAAGTTGCAGGATGGGTCTTGGTGTCTCGATGGATGCGCGTGCCGGCCCGCGATCGAGAGCGGCGACCGCATGAATGGCGCGACGTCATGTTCGGATTGATCGCCGCCATCGTAGCCTACTTCGCCCTCTCGCCGCAATTCTGGTTCGACACAATCGACCGCCTGACGCAACATTACACCCATATCTTCCGGACCGGCAACATCGCGTTCCGTGCGGCGGACATCGGACAACAACCCGGCGCGGCCAATCTCCGCGTCGATCTCGACGGCGTGATGCAGGCCGTCACCACGACGCCGATTCCAGTGCTGTTGCTTTTCATCGTCGGGCTCTTTGCGCCGACGCTTTCCCGCCGCGACCGCGCGCTCCTCGCCATCGGTACCGTCCTCCCGGTCGGGCGCACGCTCATCCCGGGAATGGTCAACTTCGATGGAGTTCGACATTTCGACGAGTTCCTTCCGCCGATGTGCCTGCTCGCGGCGTCCGGACTCTCTTGGCTCGCGGAGCGTGTCACGCGCTGGCGGCGATTGACGTCTCGCCGCGCTCTCGCTCGGGTCGTCGCGAACAGCCTCCTCGCCGCAGCGATCTCGCCGGGTGCATGGGCGACGCTCCGCACCCATCCGAACGGAACCGTCTACTTCAACGCCCTCGTCGGCGGCCTCTCGGGCGCGCAGCACTGCCAGCTGCGAGATGCCACTGACTATTGGGGCAATTCGTATTGGCAGGCGATCGACTGGCTGAACGTCCATGCAGAATCGGGTGCTTCGATTCTCTCGCCGGTGGCTGGCCATATCGTGCGAGCGATCGCTCCGGTTCGGCTGCGGTCCGACCTTCACGCGGGCGAACCCGACGACGGCGGACGCAACGAATCACTCTACGTCGTCTACATCACACGGCGCGGCTGGTACGACCGCGCGCTGGTGGAACTCGACCAGGAGGTCGCGCCGGTCCACACGATTTGCGTCGACGGCGCTCCGATCCTCAAGATCCTCCGCTTTGCCGCGGGAGAAGAGGCGACGCGCGCGCGCGAGCGTCTCGTTCGTTCGCAGCGCGCCGTGATGCTGCGCAACCGCATCGCAGCCTGGGTGCAGCGCGATCCCCGCCTTTTCTACGAGATCGAGCGCGTCCTCGCGGGACGCGCGACAGCAGGCGACGAAGCGACGCTGAACCACTTGCGAGCGATACTTCCGCCCAAACTCCATCCGGGGCTCGAAGACTTCCTGCGCGAGCTCGATCCGGGCCCTGGATTCCCGCCGGCAGACAGCCCGAGCGATCGATGACCCCGCGCGCGCGAACGTGGCCGAATCGCTGGGTGCTTATCGCGACGTTTGCGCTCCTCGCATGGCGCATCGCCGGTTCGGCAGCCGAGCTGGGACGGACGTGGACTCGCGGAGACGTATTCGGCCGCTCGTTCCAGGAGCGGATCGCGGCGATCGACGAGCCATTCGACGCGCGATTGCGCCATTCGCTTCGCTTAGGCTCCAGGGTCTACGACGCGATCCTGGAGCACGTGCCTGCGAACGGGATCGTCGGGTTGACCCAGCGCGGCGGCGAAGCCGAATTCAAGCTCGTTCGCGCCCTCGTCTCGCTCACGTATCCGCGTCGCTATGCGTCGCTGGAGGAGGTGCTTCCGGGCAAAGCGCGCAGCGCCCCGGCCGGCGACCGTCACGGCTTCGTGCTGACGTTCGCTCCGAACGAGGAGTTTCCCGGCCAGGAGCGCTGCGAGCGCCTCACCATCACCCCACGCTTTTCGTTGTGGCGAGTGAAGCCGGAGGCGCAATGACGATCGGCATTTTCGCGCTGCTCATCATGCTCGGTGCGCCGCTCATGCTCGGCGCCGGGATCGTACGGGCGATCGGAGTGTCGTCGCGTGACGGTCGGCTCGCGTTCATCGGTTGGGCGTGGATGGCCGGTTCGCTCGCACTCGCCCTGCTCATCGATATCGCACTGTGGCTCGAGCTCCCGCTGCGCGCGACGGTCATCGGCTCCGCGGTCGCCGCAGCGATTGTCGCCTCGTGGTGGTTCCCGCGCCTGACACGACGCCGAGAGAGACAGGCGACGATCGCCACTGCCGCGATCGCCCCGCCGCCGGACGGTTCGCGCTTCGGGCGCGCGGCGTTCGCGGTCGCCGTCGTCTTCGTCCTCTTCCTCACGTTCGATCGCAGTCTCATTGCCAACGCATCGGTCGTCTTCTTCGGCGATGAAATGTGGATCTGGAATGGGAAGGCGCAGGCGCTTTTCACCGCCGGAGGCTTCAACGCCGCGTTGGCGCGCGCCGCGGCCGAATTGCGACTTTCCCATCCCGACTATCCGCCGCTGGTATCGCATTCCGCGCTGTGGACCTATCTCTTCACGGGCGGCGTGAATTTCGTCGAGGTCAGGCTGACTGCACAATGCACCGTTGCGGCGCTGCTTCTGATCGCGGGCGCGGCGCTGCGACGGCGCGTTGCTCCCGGTGTCGCCGCGGTGCTGCTGTTCCTGCTCGCAACGACTCACACGCTGTCGCTGGCGACGTCGCGATGTTCCGGGGACGGCTACGTCGCGCTCGGCTTCCTCGCCGCGCTCGATGCGTGGCTGCGCTTCGAGGAGACCGGCGCGCGGCGTTGGTGGCGATGGTTGTGCGTCTCGCTCGCGTTCGCAGTGTTCTCGAAGAACGAGGGGGATCTCTACCTTCTTGCGCTTGCAGGCGGCATCGCCGTCGCGGCGCTCTTCCAGCCGCCGATCCGCGTACGGTTGAAGGAGCTCCGCGGCGCGTGGGTCGTCGCGCCGCTGCCGCTTCTGCTGATCGGCGTGCAGTGGCTCGCGAACGCGCGCAGCGGATTCGCGAACGACTTCGCGGGCGGTAAGCACGACGACTCACTCTGGAAGATGCTGCCGGGCCGACTGCAGAGCAGCGTCTTCACGAAGATCCTAGGCGCCTACTGGACGACGATGACGACGACGACCTTGCCACCGAACGACGGCCGACCGTGGTTCACCCAGCCGTCGGACCAGAATCTGCTGATGTTGCTGGCACTGGTGCTCGCGTTGCTCGCACCGCGCCGGACACTTCGCGGGCCGCGTTGCGTCGTCGCCGCTGCCGTCATCTTCTCGCTGGCAGGCATGGCGGTCATCTACGTCGGGACGCCCCACGACGTCGACTGGCACCTGTTCTTCTCGGTCGATCGCGTCCTCGGGCAGATTGTTCCCGCCGCGACGCTCCTCCTCGCACAAACCCTGAACGAGCGGCTCCACGACCACCGCGCCCTGCGCCTGCAGGCGTTCCACGGCGACGACTCCGGGACGCAGCCGAGCGGCCCGTGATCAAGGCGGAAGTCGAAGGCGACCCGTGCTCCGAGCGCGAGATCCAAGAGTCGTTTCCGCAGCTTGCGACGAAACCGACCACGTTCGTCGGCGGTGTAGGGTGCACTTCTCCGTCCGAATGTCCAGCGACACCCAGTCCTACGAGATAAGGCGACACCCACCTTTACGAGTCGGTCAGCCATGGTCTGTGTTTCTTCCGGTACGACTCTTTGGGACCTTGCCGCTATGCCGTCTGATTGCGCGGTCCGTGCGCCGCGCGGTCAATGTTGCGGCCTTGCTTAGCTCGCGGATCGCCGCGCCACTATCCTTCCGCTCCCGATGCCACCCGAAACGCCGCCCCTCCGACCGCACCGCCGGATTCACCTCGTCCTCCTGACGCTCATCGTCGCGTGGGGCGGCGTGGCGCGCGGCGGCGCCCTCGTCGGTCCCTTCGGGTTCGGGTGGCAGCACCTCGGCGCGTTCTATTCGGAGGTCGCGCGCAACTATTTGCGTTACGGTCTCCTCGAGACGCGCTTCGCGATGGTCCGGAATCCCGAGCCCGAGCCGCCGGAGTTGCGCGAGGTGTACGGGCACCATCCCCCGGGAATGGGATTGACGACGGCGGCGCTCGCGAAGTGCATGGGCGAAGGACCACTCCCGGTCAAACTGAGCGGCCTGCTCTTCTCCCTCTTCCAGATCGTCATCACGTACTTCCTCGTGGCCGGAGCGCTCTCACCGAAGGCCGGGCTCGCGGCGGCGTTCGCGACGGCCGTCCTGCCGGCGGGGGCGTACTTTGCGAGCCACGGGAGCGAACTGGGTCCTCAGGCGCTCTCGCTCGCGCTCCTCGCGCTGTTGCTCGATGAGAGTGCGCGGAGCCGCGACCCGGCGCGGCCGCGATCCGCAGCCGTGCTCGGCGCGATCACCGCATCGCTTTTCTTCGCCTGGCCGGCGTTAATCGTCGCCGGCTTCGTCGCGCTGCGAGACGCCCTCGGCCGCCGATTCCGTCGGGCCGTGCTATTTGCCGCGATCGTTCCCGTCGCGTTGGGACTCCAGATCTTGCACACGCATCTCGCGACCGACGGCGCTGCGGGCGGCGTGCAGGGTGCGGGGGCGCTGGTGCGGGCGTTCATCGCGCGCAGCACCACCGGGGTCGACGGATACTTCGGCGGCTTCACGCCACGGCAGGTGGCGATCCGAGTCCTCCACCACCTCCGGTTCCTCTTCGGTGTACCGGGAATCGCGATCGCGCTCCTCGCCGTCCCGCTCGCGCCGTGGCTCGGTCGTGCTGCGGGCCGACCGGAATGCCGCTTCGGCCCGCGCGCGCGCTCGACGATGGCGGGCCTGGCGGCGCTCGCGCTGCTCTATTCCGTGCCACTGCTGCAGGCCGTCGTCGTCCACCGTTACTGGTTGATCGTCGCGCTGCCGCTCGTCGCGTTCCTCGTCGGCGCGGCCGTTCACGCGACGACGACGGGCCCGGCCGCCCGCGTCCTCTGGATCGCAACGGCGCTCGTCGTCGGCGTCGCGACCACGCGCACCGTCTTCGAAGCGCAACGTGCCGATCGGACGCCCTTCTACGAGGAGCTCGGCGTCGCGCTGCGCGAACACGTGCCACTCGGAGTCCCCCTCGTCACCACCGAGCGCCAGACGAGCGCCGTGGACTTCTACGCCGAGCGCAAGATCACGTACGGATTCGGCGATCGCGACCTCGATCACTTCCTCGCGGAGGGCGCCCGTCCGGCATTTCCTTCGGCGGGCGTCTGCGCCGTGGTCGAGCCGGCGGTCGACCCCGCTTCGCTGCGCGCCGACCGCCTCGTCGCCTTTCTCCACGAGAATTGGGAGGCGACCCGAATCCGGCTCGAAAAGTCGGGAGCCGACCTCTTCCAGTTCGATTCCTCGAAGCGCAAGGCGAAGGCGCGCTGACCCGTCGCGTGGCGCGCCTCGCGGCACGACGCGGATGCCCGGTTCATTCCGATCGGACGACCCGTCCGTCGCGAAACGTCAGGCCCGCGTCGTCGAACAGCGCCTGGACCAGGGGATTCGTGCGGTAGGGGGTCGCGATCTGCTCGACGACGGCGGGCACGAGGTCGGCGGCGCGGCCGAAGGCGGCGAGCGCCTGCCCCGACCGCTTCTCGATCGCCTCCACGACGCCGAGGCCGAGCCACGCCGTCGCGCACTTCGGGTCGAGGTCGACCAGCCGCAGGAACTCGTGGCGCGCCGATTCGGCCGCCGCCGGATCGCGGTCCTTGAAGTGCGCCTTGAACAGCAGCGGCAGCGCCGCACGCGCCCGCGCCTCGACGAACGTGCCGGGCCGGTAGCCGGCGCGGAGCAGGTACTCCTCGTAGCGCGGCTCCCCCTCGAACCTCCAATCGGACGCCGGAGCGAGGACGCCGGAGCTCGCCATCGTCTTCAGGATCACGTCGGCGAGCAGTTGATGGCCGCGCAGGACCGGATGGACGTAGTCGATGAACCAGCCGTTCTGTCCGGGCAGGCCGGGCGCCGCGGCGGCGTCGAGGACGGGGCGCGGATCGACGACGATCGCGCCGTACGTCAACGCGACCTCGTCGATCACCTCTTGGAGCGCCCGCGTCAGGCGGACCGGCGCACCGTCCTCGTCGAGCGCGCGCACGAGCTCGCGCTGCGCCTCCTCGGTCCGTCCGGCGCGCAGGAGCAGCCAGCCGCGCTCGTAGTGGCAGAGCGCGATGCCCGCGTCGATCCGCTCCAGTTCGTCGACGCGTCGGAGCGACTCCGCGATCCGATCGGCCGCGAGCGCGCCGCCGCGGTCGAGCTCCGCCTGGAATCCGCGTCGCGCCGCCATGGCCTCGGCGAGGACCTTCCGGAAGCGCGAGCGCTCGGCGTCCGGCGTCGTCGCGGCGAACGTCGACGACTCGGTCGGCGTGTCGACCAGATCGGCTACGGGATGCACCAGAAGGGTCCGCGTCCCGCGCGCCGTCGCGAGCGCGACGATCCGCTCGAGGTGCTCGCGATAGCGGTCGGCGCCGCGCCGGAGCTGCGCATCGGTCAGGAACGCCGCGTCGCGGATCCGCTCGCTCTTCACGCGATTCACGAGTTGGCGGGCGTCGACGGGCCGCCGCACGCATTCGAGCGCCACCGTTCCGAGCCGCGAACACGACAGCGCGCGGCGGAGCGCGTGCGCGAACGGGTTCACGATCGGCAGGAGATTGCGGTCGAGGAACTCGTTGTGGCCGACGTACACGACGAGCACGTCGGCGCCGGCGAGGTCGGTCTCGTCCAGGAGGTCGAGGACGTTTTCGCTCGCGAAGCCGTTCGAACCGAGGTTCAGCACCTCGATCGACGCCTTCGGCAGCAGCTCCGCCAGCCGCATCTCGATCCAGCACGGGAAGGGAACCGGCGGCTCGAACGGGTGCCCGAAGCAGGTGGAGTCGCCGACGCACACGACGCGACGCGCGCCGGCGGCCGGATGCTCGGGGAAGCGCTGCACGCGGAAACGCGTGTTCTCGACCGGCGGGGCGCTGCTGGCGACGTACGACCGCCGCCCCTCGGCAGCGATCACGGGCAGGAAGTAGTGGCGGCGCGGATCGCGTCCCACCACGACGAACGCGAGTTCGACGACCAGGAGGAGCGTCGCGACCAGGAGCGGAGCGCCGATGCACGCGAGCGCCAGCTTCCTTCGGAGTCGGGAGGCAGTCATCGACGTCCAATCCTAGTGGGACGTCTCCGTCTGCCGCCCGTCACGGATCACGACCGATCGGCGACGCCGAGACCGTACGACTCCTGCGCGAGGCCCTGCCGCCCGAATTGAAGGACGGCGCCGAGGATCTGCTGCGCGCCGACGGCGGCCGCTCGACCGAAAAGTTAGCGTGCGGCGGCAACGGACTCGCTTCCCAGCGCGCGGAGGAACGGATGAACTTCTCGAACCAGAAGCTCGCGATCGCCGGATTCGTCGTCGCGGCCGCCTGCGTGATCCTCGGCCGCTACGCGCTGTCGAGGGGCGAGATCCGCGAGCGCGACGTGTTGATGGTCTTCGCCGGCGGCCTGGTCGCCGGGCTCGCGCTGGTCCGCTTCTTCAGGCAGTGGGGCGCCGCGCCGTGCGCGCCGCCGCCTGCTGAAGTCGTCCCTCCTCCGCCGCCGCCCGCGCCGAAGACCAAGAGCTGAGCGGAGACGCGATGAAGGCGGCGCCCGCCCGGCTCCTGCTCGCGGTCGTCGGCGCTCCGGCGCTGGTCGCGCTGCTGCTCGCCCTGGTCGAGCTCGGCTACGCCGTCGCCGGCGCCGATCCGCGCCGCCACTACTTCCTGCCCGCCGTCGACGAGGCGGGGCGCGCGCTCCTCGTCGAGAGCCGCGACCCGCCGATCGCCAACGCCTGCTTCCGCGCCACGCGCTTCACGCGCCGCCCGCCCGAGGGCACGCGCCGCATCGTCTGCGTCGGCGACTCGACCTGCTACGGGCTGCCGTTCGACCCGCCGATCCCGTTCTACTGCTGGCTCGAGGCGCGCCTGAAGGTGCTCCTGCCGGAGCGGCCGACCGAGGTGGTGAACCTCGCGTCGAACGGCTTTTCGACCGAGGACGTGCTCGACGTGCTGCGCGACGTCGACGGCGCCGGCGCCGACGTGCTGGTCGTCTACGTCGGCCACAATGAATTCCTCGACCGCAACCTGCTGCCGCTGCTGAATCCGCTGGCGCACGCGGTCCGGCGCACGCTCGC
Organism: Planctomycetota bacterium; assembly: GCA_036732755.1. GTDB lineage: Bacteria > Planctomycetota > B15-G4 > B15-G4 > SIAN01 > DASRRB01. Next base: position 64,841 of record DAINBU010000005.1, read on the forward strand.
GCGCTCGCGCTTCGGGACCGACGTGATGACCGCGGCGCACCAGCCCGCCGACGTGCAGGCGCTCACCCGCTCGATCCACAAGGAGCGGATCCGCGACGAGCCGTTCTTCACGCGGGCGCAGATCGAGTCGGGCTACCGCCGCTTCCGCGACCACGTCCTGGAGATCGTCGAGTTCGCGCAGGCGCGCGGCGCGCTCGTCGTGCTGGTCCACCCGATCGCCGACGCGGCCGACACCGGGACCGGCGTGTCGTTCTTCGCGCCCGCGACGCCCCCCGCGCGGCGCGCCGAGTTCCGCGGGCTCTTCGTCGAGCTCGAGCGCGACCGGCTCGCGCTGGAGGACGTGAAGCGTCGCGCGCAGCCGCTCGACCCGGCGCGGATCGCCGCCGCCTGGGCGAAGCTCCGCCTGCTGGAGCAGATCGACGCGAGCGTCGTCGAGCTCCATCACCAGTGCGGCCGCCTGCTGCGGCTCGAGGGGAAGTTCGAGGAGGCGCGCCGCGAGTGCTCGATCGCGCTCGAGAACGATGGCCAGCCGACGCGCGCGCCGGCGGCGATCCACGCGATCCTCGACGAGGTGGCGCGCGCGCGCGGCGCGCTGGTCGTCGACCCGCGGCCCGCGCTCGACAAGGCGGCGGCGCCCGACCTGCCCGGCCAGAACGGCTGGTTCACCGACTACGTCCACCCCGACATCCAGGGCCACGAGCTGCTCGCCGACGCGATCCTGCGCGCGCTCGCGCACGCGAACGCGCTCGCGCCCGAGGCGGAGTGGCGCTTCGGCCACGAGCCGACGTCGCAGGAGTACCTCGACCGCGGCGGCTGGAAGCCGACGAGCGTCGCCGCGATGAAGTCGCGCGAGGCGCTCTTCCTCCTGGTGCGCGCCTACTACAACAGCGTCTCGGGCGACGAGGTGACGGCGGGCGCGCGCGCGATCTTCAAGCGCTCGCTCGACATCGACCCGAACTGCGCGCCCGCCTACCTCGGGCTGGGCATGTGCGCGGTCCTCCAGAAGGTCCCGGACGAGGCGATCGAGCAGTTCGAGCGCGCGCTCGCGATCAACCCGTCCGAGCTCGACCAGCTCTGGGGCCAGTACCGCAGCCAGATCTCGGTCAAGGCGCTCTTCGACGCCGCCGGCCTCGCGATGAAGGACGGCCGCGTCGTCCGGTCGCAGTGAGGGGCGCCGCGACGATGGGCCGGATGAAGCGGAGCTTCCTGACGCTGCTCTTCGCCGTCGCGGCCTGCAAGGGGTCGGCGCCCTTCGACCCGCGCGCGCCGCGGCCGGCGCCGAAGGTCGAGCATGCAGGAGCCCTGAGCGAGCTCTTCGACAAGGGTGCGGCGCCGGGAACGATCGCGCTGCGGCCGCTGCTCGCGAAGCCCCACCTCTATGCACTCGGTCCGCTGGCCAACATGTCGGGCGAGCTGCTGGTCTGGGACGGGACGGCCTTCACGAGCCGCGTGGCGGGCGGGCGCGTCGTCGTCGCGACGGAGAGCGACGTGTCGGTGCCGCTGCTGGTCTGGTCGCGCGTCACGAAGTGGCGGGAGGTCGCGGTCCCCGAGGACGCGTGCGAGCTCGCCGCGTTCGAGGCGTGGCTGCCCGGGGCGGCGCGCGGCGTCGGCATCGACGCGGCGCAGCCCTTCGCCTTCCAGATCGTCGGCTCGGTGCAGAGCGCGACGCTCCACGTGGTCGCGCTGCCGCCCGGCACGCCGCTCACGCACGAGGCGCACGACGCGTCGAAGACGACGCTCGAGCTCGGCGCGACGCCGGTCCAGGCGCTCGGCTTCCATGCGACCGATGCGAAGGGTGTCTGGACGCACCACGACCGCAACATCCATGTCCATCTGCGCACGCTGTTCGGCTCGACCTTGGGCCACGTCGACGACTTCACGCTCGCGCCGGGAGCGATCGTCCGCATCGCGTGGCGGTGACGGCGGCGTCGCGATGAGAGCGGTGCCGAAGAAGCTGCTGCTCGCCTGCGTCGGCGCGCCGGCGCTGGTCGCCGCGCTGCTCGCGCTGGTCGAGCTCGGCTACGTCGTCGCCGGGGTCGACCCGCGCCGCCACTTCTTCGTCCCCGCGGTCGACGAGCAGGGAAGCCCGCTGCTCGTGCAGGGCGACGATCGTCCCATCGCCGACGTGTCCTTCCGAACCCGCCGCTTCCCAAGGCGCGCGCCCGCCGGCACGAAGCGCGTCGTCGTCGTGGGCGACTCGACCGGCTTCGGGCTGCCCTTCAACCCGCCGATCCCCTTCTACTGCTGGATCGAGGCGCGCCTGAAGCAGCTCCTGCCGGAGGTGCCGACCGAGGTCGTCAACCTCTCGGGGAACGGCTTCGCGAGCGAGAACGTGCTCGACATGCTGCACGACGTCGACGGCTCTGGCGCCGACGTGATCGTCGTCTACGTCGGCCACAACGAGTTCATCGACCGCAATCTGCTGCCGATCTTGAACCCGCTGGCGCACGCCGTCCGCCGGACGCTCGCGCGCTCGCGCTTCGGGACACGGCTGATGACCGCGGCCCACCGGCCGGCCGACGTGCATTTGCTGGACCGGTCGATCCACAAGGGCAGGGTCCGCGACGAGCCGTTCTTCACGCGAGCGCAGCTCGAATCGGGCTGGCGCCGCTACCGGGAGAACCTGACGCGGATCGTCGAGTTCGGGCGCGACCACGGCGCGCGCGTGGTCCTCGTCCATCCGGTCTCCGACGCCGTCGACACCGCGGTCGAGCTGTCGTGGTTCGCTCCCGCGACGCCACCCGAGCGGAGGACCGAGTTCCTCCGGCGGCTGGCCGACTTCGACCACGAACGCATCGAGCTCGACCTCATGAAGCGGCGCAAAGTGCCGCTCGATCCCGCGCGGATCGCCGCGCTGCGCGCGGCGCTCGAGGAGCTCGGGCGGATCGACGCGACCGTGGTCGAGCTGCACTATCTGCGCGGCCGCGTGCTCCTGCTCGAGGGCCGCGACGAGGAGGCGCGGCGCGAGTTCTCGACGGCCGTGGAGGAAGACGGCGATCCGGTGCGCGCGACGGCGACGATCCACGCGATCCTCGACGAGGTGGCACGAGCGACCGGCGCGCTCGTCGTCGACCCGCGCGCCGCGCTCGACGCCGCCGCGGCGCCGGAGCTGCCGGGCCAGAACGGCTGGTTCGTCGATTACGTCCATCCCGACCTCCGTGGCCACGAGCTGCTGGCCGATGCGATCCTGCGCACGCTCGCGCACGCGAACGTGTTCGCGCCCGAGCCGGCGTGGCGCTTCGGCTCCGAGTCGACCTCGCAGCAGTACCTCGAGCGCGGCGGCTGGAACCCGGCGGGCTTCGCCGCGATGAGGTCGCGCTTGGCGGTGTTCGTGCTCGTGAAGAACTACTACAGCGACGTGCGCGGCGACGAGGTGACCGCGCGGGCGCGGCGGCTCCTCCTGCACTCGCTCGAAGTCGACCCGCGTTGCGCGCCGGCCTACCTCGGCCTCGGGATGTGCTCGATCCTCGACAAGAAGGCGGACGACGCGATCGAGAGCTTCGATCGCGCGCGTGCGATCGATCCGGGCGAGCTCGACCAGCTCTGGGGCAGCTACCGCAGCAACGTCGCGGTGAAGGCGCTCTTCGACGCCACCGGCCTCGCGATGAAGGACGGCCGCGTCGTCCGGTCGCAGTGAGGGGCGACGCGACGATGGGCCGGCCGAAGCGGAGCCTCCTGACGCTGCTCATCGCCGCCGCCGCCTGCACGGGGCCGGCGCCCATCGACCCGCGCGCGCCGCGGCCGGCGCCGAAGGTCGAGCACGCCGGAGCCCTGAGCGAGCTCTTCGACGCGCGCGCGGCGCCGTGGACGATCGCGCTGCGGCCGCTGCTCGCGAAGCCCCACCTCGATGCGCTCGGCCCGCGGGCCGACATGACGGGGGAGCTGGTGGTGTGGGACGGGACGGCCTTCACGAGCCGCGTGGCGAACGGGCGCGTCGTCGTCGCGACGGAGCGCGACGCGTCGGTGCCGCTGCTGGTCTGGTCGCGCGTCACGAAGTGGCGGGAGGTCGCGGTCCCCGATGACGCGTGGGAGCCCGGCGCGACGCCGGTCCAGGCGCTCGGCTTCCATGCGACCGATGCGAAGGGTGTCTGGACGCACCACGACCGCAACATCCACGTCCATCTGCGCACGCTGTTCGGCTCGACCCTGGGTCACGTCGACGACTTCACGCTCGCGCCGGGAGCGATCATCCGCATCGCGGCGCGGTGACGGCGGGAGCGTTACGAGGCGGGACCGGGACCGTACACTCGGCCTTCCGCAGGAGAGACCGGGAGATCCGCGCGATGCCGGCCGAGGGTCGCTTCGAGATCGTCGAGGGCGCGCAGAAGGGTGCCGTCGTCCCGCTCGCCGCGTCGCCGGTGACGTTCGGGCGCGCGCCGGGCAACGGCTTCGTCGTGAAGGACGCGACCGTCTCGCGCCAGCACGCGAAGGTCTTCGAGCGCGACGAGCGCCACTTCATCGCCGACCTGAACTCGAGCCACGGCACCTTCGTGAACGGGTTGAAGGTCACGCTCCACTCGCTGACGCCGGGGGACGTGGTGAAGCTCGGCGGGACGACGCTGCGCTACTTCGTGGGGGCCGCGGCGCCAGACGCGGCACCGCCTGCAGCTCCGTCCGCGGCACCGCCGGTCGCAAGCGCACCGGCGCCGATCGCAGCGCCGGGCGACGACGCCTTCGAGCTCGAGCTCGAGCTGCCGACGGTGATGGACGCGCGCCCGCCCGCCGCGCCGCCGAAGGCGCCTGCCTCACCACCGCCGCCGGCGCCCGCGAAGCCGCTCCCGCCGGTCAACCCGAACTACCGCCGCGCGCTCGCCGCGACCGGCGAGGACCCGTTCGCGGACGATGCGCCGCCGTCCGCGCCGGAAGCGGGCGCGGCGGCCGCGGCCGCGCCGCCCGCGCCAGCCGCGCCGGCGATGTCAGTGATGCCGTCGATCGAGCTGCGCGGGCGGACCGCCGAGCAGTTCGCGACGCGCGGCGGCGCGACGGCCGGTGGCGCGGCGCGTCCTGCGACGGGAGCAGCGGCCGTTCACGTCCCGCCGCCGCTCGCGCGTCTGGGGCGCTCGAAGGGGCCGCTTGGCTTCCTGCGTGGCGACCTCGACCAGCGCGGCGGCTTCGCGCGCCTCGTCGCGGCGATCTTCGCGCTGGCGATCGCCGGCGGTCTGCTCTGGGGCACGATGAAGCTGTTCGGGAGCGGTCCGGCCAAGGAGGCGCCGCGCGACGACCCGGCGCCGCTCGGCCCCGAGCGCCCGTCGCTGCCGCCGAAGCGCTGACCGCTCAGCCGCCGACCCGGCAGAAGCAGGAGCCGGTGAGCTTCACGTCGGCGCGCTGCCACGCCTTGGCGAACTCGGCGCGCGCCGTCTGCGCTTCCGCGGTCTTGCCGCGCCGCTCGAGGCACTCGGCGAGCCCGTGCAGCGACCAGCCGTTCGCGGGGTGGCGCTTCAGGTCCTCGCGGTAGACCGCCTCGGCCTCCTCGACCTGGCCCTGCTCGAGCAGCAGCGCGCCGAGCGCGTGGCGCGCCGGCTGCATCCAGCCCCACGGCTCGTCGTACTTGAGCGCGTCGTCGCGCTTGACGGCTTCGCGCAGGAGGTCGAACGCCTTGTCGCGGTGGCCGCGCCGGTACTCGAGCTCGCCCTCGGCGAGCGGCAGCGCGATCGCGACCAGCGTGCTCACGGGGTTGTTGGCGAGCGTCGCGGTCGGCGGGACCTTCGCGGCCGCGGCGCGGAACGCCTCGAGCTCCTTCCCGGCGTCGTCGACCTGGCGGAGCGACGAGAACGCCATCGCGCGCGCGTAGTGGCGGAAGGCGGCGGTCGTCGGCTGGCCGGCCGGCGGCTCGGGCTCGGCGAGGATCTCCTTCCAGCGCCCGAAGCGGACCAGCACGTGGTAGGGCGTCGCCAGGAACGCCTCGATGAAGTCGGGCATCTGCGCCACGAACTCGGCCGGGACCTCGCGCACGATCGCGCGCGCCGCCGCGATCGCCTTCTCGCTCTGGCCGTCGTACGTCGCGGCCCACGCGAGGAAGTGATAGTTGTGCGCTCGGTAGATCGAATAGAAGTTCATGCGCCCGGCGTACTCGACGTACTTCAGGTCGGCCGCGATGGCGCGCTCATTGGCGGCAATCGCCTCGGGATAGTCGCCGACCCGCATGTCGATGTGCGCGGGCATGTGCACCAAATGGCCGGCGCCCGGCACGCGATGGCGGAGCTGGTCGGCGGCCGGCAGCGCGCGCTCGGGGGTGGGCGACGCCTCCCACGCGTGGATCGTGTAGTGCAGCCCGCCCACGTGGTCGGGGACGAGCTCGAGCACCTTCGCGAGCGTCGCGGTGACCTCCTCGGTGCCCGGCTGGGGCTTGCCGTCCTTCGTCCACTGGTCCCACGGCCGCAGGTCGAGCAGCGACTCGGCGAAGAGCGCGCCGACGTCGGCGTCGCCGGGATGGCGCTGCCAGACGTCGCGCATCGCGGCGGCATACGCCTGATCGAGCGCGGCGCGGTCGGGCGGCGGCGGGAAGACGTAGCGCTTCGCGAGCGCCTCGATCAGGTCGCGCTCGACGTCGCTCTTGCCGGCCAGGTTCGCGCGCGCCTTCGCGATCGCGTCGGCGGCGGCCTTCGTCGCCGCCTCGTCCATGGTCGGATTGTTGATGTTGGGTCCGGCCGCGAGCGCCGCGCCCCAGAAGGCCATGGCGCACGCCGGATCGAGCTCCGCCGCCTTCCTGAAGGAGCGGATCGCCTCCTCGTGGTTGAAGCCGAAGCAGAAGAGCAGCCCCTGGTCGAAGTACTGCTGCGCCTGCGCGTTCGAGGTCGAGACCTTGCGATGGAAAACACCGAGGTCGGAGAAGAGCTTCGCCGGAGGTACGGGCGGTGGCTGCGCCTGCGCGTTCGGCGCCGCGGAATCCTTCTTCGACTCCGCGCCGCGGCACGCCGCGACGACGCCGACCCCGAGCGCGAGCGCCAGCGATGACCACGGGGAGAGACGACGCGTTCCCTCAACCATTGGATCCCCTCTTCAGCGGTTGGACGGAGCGAGGCGAGAGTAAAGCGCCGCGAGCGCGGCCGCGGCATCCCTCCACTCCCAAACCTGCGGGTTCGTGCGCGCGGCCCTTGGTCGCGCCGGCGTCTCACAAGCGACGCGCTCCTCGAGGGCCGCGACCCAAGCAGAAACGTCCAGGTCGAGCAACGTGAGGAGCGGTTCACCGGAACTCCGGAACGCCTCGACGAGCACGTCGATCCTGCGTGCGACGACAGGACAGCCGCGCGCGAGCGCCTCGTGGACCGGGAAGCCGAAGCCCTCGCAGAGGCTCGGGAAAACCAGCGCGGCGGCGCGCCCGTAGAGGGTCGCGGTCGCGGCGTCGTCGAGCGGGCCGGCGAAGACGACGCGGCGCGCGAGATCGAGCTCGTTCACCCGCGCGCGCAGATCCGCCTCGCCCGGTCCCGCGCCGACCAGCACGAGCCGCGCGCGAGCGAGCGCACGCGCTGGCGCGCTGTCGCGCGGCGCGCGGGCGAGCGCCGAAAGGACGAGGTCGAGCCCCTTGCGCGGCTCGAGGTGGCCGACCGCGAGCAGGAACGGGGCGTCCGCCACGCCGAGCCGCGCGAGCAGCGCCGCCGCCGCCGCGTCGTCGAGCGGAGCCGCCGCGTCGCCGCCGGTCGCGTTCGCGACCACATGCACGCGCTCCGCCGGGACGCCCAGATGCGCGACGATCTTGCGCGCCGAATCGTCCGAGACCGTCACGATCGCGGCGAGCGAGCGCGCCAGCCGCGGCAGCCACGCGCGCGCCGCGAAGTGGCGCGGCGCCCACCGCGACCACGGCGCGCCGGTCGCCGAGCGCGGCTCCGACCAGCGCAGGTCGTGCAGCGTGAGCAGCGCCGGGACTCCGGCCGGCGCGCGCGGCGGAATCGTCTCCGAGTGCCAGAGCCGGGCGGCGCGCGCGAGCGGGCTTGGGTCCGCGCGCAGCCGCGGCGCGAGCGCGCGCCGCAAGGGACCGCCGGGCGGCTTCCCCTCCTCGACCGCGATCGTCCCCAGCGCGAGTCCGTCGAGCAGCCGCGCGCCGCGCGCGACCATGACGCCGAGTTGCGGGGCCGTTTCGAGCCGCGCATAGGCGGCGAGCAGCCCGCGCAACCGCGTGCGCGCCCCGCTGTAGGCGTCGGGGACGGCGGCGGCGTCGACGACGATCACCGCCGCGGCCCGCTCACGCGCCCGCCGCGGCCGCCTTCGCCCCCGCCACCGCGTAGAGCGCGAGGATCTGCTGCGCCGCGCGCTTCCAGGAATAGGCGCGCACGCGCTCGAGCCCGCGCCGCCGCAGCTTGGCGCGCAGATCCTCCTCGGTGAGGACGCGCCCGATCGCGTCGGCGAGCTGCTGGGGGTCGCCCGGCTGGACGAGCAGCGCCGCGTCGCCGACCACCTCGGGGATCGCGCCGCCCGTCGACGCCACCACCGGCGTCCCGCACGCCATCGCCTCGAGCGGCGGCAGGCCGAATCCCTCGAACTGCGACGGGAAGACGAACGCCGTCGCATGCTGGTAGAGCTCGACGAGGTCGTCGTCGCCGACGTAGCCGGGGAAGCGCACGGCGTCGGCGATGCCGAGCTCCTTCGCCCGCGCCTCGAGCCCGCACTCCTTGGGGTTGCGCACGCCGGCGAGCACGAGCTGCGTCGCGCCGCGCGCCCCCGCGCCGACGCGCGCGAAGGCGGAGAGCAGCACGTCGAGCGCCTTCTTGCGGCGCGGCGCGCCGACGAAGAGCAGGTAGGGCCGGTCGGGGATGCCGAGCGTGGCGAGGATCGCGCCGCGCTTCGCGCCGTCGGGCGCCGGCGTGAAGCGCGCCTCGACGCCGTGGCGCACCACGACGACCTTCTCCTTCGCGTCGGGGTAGAGGCGCAGGATGTTGGCGCGCGTGCGCTCGCTCACCGCGATGATGCGGCGCGCGTAGCGGACGTTGAGGAAGAGCCAGACGCGGCGCGCCGGCTCGACCAGCGAGGAGTGGCGCTCGAGCCACGGCACCTCGTGCACGGTCGCGATCTTCCCGAACGCGCCGCTCACCGGGATCGCCGAGACCGGCGAGTGGA
>DAINBU010000005.1:73901-93398 GCA_036732755.1 Planctomycetota bacterium
GGTCCATGATGCGGGTATTTCGACCTGATGTCGCGGCCGCCGTCGATGCCTCGGGCAGCGACCGGCGGCTCACGCACAGGTTGATGCTCGAACTCGAGCCGATCTTCAGGATCGCCGAGACCGGCGAGTGGAAGACGTCGACGTTCTCCTTGGCGAGCAGCGTCGGGAGCAGCCGCTCGCGCCAGAGGTAGCCCGGCTTGTGCGGCGAGAGGTCGACGTGGCGGAAGTTGGGCGGCAGGTCGAAGGGGAGATGGATCGGCCGGCGCGACAGCAGCAGGTATTCGTTGTCGTGGTCGACCTCGGCGAGCTCCCGCACCATCGACCGCTGCGTCCGCTCGACCCCGGTCAGCCATGGCGTGTCCTGGATGCTGACGTCGAGCGCGATCTTCATGGGCGGCGCAGTCTACGTCGCTGCGGCGGCGCGATCGACGGCGAGCGTCGCCTCGGCCGCGCGCGCCCACGTGAATGCGGCGGCGCGGACGCGGCCGGAACGGGAAAGCTCTTCCCGTCGGCTCCGATCGGAGCCCAGCCGCAAGAGAGCGTGCGTGAGCGCCGCCTCGTCTTCGGGGTCGACGAGCTCGGCGGCGCCGCCCGCGATCTCCGCGGTCGACGACCGATTCGAAGTGAGGACCGGCACGCCGAGCGCGAACGCTTCGGCGACCGGCAGCCCGAAGCCCTCGTAGAGCGACGGGTAGCACAGCGCGAGCGCATCCTCGACCCAGGCGCGCAGCTCGCCGTCGCTCACCGCGCCGCGCGCGACGAAGCGGCCGCCGTCGTCGCCGCGCGCGAGCTCCTCGTCCCACTCGCGCGTGAGCCAGCCGCGCGGACCCACGTGCACGAGGTCGGCGTCGAGCCCGTCGTGACGCGCTTTTCTCCAAGCTCTCAGCAGCCGGACGAAGTTCTTCCGCGGCTCCAGCGTGCCGACCGCGACGAACCACGGGCGCGGCGCCGGCCGCGGGTCCTGCCGCGGCGCGCGCGCGACGCGCAGCACGTGGTCGGCGCCGAGCGGGACGACGGCGATCTTCGCCGGATCGACGCGCCAGCGCGCGACCAGGTCCGACCTGGTCACGACGCTCGGAACAATCACGCGGCGCGCGCGCGCGACCACGCGCTGCATCCGTTCGCGCACGCGCTCGTGGAACCCCTCGTCGTGGAAGGAGCGCGACACCTCGAAGGCGAGGTCGTGGATCGTGACGACCTCGGGCGCGCGCCAGCCGTGCACGTAGACGAGGTCGGTGTGGTGAAAGACGTCGAGCGGCCCGGTGAAGAGCTCGGCGCGGAAGCCCGGCGCGCGCGCGAGCCAGTTCATCAGCTTCGCAGGCCGCCGCGCGGCGTCGACCTGTGCACGCGGATGCTCACGCAGGTCGGCCGGCAGACGCGCGGCGGCGGCCGGCCCCTCGCGCGTCGCCGCGTAGAGCAGGAGCTCGATCGTTTCATCGACGGCGAGCAGCGCGCGCGCGAGTTCGAGCGAGTAGCGCGTGATGCCGCACGGCCCGCGCAGCGCGGCGCGCACGTCGAGGCCGATGCGGAACGGGCGGCTCACCGGCCGGCCTCCGCGTCGTCGAGCCGCAGCCGCAGCGGCAGCGCGCCGGCGAGCGCGACCGCGGCCGCGACCAGCAGCGCGGCGAGCGGCGCGAGCGCGAGCGGCGCGAGGTCGCGCAGCGGCCAGGCGATCGCCCCGGCGGCGAGCGCCGGCAGCAGCGGCCGCAGGAGCTGGCGCGAGAAGACGGCGCCGCCGACCGCGCGCGCGAGCGCGATGCTCGCGACGGCGCAGACCGCACATTCGACCGCGAGCGTCGTCGCGGCCGCGCCGACCACGCCGTACTCCGCCACCGTGAAGAGGGAGAGCGCCGACTTCGTGACCAGCGCCCCGCACGAGATCGCGCAGAGCAGCCGCTGCTTCGAGAGGGCGAGGAGCGCGTTCATCTGCGGATAGGTGAGGTAGATCGCGACCGCGGCGGCGGCGAGCAGGCGCGCGCTCGTGATCTCGTCGCCGTGCGTCGCGCGCCAGATCTCGAAGCCCGCCGCGCCTTGCGAGCCTTCGCGCACCCACAGGAGCCAGAGCACCTGCGCGCTCCACGCCGGCGCGATCGCAGCGACCGGGAGGCAGAGCCCCGCCAGGACGGCGCCGACGCGCCGCGTGATGCGAACGACCTCGGAAGTGCCGCGTGCCGACGCGCGCACCAGCGACGGGACGAGCGCGGAAGTGAGGTTGCTCGGCACGTTGATCGAGAAGGAGAGCAGCTGGAACGCGTGCATGAAGCGGCCGACCGCCGCGTCGTCCCGGAAGCGGCGCAGGAAGGCCGAGTCGAGGCGGAAGGCGAGGGTCGCGATCGCGCTCGAGAGGCCGAGCGGCGCCGCCTCGCGGAAGAGCTCGCGCACCAGCGCGCGGTCGCCCGTCGCGAACGGATTCGCCGCCCCCCACCCGAGCTTGAGGTGCGCGCGTGTCGTCGCCCACGGCACGAGCGACTGCACGACGATGCCGGCGCCCCACGCGATCAGGAACGCGCCGGGGTCGCGGTTGCCGGCCGCGCGCAGCAGCAGGCTGCCGCCGAGCCAGGCCGCCATGCCGAGCACCGGCGACAGCGCGAGCCACGCCAGCCGCACGCGCGTCTGGAGCCACGCGCCCGTCGTCGCCGGCGCGATCGCGAACAGGTGGCACGCGGCGAGCGCGGGCAGCAGCGCGTCGCGCGCCGTCGCCTCGACGGCGAAGGCGAGCGTCGCGAGCGCGGCGACGCAAACGACGATCGCGCGCATCCGGATGCGGCAGGCCGCCCGCAGGATCGCCGCCTCCTCGTCGGGCCGGCGCGCCGACTCGCGCACCGCGATCGCGAACGTTCCGAGGTCGACCAGCGTCCCGGCGACCACGAAGAGATTCATGTGGAAGGAGAAGCGGCCGAGCCCCGCCTCGCCGAGCCAGCGGAAGTTGAGCGCCGAGGCCGCGAGCGAGCAGAGCGCCGTCGCGATGCGCGCGACCAGGTGCAGCCCCGTGCCGGTCAGCACGCGCCGGTCGATCGGATTCTCGGGCGGATCCAAGCGGCGCAGAGCGTAGCGCCGGCGCTACGCTCGCGGCGCATGCTGATCGTCTTCGAGGGGATCGACGGGACCGGCAAGACGACGCTCGCGAAGCGGCTCGCGGAGGCGCTGCGCGCCCACGGGACCGAGGTGGTCGAGACGCGCGAGCCGTGGACCTCGCGCCACGGGAAGGAGCTCGCGCGGCTGCTCGCGCAGAAGGAGCGCACTTCGACGCGCGAGCAGGAGGTCGAGCTCTTCCACGCCGACCGCGCCGAGCACGTCGCGCAGGTGGTCCGCCCGGCGCTCGCGCGCGGCGCGTGGGTCGTGCAGGACCGGACGTTCTGGTCGACCGCGGCCTACCAGGGCCGCCCGCGCGCCGACGCGACGGACAAGAGCCCGCTCACCCTCGACGCGATCGTCGCGCGCAGCCTCGAAATCGCCCCGAAGCCCGACCTCACGCTCCTCCTCCTGCTCACCCCGGAGCAGGCGCTCGCCCGCATCGCGAAGGGGCGCGCCGCGCCGACCAGCTTCGAGAAGCTCGTCACGCTCCAGGCTGTCGACTGCAACTACCGCCACCTTGCCCGCGGCGAGAGCTCGATCGTCTCGATCGAGGCCGACCGGCCGGTCGACGCCGTCTGGCAGGAGGTCGAGCGGACGTGTCGGGAGAAGGTCGGGAAGCCCTGACGCGGAGCGCTGCGCTCTTTCGCCGTCAGGCCTTCACGCTCGACTTCGCGAGCGCCCGCAGGAAGACGCCGACGTCCTTCAGCTCGCGCTCGATCGCGTTGAGGGAACCCGGAGCGTCCGCCAGCTCGCCGCGACGAACGCCCTCCTCGATGCGGCGCGCCGGCGCGGCGACCTGCGCGGCGCCGAGGTTGAGCGCCGCGCCCTTCAGGCGGTGGGCCGCGCGGCCCAGCCCGGCCGCGTCGCCCCGCGTGAACGCGGTCTTCATCGTCTCGACCATCTGCGCGGCGTCGTGCAGGAAGAGCTGCGTCGTCTCGGTCAGCTGATCGGGCTCGTCGGTCAGCCCGAACTCCCGCAGCCGCGCCACCAGGTCCGAGTACTTGGCGCTGTCGTCCATCGCGCTCCCCCGCCGCCTTGCCCCGCACGTTTTTCGACGGAGGGGCGGCGCCACGGAGTCAGGGAAAGCTCCGAGCGGCGCGGCGCCGGCAAACCTTTCGTCTCGCCGCGCTCAGGCGCGGCGGATCGACCGCGCCAGCCACGCGAGCGCGAGCAGGCCGCAGAGCAGCGCGACGGTGAGCTGCGCCTCGTTCTGGTTCGAGACGTTGCCGGCCACGAAGCCGGCCACCGAGGCGGCCACCGCGACGACCGGCGCGACCACGAACATCGGCAGCGTCGCGCGGCAGACGTTCTTCGCGACCAGCGCGGGCAGCACCAGACAGCCGAACGCGTAGAGCATTCCGGCCGAGCGGATCGTCACCCCCATGACGAGACCGAGCCACGCGGCGGAGGCGCCGTCCCACCAGCGGCTCACGCCGACGGCGCGCGCCATCAGAGGATCCATCGCGAAGAGGACGAGCGGCCGTCGGCGCAGGAAGACGAGCACCGCGGTCGCGAGACCGAGACCGCCGAAGAGGGAGACGTCGTGCATGTCCGCGCCGATGACGCTCGACGCCACGAGTTTCTGCACCTCGTCGAGTCCGTGCGGACTGCGGGCGATGACGAGCACGGAGACGCTCGCTCCGAAGAGGTAGACGAAGCCCGTGACCGCCTCGTGGCTCTCCTTGCCGACGGCTTCGCTCCGCGCGATCAGGAGCGCGGCGACCACCGCGCAGACGACGGCCACGACGGACAGGAAGTGGTCGGAGCGCCAGACGCTGCCCTCCGGCGCCAACGCGGCCCCGACGCACATTCCGAGCGCGATGCCGAGCGTCGAGGCCTGAGAGATCGCGGCGCCGACGAAGATCTGATCGCGCGCGACCACCAGGACGCCGACGAGTCCGAGCAGCGCCGCGATGCACCATGCCGCGAGATAGGTCTCGCGGAAGAGCGGCCAGGAGTCGAAGAAGGCTTGCATCAGGCGGTCGCTCCGATCGGCGCCGGCAGCGTCGGCTCCATCCCGACCAGCGGGACGATGGTGACGGGCGCTCCGTAGGCCCGCTCGAGCAGGTCGGGCCGGAGCAGTTGCGCCTTCGGGCCGACGTCGACCGCTCTCCCGTGCACGAGCGCGACGTGCGTCGCGAAGTGCGCCGCGACGGAGACGTCGTGGGTGACGAAGACGACGGTGAGCCCCTCGTCGCGATTCTGGCGGGCGAAGAGCTGCAGGAGGCTGCGCTCGGTGACGAGGTCGAGGTTGTTCATCGGCTCGTCGACGCAGAGCAGCCGCGGCCGCCGCGCGAGAGCGCGCGCCACCAGGACGCGCTGGCGCTGGCCGACCGACATCGACCAGTAGCTCTTCTTCTCGAGGCCCCCGAGCCCGACCGTGGTCAGCGCGTCGCGCACGCGGGCGTCGCGCACCCCGCGCGGGACGTCGACTCCCACCAGACCGAGGCTCACGAACTCGTGAGCGGTGGTCGGCAGGTTCGGCGCGAGGTCGCAGCGTTGCGGCACGTAGCCGATCGTCGCGCGCTCGAGCCCCTCGCCGGTCTCGATCGCGCCCCCCTGCTTCGGGAGCACGCCCAGCAACGTATTGAGCAACGTGGACTTGCCCTGAGCGTTGGTACCGAGGAAGAACCAGAACTCGCCGCGCCGGATCGTGAGGTTCACCTCGCGCAGCACGACGTTGCGGCCGTGGCCTGCAGACAGGTCGACCGCTCTCAACAGGAACTCGGATCTCTCCACGAAGACTCCTCGCGCCGTCGGGGCGCGGAAAAGAGGGGCGCGCGCGCCGGCGCAGGACGGCGCGCGCGCCCCGACTTCCAGGGCGTCAGGGTTTGTGCAGTGCGGATGCGATCTGCTTCACGTCGTAGTCGATCATCTCGACGTAGGAACCGGCCCCTTCGAGCGCGCCGACCTCGTGGGCCAGCACCAGGAACCGGATCCCCGTCTTGCCCGCGACGAACTCGCCCGATTTCGGATCGAATCCCGGCGACGCGAAGACGATCTTCACGCCCTGCTCCGGGATCAACTTCACGAGCTCGCCGAGATGCGTCGTCGTCGGAGAGATGCCCGGCTTGGGTTCCAGACAACCGACCATGTCGAGCCCGAAGCGACTCGCGAAGTAGACCCACTGGTTGTGGTCGCTGATCGCCTTCGTGCCGGCGTACGGCAGCAGCGTTCCGAGCCACCCGCCGAGGTCGGCGAGCTTGCCCTGCTTCTCGAGGAAGTCCTTCAACTTGCCGCTCTCGTTCAGCTGCGCGAGCTTGACGACGGTGTCGGTCGGGTACTGATTCGCGAGCTTCTCGCCGACCAGCGCGACGCAGACCTTCTTCTCGAAAGCGGCGCAGCGGCTCTCGAAGCCGGCGCGCTCCGCGGGCCGCAGTTCCGACAGCTTGTCCCGGATCAGCCGGGCGACCTGGATCCCGTTCACCGGATCGGTCATGTAGTGGGGATTGCCGGCCTGGTGCACGTCGCCCATCGAGCGGTCGACGGGACCGGTCGGCCGCTCCAACGGCGTGATGGCGGTCGACGCGTCGAGGAATCCGGGCGCGCCCGGCTGCACCTTGGAGTTCCGCGACTGCTGCAGGATCACGGGCGCCCAGCCGACCTCGAGCTCGAGGCCCTGCTGGACGAACAGGTCGGCGCCCGCGAGCGTCTTCACGAAGCTCGGCCGCGCATCGATGAAGTGCGGGTTCTCGGCGCCCTTCGCGAAGCTCGAGACCTCGCAGGCGTCGCCGCCCACCAATTCGGCGATCGAGCCGATCGAGCGGACCGTGCAGCAGACGACGAGGCGGCCCTTCGAGGGTGGGACCTCGGCGCGCGCGCGCTGAACGAGCAGGCCCGCGGCGAGCGCGAGCAGGGCCGCGCCCGCGATCGAGCGCAGACTCGGGATGAAGTCGAACATGTCTCTCTTCCAGGATTGGGTGGAGGTGTCTGGATTCATGGGGGGTGTCCCGCGCGCCTAGTACTTGTGCGCCGGGTGCGACCCGATCAGGAACTCGATCCGCAGGAAGATCGAGCTCGCGTCGTGCGACAGGTGGTCGGCGAAGTCGAGGTTGTATTGCAGGGAGACGCGCGAGAAGTGCGTCGGTTGCCAGATCAGCAGCGGCGAGATGCGCTGGCGGTCGTCGCGCAGCGGGTCGTCCTCGCGCGGGAACGCGCTCGGCCCCGACGCGGTGGCGAGCTCGTAGCGGAGCCCCGCGATCCAGTCGCGCTCGAAGCCCCAGAGCAGGTAGGTGTACCCGCCCGTGTCGTGCGTCGTGCCGCCCGGCGCGACGTACTCGTCGCCGCTCGCGGGCACGCCGTCGGGGTCGACCGCCTGCGTGTCGCTGCCGAGGTTGCGGCGCAGCGCTTCGGTCTGCCAGATCACGAAGGGCCAGCCGCCGTCGTTCTTCGGCGGCTGCCACTTGACCTTCAAGTCGGCGCCGAGGAGCGACGTGCCGGTGCTCGCGCCCGCGGCATTGGGCCCGACCGCGCCCGACATCCCGAACTGGGTGACCACGGAGTCGCCGGCGTCCCACGACTGGAGCAGCCGCGCGTTGTACATGAGATCGCCGCCGCTGCGGACCTCGCGGCCGTTCTGCACCTGGCCGCCAGAAAAGGTCGTCTCGGAGTTGCCGAGGAAGCTCGTCATCTGCTCGCCGTCGGCGTTCTGCGTCCCGGCGATCAGCTCGGCGTACCACGGCGTCGGCGCGAGCCAGCTGACGCGCGCTCCCGGCCCCCGCATGCCGTCGCCGCCGAAGACGCGGCCCATGATCACCGGCTGGTCCACGAAGTCCCACGCGTGCGGGTGCACCGAGTTGATGCGGCCGAACTCGGTGAAGAACTGGCCCGCCTTGAGCTGCAGCCCGTAGGGCAGGCAGGTCGTCGTGCCGAACGCCTCTTCGAGTTCGACGCTCGTCTCGCCCTCCGTGGAATCGATCGAAGTCACGAGGTGCGACTCGCAGGTGAAATAGGGATCGACGGCGCCGCCGATCGAGAGCTCCACCTGGTTCAGGCGGAATCCGCGGCGGTTCGGATCGTGGTCGCCGAGCTGCAGGTTCTGCATCTCGCTCGTGCGCTCGGTCGACGCGGCGAGGCTCGTCAGCAGGTCGAGCGAGATGTCGGTGAGCTTGAGCTGCGCGCCGCCGGGCAGGTTCATCGTCGGCGGCGCGATCGGGTCCGCCGACAGCGGCGGCGCCTTCGCGAGCTCCTGGTCGAGCGCCTTCGAGAAGTCGTCCTGCGGCGGCGGAGGAGGCGACGCCTGTCCCGCCGCGAACGCGGTGCAGCCCGCGAGCGCGGCAGAGGCGGCGCCGACGATGCGGCGTCTCCTGGAGTGCATGGTGTCCCTTCGAATCCGACCCGGAGCGTGACGCGACGAAGGACGCGCGCAGCTCGACGGGAGGGAGGGGTCGGGACCCGCCTCGTGGGATCGTTACGGAACGATCGCCGTCATCCGATGCCGTGCGCGCCGACGATGGAGACGTCGGCGGACGACGGCGGCCCGCGCGCGAGCGCGAAGACGTGGCGCTCGGCCGGGGTCGGCACGCGGACGGGGGCGACGACCGCGACGTGCGCGCGCAGCGGCGAGGCGAAGCGGAACGCGGGCAGCACGCTCGCGCGCTCGAGGCTCGAGGCGCAGGCGGGGCAGCGCGTCGCGTCGTGCTGGTAGGGCGAGTGGTGGTGGTGCGACGGGTCGCGGCAATCGTTGCCCGCGTCGCAGCCCGCGTGGACGACGACTCCGTCGTGGTGGGCGCTCGCCGCGTCGCACGCGCCGCGGCCCCCATCGCTGCCGTCGCCCCCACCGTCGTGGTGCGCCTCGCCGGAGCCCGCGTCGACGTCGAACCGCGCGTGCAGCGCGGGCGCGAACAGGCTCAGCGTCCACGTGAAGAGCAGGACGAAGAGCGGCGCGTCGGCACGTCGAATCGGTCGCAGCACGTCGCGCGAGGCTAGGAGCGCCACTCCCGCTGTCAATGCGCGCGCGTCATACTCTCGCGCTTCCTTCCCCGCGGTCCCCCACGATGCAATTCCTTCTCGTCCCCTTCGTCGCGGCGTTCGCCCTCCTCCAGGCGGGTGCGAAGCCGCCGCCGACGCAGGCCGGCGGGATCAAGGAGGCGCCGGCGCCTGCCGAGGCGGTCGCGGCTGCGCGCCGCATCGCCGCGCTGCAGCCCGCCGAGCATCCGCTCCCGGCGCGCACCGTCGACGTCCTCCACTACGTCGTGCGGATCGCCGTCGATCTCCCCGCGCACAAGGTCGAGGGGAGCGGCGAGCTCACGCTCCACGTCGCCGGCGGCGCGCGCCGCACGATCGAGCTCGACGCCGACGAGCTGGTCGTGAAGGGCGTCGTCGACGGCAACCAGCAGCCGCTCACGCACAAGCTCAAGGGGACCACCCTCTCGATCGACCTCGGCCGCGACGTCCCGCCGGAAGAGGAGCTGCGCCTGCGCGTCGACTACATGGCGACGCCGCGCCGCGGCCTCGTCTTCGTCGACGGCCCGCCCGCCAGCTGCTGGAGCCAGGGCGAGTGCCAGATGAACAGCGCCTGGTTCCCCTGCCGCGACTTCCCCGACGACCGCGCCAGCAGCGAGCTCTACGTCACCGTCGCCGACGGCCTGCGCACCATCAGCAACGGCGTCCTGATCGAGACGCTGCCGGCCGACAGCGGCCGCCACACCGACCATTGGCGGATGGACTTCCCCCACCCCGCCTACCTCACCAGCCTCGTGGTCGGGCCGTTCGTCGAGATCGACCTCGGGCGGGTGCGCGACCTGCCGCTCCTCGCCTACGCGAGCGCCGACCGCAAGGACGCGGTCGCCGCTGCACTCCAGCCGACCGGCCGGATGGTCGAGCTGCTCGAGGGGCTCGCCGGCGTGCAGTACCCCTATCCGGCGTATCGCCAGATCGCGGTCGCCGACTTCCCGTACGGCGGCATGGAGAACGTCGGCGCGACCACGCTCTCCCAGGACGACCTGCCGCCGCTCGCGCAGCTCCCGGAGGTGCGCGCCGACGTCGACGCGCTCCTCGTCCACGAGCTCGCCCATCAATGGTTCGGCGACCTGGTCAACGCGAACTCGTGGGCCGACATCTGGCTCTCGGAGGGGTACGCCACCTTCGCCGAGCCGTGGTGGCTCGAGAAGACGCGGGGCGCCGATGCCGCCGTCTCCGCCTGGCTCGCGCGGCGCGACAAGGCGGTGAAGCACCGCCTCGAAACGCCGCGCCCGGTCGTCTCGTCGACCTACGTCGAGCCCGACGACCTCTTCGATCCCACGATCTACGAGAACGCTGGCTGCTTCCTCGAGTTGCTGCGTCGAACGGTCGGCGAGGAGAAGTTCCTCGCCGCGACGCGCGCCTGGATCGCGCGCGAGCAGGGCAAGGCGGCCACGACCGCCGACTTCGAGGCGGTCTTCGCCGAGGTCGCCGGCGCCGACACCGCCGTCCTCTTCCGCGAGTGGCTGCACGGCGCGGGCGTGCCGCAGATCGAGTTCCGCTGGAGCTTCGACGATGGCTCGAAGAGCCTCGAGCTCTCCGCCGAGCAGAAGCAGGCGGGGCCGGGCGTCCCCGAGGTCTTCCACATTCCCGTCGACGTCGCCTTTGTCGTCGGCGGCGCGCGCAAGACCACCCGCTTCGCGCTCGACGGACGCACGAGCCGCGCGAGCGTCGCGTGCGAAGCCGCGCCTGCCTGGGTCCGCTTCAACGACGGCGGCGCACTCTTCGGCGCGCTGCACGTCGAGCAGCCGCCCGCGGCCTGGTGCGAGCAGCTCGCCGGCGACGCCGACCCCTACGGGCGCGTCGAGGCGGCCGACGCGCTCGCCGACGGATGGACGGTGCTCGCCGCCGACGACGAGCTGCGCAAGCGGACGCTCGCGGCGCTCGCGCGCTCGCTCGTCGAGGACAAGGTCGTCGCGGTGCGCGCGGCGGCGGCGACGGCGCTCGGCGCGGCCGGCAAGGCGGCGGTCGGCGCGCAGCCCGGCACGCCCGCGGCGGCGAGCGGCGAGGTCGCACGCACGGCGCTCTGCGCCGCGCTCTGGGACGAGGTGGCCGAGGTCCGTTCCGCGGCGGCCGGGGCGCTCGGCGAGTTCGCGGGCGACGACCTCGCGACCGGCGCGCTGCTGCGCCGCTACGAGAGCGAGGCGCGCCTCGACGTGCGCGCCGCCTGCATCGCGGCGGTCGCGGCGGTCGGCTCCGGCGACGTCGGAGGCGCGCTGCTCAAGCTGGTCGACAGCGATCGGGCGCCGGCGCTCCTGCGGGGAGCCGCGCTCTCCGGACTCGCCTCGATGGAGAAGCTCGACGACGACGTGCGCGGGAGGGTCGTCGAGCGCGCCACCCGGCTCACCTCGGCCGGCCAGTCGAGCGAGCTGCGCAAGGCGGCGGTCGGGGCGCTGGGCACGCTCGCCCGGAAGAGCGACGCCGCCGCCTACGCGCTGGTCGGCCTGCTCGACGACCCCTCGCTCGCGGTCAAGGCGGCGACGCTCGACGCGCTCGAGGAGGCGGAGAGCCTGCGCACGCTCGCCGGACTGGTGCGCTTCCACGAGACCGCCGCGTTTCCCGACCAGCGCAGCCACGCCCGCCGGATCCTCGCGGCGCTGCTCGCGTCCCTCCCGCCGTGACAGAACCGATGCGCTACCTCCGGGGGATTTCGGACTAGACTCCGAAGAGCTTCGGAACGTACGGGGGCGCGCGACTCGGGGGGAAAGGGTCGGCACCGGGGGGCGCGCGCGCGTCTGACCGTTCCCGGGGCGGCGAACGCGGCGGCGGCGTGAATACGGCCCGCTCGCGAGCGTCTCATCGCCGACCGGTCCGCGCCGTGGGCCGGAAGCACCGCGACGAACGGAAGCGCGACGCTTTGAACGTCGACTCCACGGGGGATCGAGGAATGCGACCAGCGGGATCGCGGGGCCCGGCGCGGGCCCTGGTGGGAGTCGTCGCCGCAGCCTTCGCCTGCACGACCGACCATTACTCCCGCGACGCCGACCGCGAGGTGGGCGGCATCCTCGACGAATACGACGACCGCGCGCTGTCGGGCCGCGCCGACGCCGTGCAGATGCCGGAGCCGGAGAAGCCGCCGCCTGCGCCGGAGCCCGTTCCGCCGGGCGATGCGGCGCCGCCGACGCCCCGGGAGCTGGCCGCCGAGCCGCCCGCGGAGCCGCTCCAACTCGACCTCATGAAGTCGCTTTCGACCGCGCTCCACCTGAGCCGCAACTACAAGTCACAGCGCGAGTCGCTCTACCTCTCCGGGCTCGGCTTCACGCTGACGCAGTTCAACTACGGGCCGAAGTTCGCGGCGGCCGTGACCGCGCTGTGGGGCAAGGGCGAGGGGACGCCGCGCACCGATTCGTACGGCGGGTCGTTCGGCGTGTCGCAGCTCCTCCCCACCAACGGCACGATCGCTCTCACGTCGGGGCTCACGCGCTCGGTCACGGTCGGCCAGTCGGCGAACGTCGCCGACTGGTCGAGCAACGTCGGCATAGCGCTCTCCCAGCCACTACTGCGCAACGCCGGGTACGACCAGTACCGCGAGTCGCTCACGCAGGGCGAGCGCTCGATGGTCTACGCGGTGCGCAACTTCGAGCTCTTCCGCGAGGCCTTCGTGATCGGCATCGCGGCCGACTACTTCGCGCTGGTGAGCCGCAAGAAGCAGCTGCTGATCCAGGAGGAGCAGCTGACGCAGGCGATCGCCGACGAGGAGAAGAACATCGCGCTGCGCGCCGTCGACCGCAAGCGCGACCAGGACGTGATCCTCGCCAAGCGCAACCGCCTCTCGGTCGAGCAGACCGTCGTGAACGCGCGCACCGACTACGAGCGCCAGATCGAGCAGTTCCTGGTCGACCTCGGCCTCGACCCCAAGATCCCGGTCGAGATCATCGAGGACGAGCCGCAGTTCGAGAAGGTCGCGTTCGACCCCGAGTCGGTGGTGAAAGTCGCGCTCTCGAACCGCCTCGACGTGCAGACGCGGCGCGACCAGCTCGAGGACTCGGAGCGCCAGCTGCGCCTGCAGCGCCAGTCGTTCCTCCCCGACCTGAACCTGCTCGCGAGCGCCGGGCTCGCCGGGTCGGCCGGCTCGCTCTCCAGCGTCTCGCCCGACCAGTGGAGCCGCTCGGCCGGGCTCTCGCTCAACATCCCGCTGCAGCAGATCAACGAGCGCAACGCGTGGCGGGCGGCCGAGATCGCGCTCGACCAGCAGAAGCGCGACTGGGACCTGTTCCTCGACGACACGCGCAACTCGCTCCAGGCCGACCTGCGCAACCTGAAGACGATCGAGGAGCGGATCGTCCTGGACGAGCAGAGCATCGACGACGAGCAGAGGAACGTGGAGCGCCTCGAGGCGATGCTGAGCAACGGCGACGTGAGCAGCCGCGACCTGCTCGAGTCGCGCCAGGCGCTGGTGTCGGGCCAGAACCAGCTCATCGCCGACCTCGCGTCGCACTTCATCGCGCGGCTCAACTTCTTCAGGAACCTCGGGCTGCTCTTCGTCGACGACGAGGGGCGCTGGAGCATCGGCCACCCGGTGGCGGAGGATCGCAGATGAAGTGGTTGCTGGGACTCGTGCTGACCGCCGCGTGCGGCGGCGGCGGCTGGTGGTGGTGGAACTCCGCGAAGGGCTCCGGCGGCGCCACCTCGTCGATCACCGACGACGGCGTCTTCAAGGTGCGCAAGGGCGACCTCCCGATCACGCTGGTCGAGAACGGGACGCTGGTCGCGAAGGAGTCGCAGAAGATCGTCCCGCAGTTCCGCGGGCACGCGAAGATCACCTTCATCGTCGAGGAGGGCAAGGTCGTCGCCGAGGGCGACGAGCTCTGCAAGTTCGACACGACCGAGCTGCAGCAGCAGATCGACCAGGTCCAGCTCGACATCGCGAAGTCCGAGGCCGACCTCGCCACCAGCAAGACCGAGCTCGAGATCCAGGAGAAGCAGAACAAGCAGGACCTGAAGAAGGCGCAGATCGCGCTCGAGAAGTCGGAGAAGGACAAGGAGAAGTACGAGAAGGCCGACGTGCCGCAGGAGCGGCGCAAGAACGAGATCACGATCAAGGAGATGACGACCGCCGCGGAGAAGGCGGGGAAGAAATACAAGGACAGCAAGGCGCTCTTCGAGAGGAACAAGGACTTCATCACCCAGAGCGAGCTCGACCAGGACCAGCAGGACAGCGAGCGCACGGCGGTCGCGCTCGAGCGCGCCCAGGTCGACCGCGACATCTTCGAGGAGTACACGCTCCCGATGACGACGCGCGACAAGCAGGTCGCCATCGAGGACGCCCAGCTCGGGCTCGACACCGCCAGCAAGCGCGCCGAGTCGACGCTGCGCCAGAAGCAGGTCGCGGTCGAGCAGAACGAGAAGCGCCTGAAGAAGATGCAGGACCAGCACAAGGAGCGGCAGGAAGAGCTGGTGAAGATGGTCCTGAAGGCGCCGTGCCCCGGCATCGTGATCTACGGCGACCCGCGCTACGGCTGGTGGGACCAGAACAACTTCAAGGTCGGCGGCGAGATCTGGGGCGGCAACACGCTCTTCACGATCCCCGACCTGCGCATCATGCAGGTGAAGGTCCAGATCCACGAGGCGGACATCAACAAGATCAAGACCGACATGGTCGCCAACGTGACCATGGACACGTACGCGGGCCTCACGCTCAACGGGAAGATCACGAAGATCGCGGCGATCGCCGCCGGCGCCGGGAATCCCTGGAGCGGCGAGCAGGACGTGAAGAAGTTCGACGTCGAGGTCACGCTCGAGGGCACCACCAAGGTCGAGCTCAAGCCCGGCATCTCCGCCAAGGCGGAGATCATGGTCGACACGCGGAAGGACGCGATCTACGTCCCGCTCCAGTGCGCCTTCCTCGAGGCCGGCAAGCAGTGGTGCTACGCGCTCGCCGCCGACAAGAAGCCGGCCAAGCGCGAGGTGAAGCCGGGCATGTCGAACGAGAGCTACATCGAGATCCTCGACGGCCTGCAGGAGGGCGAGCAGGTGCTCCTCTACAACCCGTCGGTGCCGACCGGCGCGGCGCCGAACACGGAGGAGGAGAAGAAGCCCGAGCCCGCGAAGGCCGCCCCGCCGCCCGCGCCCGCGCCGATGGGCGGAGCCTGAGCGAGGCGATGGACGACGCGGCGACGATCCTCGAGCTCGACGGGGTCGAGAAGACCTACGGCACCGAGAAGAACCCGGTGCCGGTGCTGCGCGGCATCTCGCTCAAGGTCCGCGCGGGCGAGTACGTCGCGATCGTCGGCCCGTCGGGGTCGGGCAAGTCGACGCTGCTCAACATCCTGGGCTGCCTCGACCGGCCGAGCGCCGGCTCCTACCACCTCGCCGGCGACGACGTCGCGACGATGGACGACCGCTCGCTCTCGCGCATCCGCAACACGCGCATCGGCTTCATCTTCCAGTCGTTCCACCTCGTCTCGCACCTGACGGTGATCGAGAACGTCGAGATGCCGCTCTTCTACGCGCGGGTGCCCAAGCGCGAGCGGAGGGCGAAGGCGGCCGAGCTGATCGAGAAGGTCGGCCTCTCCCACCGGCTGAAGCACGTGCCGAGCGAGCTCTCCGGCGGCGAGTGCCAGCGCACCGCGATCGCGCGCGCGCTCACGACCGCGCCGGCGATGCTGCTCGCGGACGAGCCCACCGGCAACCTCGATTCGGTGACGGCCAAGGCGATCCTCGGCCTGCTCGGCGAGCTGAACGCCGCCGGCCACACCGTCGTGATGATCACGCACGACATGGACATCGCGCGCAGCGCGTCGCGGCGCGTGGCGCTGCGCGACGGCCTCGTCGAATCCGACTCCGGGGTGCCGCCCGCATGATGCTCCCGGAGCTCGCCGCCGACGCCCTCCGCAATCTGGCGCGCCACAAGCTGCGCTCGTTCCTGACCGCGCTCGGGATCATCTTCGGGATCGCGTCGGTGGTGCTGATGGTCGGCGTCGGCGAGGGCGCGAAGCTCGCGATCCTGAAGCAGATCTCCGAGCTCGGCACGCGCAACATCATCATCAACGCGAAGAAGCCGCCCGAGGAGCAGAACACCAAGCAGGCCAGCAACGACTTCATCCTGCGCTACGGGCTCACTTTCCACGACGAGCACCAGATCGAGTCGACGGTGCCGGCCGTCGAGCAGGTGCTGCCGGTGCACGACGTGAAGTCGTGGATCTGGTTCAAGAGCCGGCGCATCGACGCCAAGGTGCGCGGCGTCCATCCCGACTACTTCGAGAAGCTGCGGCTCAAGCCGGTGCTCGGGCGCACATTGCTGGCGCTCGACGGCCGCGAGCGCAAGCGCGTCTGCATAGTGCGCGCCCGCCTGCTGCGCGATGCGAAGTACGTGGGCGACCCGCTGAAGCTCGACCTGCGCGTCGGCAGGCAGTACCTGCGCGTGGTCGGCGTGCTGCCCGACTTCGAGTTCCAGAGCCCCAACAAGATGGTGCTCGGCATCGACGACCGCGCGCTCGAGATCTACGTCCCGTTCGAGACGGTGGCCGACCGCATCGGCTTCACCAGCTCGGTCCAGCGCCAGGGCACCTACGAGACCGAACGCGTCGAGCTGCACCAGATCGTCTGCACCGTGCAGAGCGAGGAAAAGGTGATGGAGGCGGCGCGCTGCATCCAGGCGATCCTCTCCAAGCTGCACAAGAAGCGCGACTTCGAGGTGACCGTCCCGCTCGAGCAGCTCGAGCAGCGCGAGAAGGCGCAGCAGGTCTTCAACTACGTGCTGCCGATCATCGCCGGCATCTCGCTGCTGGTCGGCGGCATCGGCATCCTGAACATCATGCTGGCGAGCATCACCGAGCGGACGCGCGAGATCGGCATCCGCCGCGCGCTCGGCGCGAGCCGCGGCGACATCGTGCTGCAGTTCCTGGTCGAAACGGTCGTGATCTCGACCATCGGCGGGATGCTCGGCGTGGCGCTCGGGCTGGGCGGCGCGCCGCTCCTCTCGCGCCTGACCGGTTGGGAGACGATGCTCACCCTCTGGTCGATCTGGCTCGCCCTCTTGATCTCGATGGCGACCGGGATCATCTTCGGGCTCTATCCGGCGCGGCGGGCGGCGTACATGGATCCGATCGAGGCGTTGCGGCACGAGTAGTCGTTCGGATCGTCGGCGAGCCGTCCTGGCGGCCGGCGCGGGGCGTCCAGGCACGCTCGCCGGCCAGGGAGACCGATCACTGGGTCGTGAACGTCTCGACGTTGCTCGGGACGAGCTTCCCGTTGGCGTCGAGCGTCAAGGCCTGCAGATCCAGACTGATGAAGCCGAGCCCCGGCGGGATCGTCGTCGAGAGGCTCGAGCGACCCGCCGCGTCGAGCGCTCCCAGACTCAACAGAGCGAACGTCGGCGTCCCGTTCAGGCTGCGGAGGAAGAGGGCGTAGAAATTGCCGGCGACTCCCTGTCCGATCATCATCGTCACGGGGTCGAAGCTGTGGGCATTGTGAGGCAGCGTGTCGACGAAGAACTTGTGACCGCGCCACGTGCTCACGCTGCCGGCATACTGCAGGGAACCGTTGTCCTCGAATCACGCACCGAATGCGAAGTCCGGGAGCCCATCTCCGTCGAGATCGCCGGCGCGTGCCAGCGCGTTCCCGACCCCGCTGCTCGGACCGTCGGGATGGAAGTGGTAGAGCAGTCCGCCGTCGCGACCGGAGAAGAGGAACGTCGAGGTCCCGAGCACGTAGTCGGCGCTGAAGCTCGGCGCCCCGATCAGGAGGTCGGGATAACCGTCGTCGTTCGTGTCGCCGGCGCCGCCCACGCAGACCCCAATGCTCCAGGACCGCGCGTAGTTCGTGTCATAGGGCAGGAAGGACATCAGAATCGACCCGTCCTTGCCAGAGTAGACCGCCGCGTAGCCGCCACCACCGACGAGGAGCCGATCGTCCGCAGGTGCACCGATCAGGACGTCCGCGAATCCGTCCAGGTCGACGTCGCCGGGGATCGTGACGCTGTATCCGAAGTAGGCATCGATCTCCGTCGATCCGAACTCGTGCAGCAACGCTCCGGTCGCTCCGGAGAACACGCACGCCGCACCGCCATCCTTTATGCCGTACCACGAATAGATGTCTCCGACGACGACGTCGGGAACACCGTCTGCGTCGACATCCCCACCGCCGCCAAGCGACCTTCCAAAGAAAAGCGGTTTTGTTGGACTCGTGAGAGTCCAGATCAGGCTGCCGTCGACGCCGGAGAGCACAAGCGCATAGTCTGCGATAGAGCCGACGGCGAAATCACCGATCCCGTCGGCGTTCACGTCGCCGAGTGCCGCCAATGCCCACCCCAGAGCGTCACCTGCACTACTGCCGTACACCGAGTAAATGAGTGCTCCCGCCTGGCCCGAATAGACGAATACTGCACCCTGATTCGTTAGTGAATTGTCAACACCGGAAGCGCCCACAGCGAAATCCGATACACCATCTCCGTCGACGTCTCCGAGGACTGCGAGCGAGCCGCCGAACCCGTCGGTGGGGTTCGTCCCGTAATTCGAATACACGGTCGATCCATCGACGCCAGAGAGGACGCGCGCCAGGCCGCTTCCGCAAGCCACGATTTCCGGGATTCCATCGCCCGTTAGATCCCCGACCGAATCGAGAATGTTCCCGAGTCCTTGGTTTAATTGATCGCCGCGCACCTTCCAAATCTCCTCCTGCCCGAACGTCGAAGGCGATGAAAGCGCGATGGTGAGACCCATCGTGATTCGGTGCAAGAGCTTCAGTCCGTTGCAGTTCATGTCGGGCAGGACGGTAGCGCGAGTTCGGTGACTGCCAATGGGTCGCGGGCTTCGCCGGGCAGCGTGCCTGTGACCTGTCCCCCGGATTCGGGCCGCGCCGACGGCGCCTCGAGGCCCTCCCTCGACGACGTCCGACGACGTTGCTACGCCGCGGGCGATAGCGGTTCATGCTCGGCGAGAGGGATTCGAAGGTGACCGTCGCGAGGGACCTCGATCACTTCCGCGGGCGTCGTCGCTTCTTGTTCGAAAGGGAGGTCGGGTGCGCGGCGGCGCGGCGCGGCCGGCTTCGTGGTCGGCGACCAGCTTCTTCGGCACGAGATCGCGCCATGCGGCCTCGATCAGTTCGGCGAGGTCGCGGCGCTTCACCTTCGCGAGCCGCACGACGACGGCCGGGTAGTCGGCGTAGTGGTCGGTGATGAAGAACGCGGCCGGATCCGCCGCCATCCGCTCCTGCCGCTCGAGCACGTCGACCCGCAGCGCGACCGTCTCGCCATCCTCGCGCAACCGCGCCACGAACTTCCCGCACACCTTGAGCGACGGCGTCCCGTACGACCGCGCGTCCACCATCCCCGGCCACTTCAACGCCACTTTCCTCACCTCATCCCACGTCATCCGGCCCCCTTCCTCCTCTCAGCGCGCGCATCGACCGATCGACCACCGGACGACCTTCGACGCGGATCCGATCCTGCCGGCGCCGATCCACATCCGTGGCGCAGCAACGATGTCGGACGTCGTTCGAGGACGTTGCAAAGAGGACGCG